>PWNH01000047.1 GCA_003557905.1 Methanomassiliicoccaceae archaeon | reverse complement strand
TGCGCCATCAAGATCCTGAAGGACTACCTGAAGAAGTGATGGAGCCACTGGAGGGATTCGAACCCTCGACCAACAGATTACGAATCTGTCGCTCTACCAGGCTGAGCCACAGTGGCCTATGTGCAGGGGAAAACGATGCACGTTAAAAAGCTTGTCATGCGTCCTTGGGTATCTCCCGCTTGATACGGTAGATGTGCTCCAGGGCCGGCTGGGTCTCCCCTTTGTCCAGGAAATCCTTGGCATCCTTGACGGCGGCCATCATCTCCTCGGTCGCCTGGTCGCCGCGCTTGAGGTCCATCATCTGCGCCTTGACGACATCGAGCTCCTGCTCCGCCACCCTCTTTATGACGGGTTCGAGATGATTCAGCGCACCGTCACAGACCTGGGTGGCGCTCTTCCAGTCACCACGGCGGGCGTAGTCGCGGGAATGGGCCATGAGCTCGCGGATCTTGCGGGTGTCGACCAGGAACTTCTCGGCGGTGGCGACCTTCCGGGACAGGCGTAGGCACATGCTCTCCGCCTCCTTGAACTCCGGGCGCTCCCTGCTGATGACCTCCCCCGCGGAGGACAGCAGCTCCGCCGCCTTGGCCTGGTCACCGGCGGATATCGCCTGGGTCATCTGTTGCAACACCTTCCTGGCCTCCTCAGCGGTCTCCGGGCTGACATGGCGGAGGCTCTCCCGTATCTCGAACTGACGATAGAAGAGGGCGTCCTCTATCTGTCTCTCCAGTTCCTTCAAGGCGTCCTTGGCCATGCGGATGGCGGCGGGGAAGTCCCGTTTCTTCGCCAGGATGTAGGTTATGTCGAGGAGGCGGTCGGCCTCCTCGACTATTGCATTCACCGAATTCGCCAGTTCCATCCTCTGCTCCACGGGCTCGATGGTCTGACTGTACTCGGTGGTGGGGTTCTTGACGTCATAGGGGTTGCCCATCTCCGCCAAGGAACGGTCGAATAGCTCCTCTATCTCCTCCGGGGTGAGGTCCGCCTGCTCCGCCTGGGCGATCAGGGACTCCTCGGCCTCTATGCGCTCTATCTCCGCATCGAGGTCCATCTCCTCGTCGATCTCATCGGAATCGGAAACCGGTCTCTTCTTCTCGGGAGCCGGTATGGGTTTCTCGACCGGCGTGGGAGGCTCCTCGGCCGGTGCCTCCTTCGCTCCCTTGGACCGGCCCTTCCTCTTCCCCTTCTTGTCCTTGTCCTTGCGGGACTTGCCCTCTTTGGCTATCGTGACCGGACCGTCCTTGGGGGCGGCGGGCGGGACGGGCTCCGGAGCCTCCTCGTCCTCGAATTGGAACTCCACCCCGCAGTTGGAGCAGATGCTCTGCCCGACGAGGATGGGGGTGGAACACTCCGGGCATATGAGTCCCGTCTCCTCCAGATCGTCATACCATTCGAACTCGGTGCCGCAATGGGGGCAGACCTCCGCCTCGGAGGGTATTATGTTGGAACACACCGGACATTCCATGTCCTCTGATGCCACCATCACCTGTGTACCACATGTGGGACAGTCGTCACCAGGGGACGTTATGATACAATCGGGACACGGTTCCGCCATCTGAGCACCTTGGCGGTAGCTATCGTGCTGTGGTTAAAAAAACGTTCACTTCCCCATCATCCCCGAGAGCATGACCGCATCATCGAGCGGACGCGGCGATTCCACGATAAGCACCGCATCTTTTCCAAGCTGTTCCGAGAGGGACGCCAAATGGCGATAGTCCGGCTGACCGGAATCCAAGGGGAGGTGTTTTCTCTCCCCCTTCTCACCATACTCCACGCCGGAGCAGTGGCAGTGCGGGTCGCGGCCAGAGATGTCCCTTGACATCTCGATGAGGGACAGGAAGTCGTACTCGGAGAGCAGTCCGCCGCCGGAGCGGGCGTGGATATGGGCGAAATCAAGCACCGGGACGGTGCCTTCGACCTTGGCACACACCGCGGATATCTCCTCCAATGTGCCCCAAGTGCCCTTCTTTCCCATGGTCTCCACCCCGATCAATGCGTTCAGGCCGGCCTCGTCCATCAGCGACCTCACCTCTTTGAGGCCGTCGACGACGGCAGCGGTCGCATCATCGGGGCGGCTGCCATAGGCGGCGGCGTGCACCACCGCCACGGTGGCGCCCATGGCATCGACCCGGCGGAGGGTCTCGAGTGTCCAGACGACCGAGCGTTGACGCACGCCCTCCTTGTCGGAGTTGAAGTTCACGTAGTACGGCGCATGGGCGCTCAGCCTGATGCCCAGGTCCGACGCCGCCCTGCCCACCTCCTCCGCCCTGTCGAGAGGCATGGAGACCTGCCTGACGAACTGCACCTCCATGGCGTCCAGGCCTGCGGCTGCCAACCTTCGCAATGCGTCCACAGGACCCCTGCTGCCCGGGGGCTGTCCTGCCGTACCCACATGGACCATGTTCCGAACCACCGCATGAAGGGATTTAACGGTTCGCACAATCTATTTAACCGGCTGGACCAAGTAGGGGGACATGGACGGGATCGATCGCAACTGGAATTATGGAGGGTCTAGATGACCGGTTTCCTGTCTATAGCCCCTTTGGACCTGGACCTGACGCTGGGATGCGGACAGGCGCATCGCTGGCGGAAGGATGGTGATGAGTGGAAAGGGGTCCTCGGCGATCGTGTCGTGACCTTGCGTCAGGGCGAGGGGGGCGTCTACTTCGAAGACGTGCCCGCATCTCGTCTGGCGGCCTACCTGCGCATCGATGATGACGTGGAATCGATCTACGCCGACATCTCCCGCGCCGACCCGTTGGTCAAGGGGCTGGTGGGGAGGTACCGCGGACTACGCCTTTTACGTCAGGACCCCTGGGAGTGCCTGGCGACCTATCTTCTCGCCACCAACGCCAACGTCTCCCGCATCGGTACGATGGTGGAGAACGTCTGCCGGGAGTTCGGTGATGCCATCGATGGCGGCCATGCCTTCCCGCGGCCGGAGCAGATATTGGATGACGAGGAGAGGCTGAACGCTTGCCGCCTCGGATACCGCTGTGAGCGCCTCGTGCGTCTGGCCCGCAGGGTGGAGGACAAGGAGATATGCATCGACGCTTTCCGCCATCTCGGTTATGAGGAGTGCGTCACGGAACTGAAGAACATCGACGGCGTGGGCGACAAGGTGGCCGACTGTGTGTCGTTGTTCGCCATGGACCACCTCGAGGCCTTTCCGGTGGATGCGCGTATAAAACGGTGCCTCAATGAGAACTACGGTGTGGACGGCAACTACCGGGCCTTGTCGGAATTCGGTCGCTCACTTTTCGGCGACGGGGCGGGATATGCCCAGGAATTCCTGTTCCAGATGGTTGGGGATCAACGCTCCTTGGGGCAAACACAGGACGGCGGGCGGTAACCCAGCTGCACCTCGTAGATGCGGGAGAGCATACCGCTGTCCTTGACCACGCCACAGATTCGGCAGGTCTCGGAAACTATGTCGGCATTCCCGTCCTTGATGAGTACCGCGGACTTGCAGATCTCGTCCTTGAACTCCTCATAGCCTATGCCCTGCTCCATCTCCGGGTTGGCCCCTCGTTTCTTCTTAAGATACTGGGAGATGGCGGCATCGGTGACCCCAAAACGCCTCGCAACCTCCGCCTGGGTCATGGAGTGGTTCTCTACCAGCTCCCGGGCGAGCTCCCGTCGGATGGTGGGAAGCACATACCACACGATGAGTTCGCAAGGTATCTTCATCGGAATGCAATCGGGTTAACGATATTTAAGGGTTTAAGTCCTGTTATGTCTGACCTACGATAGGTTTTTTCTAGGGGGCTGTCAATGGCCGTGTCAAGGAGTGACACAGATGGCATTGGACGAGGTCATGGTTACACGCAAGATATTGGACAGGTTCCACAAGGAATTCACAGATGCCCTGGACACGGACGTCGTCGTGGTCGGTGGCGGACCGTCGGCGCTGGTCGCCGCACGGCATCTGGCCGAGGGCGGCCTACGGACGGTCATCTTCGAACGCAAGCTCTCCCCCGGTGGGGGGATGTGGGGCGGGGGCATGAACTTCCCCGTCATCGTCGTCCAGGACGAGGGGCGGCAGGAGCTTGTGGATGCCGGTATAAAGGTTACCGACGCGGGTGACGGATACCACACCGCCGACAGCGTCGAGTCCACTGCGAAACTGATCGCTGCCGCGGTGTCCGCCGGCGCCAGGATGTTCAACGCTATGACCGTCGAGGACGTCGTCATCCGCGAGGGGCGTGTCGATGGCGTGGTCATCAACTGGTCGGCGGTCGATGTCGCCGGTCTCCACGTCGACCCGGTGATGGTGAGGTCCAAATACGTCATCGACGGGACGGGACACGACTGTGAGGTGGTCCGTGTCGTGGAGAGGAAGGTCGGCCGCCTAAACACCCCCAGCGGTAAGGTGGAGGGGGAGCGCTCCCTGTGGTGCGACGTCGCCGAGAAGCTGACGGTGGAGAACACCGTCGAGGTCTATCCCCGCCTGTACGTCACCGGCATGGCCTGCAACGCCGTCATGGGGGCGCCGCGCATGGGGCCGATATTCGGGGGCATGCTGCTGTCCGGGCGCAGGGTGGCGGAGATGATCTTGGAACGGGAGGCCTAGGACTCGCCCGGGTGGGTCTTGCGATAGAACTCCCATATCTCCCAATCGTCGACGTCCGGATCGGCGGGGTCGTTTATCGGCACCCGGCGGCTGCGGGCCAGGTCCTTCAGTGCCTGGAACGCGGCATCGGAGCCACGGAATGATTCGATGGTGATGCGGTCAGCGGACAGCTTGCCGACGTAGGCGCCGATGACCTCGGTGCCTTCGAAGATGAGGTTCTCATTGGTGTCGAAATCGCGGTTGGGCGTGTGGCGCAGGTAGACGTGCAGGTTGTCCTGGGTGCCGATGACCGCCTGGTCACGGAAGCGGGGGACCTCCGACCCAGCGTCCTCGGCCAGCATCCAGTACACGGTCGCCTGGCCGTGGAGCAGGAAGCCCTTCACCAGGAAGCCCTCGTCCTCCAGCCGCGCCAATGAGGAACGCAGCTGGCGCATGTTGATGTCCGCGCCCAGCATCATCGACAGCTGCTCGGCGGAGAAGATGCCGAAGTTGCGGAACATCATCCGCATGACCTGGTCATGGGCCTGTTCCAAGGGCATCTGGCGCAGGGGCACGAGGTTGTAGCGGTTGTCCATGTCGGTGTAGACGATGGAGCCGCGGCGGAGGTGGCGCAGGGCCTCGGCGCTGCGCACCTCGCCCAGTGTGGAGTTGGAGAGCAGGTCGCGGCGGGTTATGGGCTGGCGGTCCTTGATGACCGATATCAGCATCCTCATGTCGGCGTCTATGTCGGCGTTGCGGGCGGCGCGGAAAACCGCCGCATGCTCCCTGACGGTATAGGATGCGAACGGCGGTATCACCATCATCGACATCAGGTAGCCGCGCTCCATGCCGCGTTTGGCGCTGGTCACCTCCCGCACACGGGCCATCAGCTCGGAGTCGTTGCGTATGGCGCCCATCTCGCTGACCGCCTCCGAGAGAGTGGCGAATCGCCTCTCGCGATGGATGTGCTGCCTCCAGAACACCAGGCTGAGGATCTCGTCCCAATCCATGGTCCGCGGCACGTAGCGACCCTTGGCGAGGAAACCGTTCACGAGGCCGTAGCCTTTGGACGACAGCAGCGCGAGGACGCTGTCATCGAGCAGTCCCGGCTCCGAGCCGATGACCTCGCGCACTCTGAAGAGGTCAAAACCGCGCATGGCGAAGTAGGGCATGACGCGGTCAAGGGCGTCCAACGCCTCCTCCAGGTCGTAAGGGTCGTCGAGGTCGATGGAACGCACCTCCACCGCCCCGGACATCTCCCATATCTCCATCGCGCCCAGAAGGGACGTCCCCCGCACCACCGGATAAATCAGGCGGTCGCCGTGGCGGGCCATGATCTCCCCCCAACGAGGCAGGATGTCGGGGTCGAAGAGCGATGCCAAGCGGGTCAGGTCCGCCGAGGGCCGGGCGTCCATTATCAGCGGCACCTCCTCGGGGAAGACCCACATGGCCGCATGGGCCTCGCCAACGTTTATGGTGCTTATGCCCAGCTCCGTCACGTAATGCCGGAGCAGCTCCGACGGCAGTCCGAGCATGGATGACAGCGCATTCGGCGCTATCGGCCCATGACCGCGAACGGCACGGGCCACCAGCTCCGGCCAGGGGTCGCCCTCGTAATCATCACAGTGCAATGGGAGGTAGAAGTTCTCCGAGCCCCAGTCCTCCTTCTCCTCGTAACGGCGGTGGATGTGCAGGTTGCGGTCCAGGCGGTCGACGGCCTCCTTGACGTCCGACTTCTCCCTGCCGGTGGCGTTCACCAGCTGCCGTATGCTCATCCCCTCGTCGGCCTCCATGAGGCGCAGCAGGGCATCGTCGCCGTCGCGCAACGGCTCCTGGCGGTAGGCCTTCACGAGCATGGGGACATCCTCGTCCAGTACGTAACGCACCTTCCCCTTGAGGAAACGCCCCAGCAGGATCCGGCCGCTGACCCGTGACCTCCCCCAGGCCTCCAAGGAGAACGATGGGACGCGATGGAACACATCCAAGGTGCCGCCCACCGCGACCAATGACGACACCATGCCTTCGGAACAGGAGTAGGAGGCGGTCTTGGCGCGGCGATAGCGGTCTACGCTGGCGTGGTCGAAGACCTCCCCGCCGGAACGGAGGCGCAGACGGTCGCTGCGCAGCATGTACTGCTCGTGCTCCGACACCAGGAATTTGCCCCGGGACACCAGCCCCTCGTTGACGAGGTCGTCCAAGGTCCGTTGCGCCTCGTCCCCCTCCAGCGACAACGAGAAAGCCAACTCCTCGGCGGTGACGGGGGCGAAGCACTCCAGGTGCCTCAGGACGACTCGGTCCAACGACTCCTGGCGGTCAGGAAGGTCCATATCGAGACGCTGGAAGTACCAGCGCCCGCGCTTGACGTCGCTCCTGGTTATCAGGTACATCGACTCCAGTTTGCGCAGGGCGCGGAGGATGCGGTCGTCCCCCTCCTCCAGGGCGGTGGAGAGGCCTTCCAACGAGTTCTCGTCCCGCAGGCTGTCGAGGACCTTGAGGTCCAGTTCGTTCAGGTCCCGCGCGCGGCGGGTGGCTGCCGCGTAGTAGGGGAGCTCGTCGGCAGCGACGAAATGATAGTCGTCGAGGAAGACGGATGCGATGCGGCCGTCGCGGAGCAGCTCCCGCGACCAAGCGTCCACATCGCGACGGTCCGCCCGGGCGTAGGGATAGACGTTGCGGCCGCGTTCCTTGAATATCCGCAACGGCCCGCAGCGTTTCAGCAATGACACCAGCCCGTCAGCCGATTCGGCGTGGCCGATCTTCTCACGGAAGTAGGGGACGACCTGGCCGTCCTCGAACTCGAAATCGCGTATGGCCGCGCCCATGGCGCGGCTGAGGACCTTGCGGTGCAGTTCGCGTAGCAAGGCGCTGCGGTCCTCCATCAGCACGATGTCGGAGTAACCGGAGAGGATGGCGTTGTGGGCGAAGGGCGACGGCGTCCCCGAGAAGGGGATGCCGCGTACGCTCATCTCCCCGGACTCGATCATGCTCAGCACCAGGCGGGCGCTGTGGAGGTCCATGTCGTCCTCCATTATCTCGCGGTAGGTCTCTTCGATGACCGGCATGCCCTCCATGCCCGCCAACGCCTCGAGGAGATAGGCGGAGCGGGTCTGCTGACGGCTCACCGACACCTGACGGCCACGGTAGTTGCGCAGTATCATGAAGGACCGCGCGGCGGTGTGGCGGAAGCGGTGCTTGAACAGCTCACTGTCCTTGACCGCCTTGCGGAGCACGCCTTCAAGCTCGTCGCTGCGCAGAAGGGAGGGCACCTGGTTGACATCCATCTTGCGCGGGGAGGCGATCATGAAGGTGTCGTCGCTGATGGAGACCGAGACGTTGCATTGGTACTGCGACGATATGCGGTGCGCATAGGCGCGGGAGAGGGCGTCGTTGACACGACGCCCGAAAGGGAAGTGGAACACGAGGTTGTGGTTGTTCGAGGGGTCGATGTACTCCTCCACCGCCAGTTGCCGGGAGTCGG
>PWNH01000006.1 GCA_003557905.1 Methanomassiliicoccaceae archaeon | reverse complement strand
TTGGTAGAACATCGACTTAACCGTTTTGGCGGTATCCAACATTAGCTCCAACAACCTCCAATACAGCCTTATTAGAGCATAATCGACCTATCCAGTTACTGCTATGACGTCATATCTAATATCAAAAAAAACCAATAAGGGGCTTCCTTGATATAATCATCGTATTCTTCCTTATCGATACAGAAAAAGTGTTGTAAAGGGTTTTCCGGCCAGAGGGCTCTGTACCGAAAATGCCCGAATTGATTTTTCAAACCGCTTGTCTGGATAGAATGTTAGTGCTCCCGCCGGGATTTGAACCCGGGTCGAAGCCTCGAGAGGGCCTCATGATTGGCCACTACACTACGGGAGCGTAAATGTGGTGAAAGCGCCACTGTTAATAAAATTTGTTGTCGCTTTACACCTTTTACTGCGGTTCGGGCATGGGAGGGCCGTGACGTTTGTGCCTGTTCGCCTCCACCCTGCCCTCTATCTCTATGACCCTTTCCAAAGGAAGCCCGGTGATCTCCGCCAACTCCTCGGGGGAGCTTCCATCCCTTATACCCTGCAGTATGAGGTCCAGTCTCTCATAGCTTATACCCATCTCATCCTCGTCGCTCTGCCCTTCCCAGAGGTCGGCACTCGGAGCCCGGTCTATGATGGACTGCGGCAAGGACAGGTGTCGGGAAAGTTCCCTGACCTGACTCTTGAAAAGGTTGCCCAAAGGGAGTGCGTCACAGGCACCGTCGCCATGTTTGGTGAAATATCCCATCAGGAGTTCGCTGCGATTCCCCGTCCCCATCACCAGAAGGTTCTCGGTCCGGGCTATGTGATACAATACAATCATCCGGCAGCGGGCCATAACATTGCCCTTCGACAGGCTGTCATCCAATCCGAGGACGGAATCGAACGCATCTACCATCCCTTGGATGGGGATCACGCGGTATGCGCTGCCGATCGATGAACTGTAGGCCTCGGTGGATTCATGATCGCCGCGAGGGGTCGTCGAGGAGGGCATGAACACATTGAACACCTTCTCCGGACCCAACGCATCAACGCAAAGACGGCTGACCAAAGCCGAATCGATGCCTCCGCTGAGACCCACGACCACACCTTCCGCGCCACTTTCCCGGACGGTCGAGGATATGAAATCCAGGATCCCTTCCTTCAACTGAGGGGGGAATTCCTCACTCATCGATACCCATACAGCCCATTTGCTTTTGAAGGTTTTCACCGGTCATTAGAAAGATTGATAAATGGTCATAGCGTCCTCGATTGGATGAGAGTCTCACTCGTCCAGACCCTTAGCGCACCCGAGGGAGGCGACAACCTGGCCGCCATCATGTCAGCGGTCAAAGAGGCCAAGGGGGATGTGTTGATATTCCCCGAGTTGTTCCTCACCGGATACACCACCGATGCCGAGATACACGAAAGGGTGTCTGAAGGACACGAGAGGTGGAGGGCGCGACTCAAAACGATATCCCATGACAGCGGTAAATGGCTGATGGTGGGGGCGCCGTATCCCACAGAGAAGGGTCTGATGAACGTCATTTGGATTTTCTCTCCTGAAGGGGAGGAGAAGGTCTATGAGAAACTCCATCTCGCTGATTTCGGTGTCTTCAGTGAGGCCGATGCATTCGTCCCCGGTGATGCCGGCTGCATGGTGGACATCGGAGGGTTCCGTTTCGGCCTCTCAATATGCTACGATATGTTCTTCCCGGAGTTGTATCGCCGTTACGCCCTGATGGGCGCGGATGTGTTGGTATGTGCCTCGGCATCACCTATGAAGTCCAAAGGCCCCTTCGACAAGGTTCTTCCCGCCAGGGCGGTGGAGAACACCTGCTACATGCTATTCGTGAACCATGTGGGGGAACAGGGGCGTTTCGAATTCTTCGGCGGGAGTCGTGCCATATCGCCAATAGGTTACGAGATGTCGAACTGTGAGGATGCGACACACTGCATCATCGAGGTCGAACTCTCACGCGAGGAGTTGGAGAGGGCCCGCGAGGGACGTCCTACACTGCGTGACCACCGCGGCGATCTGGACTGGGGAAGCGCTGTATGATCAACGAGTACTTCATACTCCTGACCATCGTCGCCTTGGCATTCTTCATGCCACTCCTCTTGCAAAGGACGAACATCCCGGCGGTGGTGGGGGAGATCGTCGCCGGAATGGTGGTCGGTGCCGTATTCTTCATAATCCTGCGTCTGACGGGCGAGACCTACCTCGGAGACTATCCTTCGGTTGATTTCCTCGCTCATATCGGTTTCATCTTCTTGATGTTCCTCTCTGGTCTGGAACTCGATTTCGTCCGCATCGAGAGTCAGGGCAGGAAGAAGCAGATGAGAGGGGTCTTGGTGTTCGCCATGACATTGGCCATAGCCTATCCTCTGGTATATCTGCTGTCCCGCTTCTCCGATGGTGGCCTTGAGGTACTGTTCGTGACCATTGTGCTGGCCACGACATCCCTGGCCGTGGTTCTGACCGTGGTCAGGGAGATGGCTCTCAACCGCCGTCCGTGGGGTCAGGAGCTGATAGTCAATGCCGTCATAGCCGATGTGGCGGCCATGATCCTCCTGACCATCTACGCCATCGGTGTGGATGTCCGTGGTTCGGAAGGTTCCATGTTCCCATTGTTGGCGGTTTCGATGTTCATCGCCATTCTGGTGTTCTTCATCGTCGTGTACCGTATAGGGAACTGGGCGATGTGGTACTTCCCCGGTACCCTACGGAGGTTCTTCCGCTCCGACGACCCCCACGAGCTCGGAGTCAGAGCTTCACTGGGAATAATATTCACATTCGTGGCTATATCGTCGGTCATTGACAGTAAGGCCCTGACAGTACTCGGGGCCTTCCTTGCCGGAGCGGCGATATCGATGCTGTTCCGGGACTCTTTGCTGTTAGGACAGAAACTAAACGGTATCGGCTACGGTTTCCTCATCCCCGTGTTCTTCATCAGCATCGGGATAAACTTCCAGTTCGCAGATGTTCTTAACGTGAGCACACTCATCCTGCTACCGGGACTTGTGATCATAACCGCGGTTGCTAAGATAGTGCCTTTCCTTGTGATCAGTGACCGGCTCGACCTTAAGAAGGACTTCTCGCAAGGTGTGCTTATGACCGGAGGTCTGACCTTGATGATCGCCGGAGCGGAGATAGGAAAGGACCTCGGGGTGCTTGATGCAGGCTCCTATGGATTGCTGATACTTCTGGCTGTCGTCCTGGCCATCGCCACACCCACCGTGTTCCGTTATCTCTACAATCGCTACGGTCTCGCCGGGGAGGAGGGTTGCCTATGAGGATGATGATAATCGGCGGTGGTCGCCTGGGTCAGGAATTGATGAGCAGCACACCCCGGGCCATCGTTGTGGAGGCCAACCAAAGACGGTTGGACCTTCTACGGGAGAGGTTCGGAGGGGAAAGGGTTATTGAGGGGCCTTGGAACCCATCTCATTTCGATGTGGAGGGTGTTGATGCAGTTGTCATTGCCACCCATGAGGATGAACGCAACATCGAGATCGCGATGGCAGCCAAGGAGAGGGGTTTCCGTTACATAGTGGTCAAAGTCAAGGATCCGGCCCGTATCCCCGAGATACGGGAGATGGGCATCGAGGATGTGATATGCCCACATCAGTTCGCCGCTAAGGCGATTAGGGCTTCATTGGCTCCCCGTGCCAAGGATCTGATCGAGATACCGATCTTCCCGGACTCCCCTCATATCGGTAAGAGGATCGAGGACCTGTGCTTCGGTCTCGACGCCATAGTCGTAGGAGTGGTACGCAACGGTTCGATCCTACGGGCCGAGGGCCTGATGATAGAGAGGGCGGACCACCTCCTCGTGGTGTCAATAGGGGGAAGGTCCAAGGAGTTGCAGAAGACGGTGGTCCGAAAGGAGAGCCGTCTCAAACCTTTCGAGAGGATAACGGCTCTGATAGTTGAAGAGGGGGATCTCAATGGCACATTGTCCGAATCACTGTACCTGGCACGTATAATCGGCATTGAGGTCAATATCGTTACCAGCGACCCGGGCCTGATGGCCAAGGGAGAGGAGATGGCCCGGGCGTCGGGCGTCCCCTATAAAGCCTGGATCGTGGACTCTGTGAATCTAGACTCCATTCCCGGATCCGTCATGAGAGAAGGAGAAGACATTGGTTGCTTCGCGTTCAGTGCAGGTCAACGTTACCGTGAGAGGAGGACGTTCCGTCGCTGGAAACTGTACAGCATGCTGCGTGAGATAGGCGGTCCGGTGTTGATTTGTAAACGGCGCCACCCCTATTATTCGATACTCAACGTCCTTGACGACCATGAGGGCAGCGGTGCTGTCACCGAGCTGGCCTTCAAGTTGGGGTTCCTGTTGCGATCGAAACTCCGCATACTACGTTACTGCTACCTCGACCCCCGGGGGCAGGAACGGATGGTGGAGAACCTGGTCAGGCTGTACGGGGTGAACTGCCGTGACGATGCGGTGGAGGGCAATCCCACCATCGAATTCGTCAGCGAACTGTCCTCGGGCGATGTGGACCTCATTGTGTTCAATTGGGACAGCCCGAGCATCACCCATGACATACTGGGTCGCGCCATTATGGACGGTCCCTCCTCAATCCTGATTATGCGCTCCCCTAGAAACGTTTTAATGCCATGACTAGTTTCCCATGAATCAGGCCGAGATAGCCCAGCCTGGTAAGGCGCGAGCCTGGAAAGCTCGTGGCGGTTCACGCCTCGGGAGTTCGAATCTCCCTCTCGGCGCCATTCATTTCTCACTGCGGAATCGCAATAAATAACAAGAGGTAGATTATCAACCCCCATGGGTGAACTGAAATGAGGGTGAACGCCGATCTCTACGTCAAGGACGTTCCAGGCCAATTGGTAGCGGCCCTGGAACCGGTATCGATAATGGAAGGAAACATTGTTGGAGTCGTACACCACCGCGATCAGGTAATGAACGACCGCATCGGGATCAATATCACATTCGACCTCACCGACAAGGACAGGCTCGAGAAACTCATGGCCATATGGAAGGACCGTGATGTGCGGGTGTCGCGCATAGGGTCCGTTGTCGAGACCTTCCCCATGGACTACCTGCTCATCGGCCAGATATCACCCTCCCAGTTGGAGACCATGCTCGATGAGGTCCGCGACATGTTGGGGATGGAGTCCCTGGACATCCGCTACTCCTCTGTCATGGAATCGGGCAGCCGGACTGCCCTCATAAACGCCAAGTTCACCAGCGAGGCGAACCTCCGCAAAGCGGAGGACCTGATCCAGGAACTGGTTCGTGACAAGGACATCCTTGCCGTCAGGGGGTTGGGGAAATGAGCATGGACATCGTCATAGCCGGATTCGGCACCGTGGGACAGGGCGTGGCCGAGGCCATCGCCATGCGGAAGGATCTGATCAGGGAAGCTTTCGGGAAGGAGGCCAGGATAGTGGGGGCCTTCGATTCCAGCAGTGCCATATACTCCGAGGAGGGCCTGGACCCCTCTGTGCTTCTGGCCAACAAGAGCGGCACCGGCAGGGTCGGCGACGAACCGCTGGTGGACGGCGTGGCGTTCCTGGAGTCCATTGACTACGACGTCCTGGTCGAGGTGAGTCCCACCAACATAGAGACCGGGGGTTCAGGGTTGCACCATATCAGAAGCGCCCTCAGCAACGGACGCCATGTGGTGACCGTCAACAAAGGACCTTTGGCACTGGCCTTCGGGGAACTCTCGCGGTTGGCCCAGGCCAACGGTGTGGAGATGAGGTACGAGGGTTCCGTCGGCGGAGCCATGCCGATAATCAACCTCTGCCGCGAAAGCCTAATGGGCCAGAACATCGACTCCATAATGGGCATACTCAACGGTACCTGCAACTTCATTCTGAGCCGGATGGACGACGGACTTCCTTTCGAGCAGGCGCTCAAGGAGGCCCAGGAGCTGGGATACGCTGAGACCGACCCTTCCTACGATATAAACGGAGTGGACACCGCCTGCAAGGTCGTCATCCTCGCCAATTCCGTCTTCGGCATCGACTGCACCTACGACGATGTCGACGTGACCGGGATAACGGCCATAACCGAGGAGGCCGTGGCTATGGCCGCCGATCAGAACTACTGTATACGACTCATAGGAGAGATATCCCCCGAACGACTGGAGGTGTCCCCGCGTCTGATAACCAGGGGACATCCTTTGAGTGTCACCGGAACACTCAATGTGGCCCAGGTCAACACCGACCTTGCCGGACCTATCAGTATAAGCGGCCGCGGGGCGGGTCGTATGGAGACCGCATCGGCGATATTGAGCGACCTCCTGGCGATAATGCGTTCCAACGTCAATAATAAATAATACCCACGGGATAGTGAAAGAGGCCCCATGGCCAATAACTCAAAAGGGTTGATCGCATTATTAGCCGATAAAGTCATACTCTACGACACCACCCTCCGGGACGGTGCCCAGACCGAGGGAGTCTCATTCTCCATCGAGGATAAGTTGGAAATCCTGCAGCGCCTGGACGATTTCGGTATCGATTTCGTGGAGGGCGGATGGCCATCCTCGAACCCTAAAGACGACCAGTTCTTCGCCCGCGCCAAGGACATCGAATTGAAGCACACCAAACTGGTGGCATTCGGTTCCACACGTAGAGCCAAGAACAGTGCCGACCGTGACGCCGGACTCGCTTCCTTGATCGAAGCGGGCACTGAATGGATATGCATATTCGGCAAGACCTGGGACCTGCATGTGGAAAAAGCCCTGCAGGTGAGTCTGGAAGAGAACCTCCTCATAGTCGAGGAGAGCGTCCGTTACCTCAAGGAGAACGGCAAACGCGTCATTTTCGATGCTGAACATTACTTCGATGGTTACAAGGACAATCCGGACTACGCCCTTGAAGTCCTGAAGGCCGCGGAGAGGGGCGGAGCCGAATGGGTAGTTCTATGCGACACCAACGGAGGCACCCTCCCTTATGACTGCAGCAAGGCGGTCAAGAAGGTCATGGAGACTGTCAGCGTGCCGGTCGGAGTGCATTGTCACAATGATTCGGACCTCGCTGTGCCATGCTCGCATGCGGGCGTCAGGAGGGGGGCCACCATGGTGCAGGGCACGATAAACGGGATCGGCGAGAGGTGCGGCAACGCCAACCTCTGCTCGATAATACCCAACCTCATGCTCAAGATGGGCGTCCAGACCAATGTCAGGGACCTCTCAAAACTACGCTCGCTGAGCACATACATAGGGGAGATGAGCAACCTCTTCCCCCAACCGGGGATGCCCTATGTCGGTGACAGGGCCTTCGCCCACAAAGGAGGGGTGCACGTCAGCGCCATGGCGCGTGACTCCCGTACCTATGAGCACATAGAGCCCACCCTGGTCGGGAACCGCCGCCGTATCCTCATATCGGAGATGTCGGGCACCAGCAACATCCTGGAGAAGGTCAGGGAGTTCGGCATCGATGACCGCAAGGAGGAGAGCCGCCCCATATTGGAGCACATAAAGGCCTTGGAATCACAGGGTTTCCAATTCGAGGGTGCCGAGGCAAGCTTCGAACTGTTGGTGCGCCGTTTCCGTGAGGAACAGGTCACCCCATTCGAGCTGCAGGGATTCCGATTGTACATCGACTCCCAGAGAGGGTCGGTGCTGTCCTCGGAGGCATCGGTCAAGGTCGTCGACCGCTACGGCAACGTGGAACACACCGCTGCAGACGGTGACGGTCCCGTGAACGCCCTGGATCAGGCTCTGCGGAAGGCATTGTCGCGCTTCTTCCCCAAACTCAACGACATCCGCCTCACCGACTATAAGGTGCGTGTGATCGATGAGAAGGCCGGAACCGCCGCCAAGGTCAGGGTGCTGATAAGATCCACCGATGGCAACAGTTCGTGGACGACGGTCGGTGTGTCGGAGAACATCATAGAAGCGTCTTTGATGGCGCTCGTGGACTCCATGGAGTACATCCTGATGAAGGATGAGTACAACGGCGACTGAAAAGTCGTCTTGTGGAGGGCCCCCGAGAATCTTTTATGGTGGGGAAGTTGGAGAAGGTCCGCAGGAACCCTCCATACCACCCAGTATAAACTATTGTTTAAAAGCTTATCGA
>PWNH01000086.1 GCA_003557905.1 Methanomassiliicoccaceae archaeon | reverse complement strand
TACACTCCTCCTCTCCCATGCTCTGTAGGCGAGGAACGCCGTCCACACGGACAATGAAAACAACACCAGGAGTGCAACCATGCCGTTGGATTATTGTCTATGGAGAGATATAATATAATCGGGCCCTGATTATGATTTAGGTGTCATATCGATGAAGGTTATCGCGTTCAACTGCAGCCCTCGTGCGGAAGGAAACACAGCAGGATTCATCTCCGAGGTCCTGAAAACCTTGGAATCAGAAGGGATAACGACGGAGATCATGCAGGTAGGAGGGGAGCCCGTCCGCGGTTGCCAGGGCTGTGGCATTTGCCGTGAGAAGAAGGATGGCAGATGCGTGTTCGATGATGACATCATCAACGAATGCATATCCAAGATGGTGGAGGCGGACGGCATCATAATCGGCTCACCCGTCTATTTTGCTGATGTCAGCACCGAGGCGAAGGCGCTCATAGACCGGGCAGGGTATGTCTCAAGATCGAACGGTAACATGTTCTCCCGGAAGGTCGGGGCCGGTGTGGTGACGCATAGGCGTGCCGGTTCCATCCATGCCCTCGACTCCATAAACCATCTATTCACGATAAGCGATATGTACGTCGTCGGTTCAAGTTATTGGTCGATGGGTGTCGGAAAGGCACCGGGGGACCATGTCGAAGACTTAGAAGGCATGGGAACGATGAGAAGGCTGGGCGAGAACATGGCCTGGATCCTCAAGAAGATGGAGTGATGACGGGAATGGCCAAAAAGGGAAGGGTCTTGATGGTCGTCATGGACGGACTCGGCGACCGTGCGGTCCCGGAGTTCTCCTATCGGACGCCTTTGCAGAAAGCGCGTACGCCAAATATGGACTGGTTCGCTGAGAACGGTTCCTCTGGATTGATGGACGTCATATCGCCTGGGGTCAGACCTGGCAGTGACACCGCACACCTGGCATTGTTGGGATACGACCCCTATGAGGTCTACGCCGGACGTGGACCGTTCGAGGCGGCCGGGATCGGCCTAATCGGACGCAAAGGCGACGTGGCATTCCGATGTAACTTCGCAACTGTAGATGACGACCTTGTAGTAACGGACCGAAGGGCGGGCAGGGTGAAGGAGCCGGACACCTTGGAATTGGTGGATGCCCTCCAAAACCTGAAGATCGGCGGAATGGAGGTGATTGTCGGTTTGGGCACTGAACACCGCGCCGCCCTCATACTGCGCGGTGATGGGCTGAGTTCGGATGTCACCGATGTGGACCCCCATGACCATGTCAGGATATGGGAGTGTAGGCCGACCTCCGAAAAAGGTGAAAGCACTGCAGCGGCGGTGAATGAATTCGTGATGGCCGCCCATAAGATACTGAAGGACCACCCTGTGAATGAAGCCAGGAGGTTGAATGGGCTCCCTCCGGCCAATATACTGCTTCCCCGTGGAGCGGGTTCTTTTCCCGACATCGTACCATTCCCGGAGAAGACGGGTATGAGGTCGGCCTGCGTGGCCGGTGTGGGCATGATAAAGGGTATCTGCGGCATATGCGGACTTGATGTTCTGGAGATACCCGTATGCTGTACGGGAGGTATCGGGACCGATATGACTGCCAAGGCCAAGGTTGCCCTCGAGGCATTGGATGATTATGATTTCGTCCTTATGAACATCAAGGCCGCAGACCTCAGCGGGCATGACAGTCTGGCTGACCAGAAGGTCGAGGTCATCGAGAGGATGGACGAGATGTTCGCCTACATCAGGGAGAGGATGCCGGAGGACCTCGTGGTCGCCATGACCGCGGACCACAGCACCCCCGTTGCAGTGGGGGACCATTCCGGAGACCCGGTGCCGTTGACGGTTTACTCCCGACACATGGTGAGGGATTCCTGTAAGTCATACAATGAGGCTGACTGCGGCGAGGGTAGGTTGGGCAGGATCAGGGGCAAGGACCTGCTCCCCATCATAATGGATATGGCGAACCGCTCCGAGAAGTTCGGTGCTTAGACCCTGGAGAATTCCAAAGTCGAAGATTGGCCTGAATCGGGAAGGTCCTTTACACTGGTCATAAGTGCATTGGAAAAGGTGCATCCTACAACATGGGACTCGCCATCGCTAAGGATCGACCAACTGGCCTTGAACCCTGCCGGCGTCAATGATTCCAAAAGGTCCTCGCATAAGACAATAAGAGCCTCATAGACATCGGCATCACCATGGCATACCTCCAAAAGTTTGTACAATGGCATCGTACCATAGGTCCCGGGAATGAGCCTGTCCAGCCTTATCTCCGTGGCAAGTAGGAGGTCGTGCACCTCCTCGATATCGACAACCTCCTGCATCCCACCCCCGGTGAAGGCCATCAGTGATGCCACGACGGTGAGTATCACTATGAAGACCAGAGCATCGGTTATGTTGACTATTCCTTTGCGATCATGCATCCTTCCAGACCACCATCGTCACGAAATATGGCATCCTCTCCCCACGATCATCCATGAACAGGACGGTCTTGACCATGCCGTCCCTTAGACCTTCGGGGGTTCCGGTCAGGAGAGTCATACGCTCGCCGAAAGGCAGTGAGGGGCGTATCTCTAGGGAGACCGCGTTCACACCGTCCCTGTCCAGGAATGCGACCATTATTGATAGGAGCCGCGCCTCATTCGGATATACTTCACCACCGTAAACCTCGTCCATGAGTTCCGCAAGGACGTCCGCTTCCGTCTTGACCTCCTGAGCGGGTGCATTTGCGATTGCCTGAATCAGGAACATGCTGCCCAGACAGACAACGAGCACCGCCACCATAGCGCTCATGAAACCTGCCTCGGCCGTTTTCCCTCGAATCATCACTAAATGATTCGGCAAGGTGTTCAAAAGAGAAGAGGCTGCATCCAGACTACACTCCGCGGTTGTAATGTCCGTAGGTGACCTTTCCACAGAGCTTACGGAGTTCTCTTCGGCGGTCCATGTCCCTCTCGGAGAATATCTCCATCACGGAACGTGAAAGGTCGGCAGGCCTCCTCCTGAGGTCTATCCCGTGGGACTCGATTCCCATGGCGTCAAGGTCACCAAGGTGTTCCAACAGTACCGTGTCAGCGGAATTCAGGATGTGGACCATGCCTCCTCGGTCCTTGTTGATTGGGAAACGGTACCCTTTGCCATCCACCAGGCTACCCTCCTCCAAGGTCGGGTCCCTCGCCACCATAAGCTCGGTCCGGCCGAATACCATGACCTCCAACCTACCACGGAACCCTGATGCCAGCTTGGAGATCTCAGAAGAACTGAGTTCCGGGGACACCGTCTGCTGATATGTCTCCGGCGGGTTACGGGAATTGAAAAGGTTGAGATGGTGGGAACCGAACATTCTCCTATCTGAGAAAGCCGATATCTGCCCGGGATCGTGGACCATCAACGGCATATCTGGCATTTCCGGTATCCGGGGCGTGAAACGGGGCATGATGGCAGCTATCTCCACGCCTGCATCCGCACAGATTCCTGCTGCTTGCGGCAGATGCCTGTTGTCTTCGAAATAGACTCGGTCGCACAGATCGATCACCGCCTCCAACGAGCGCAGAGAACTCAGGTAGGCGGAGAGTTCACCGCGCACCGGCGCCCTTGCATTGTCAATCCTTGTCGACTTGACACTGCGCCGTGCTGGTGCCCTGCCTTCAATCCCAACCTTCGGGATGGTTGATAATATGGAGGCGAATTCCCAGTCATTGCTCCGGTAGGCCTCGTAGGTCCCATCGGGAAGCTCGAAAGGAACGACGATGTCGTCAGGGTCGGTCACCTTGAAACCGCCTGCCTTGCCCGGGCCGTAAAGGCTGATGCCGTCACCGACGTTCAGTCTCCTGGAATCGCTGCGGTGGACCAACCGGGAATCTTTGAAGGTCATCGTCCCGAAGGGAAGTCCGCGGTTATCGGCGAATCCGGTCTGACGGACAACGCCACCTTCGAGATGGCCGGTGCTGTGTCCTCGGTTGAATACCGTTCTGAGGAGTTCCCGATCCCTTTCATTCACCGAATACGGGTCATCATCGGACTTCAAGGCTCTAGAGTAGGCCCTGGCGACCAGATAGACGTAGAGCGGATTGCGCATCCTGCCCTCAACCTTCACCGAGGCCACCCCTGCATCCCGTAGCATTGGTAGGAGGTGGATGCACTCCAGGTCGGCGGTCGACAGCATATACCCTTTACCTTGGGACGTGGAATATACCTTACGGCAGGGTTGGGCGCATGAGCCACGATTGCCGGAACGTCCGCCCAGCATACTTGAGAAAAGGCATTGTCCTGAGACTGAATAGCAAAGTGCCCCATGAACGAAAACCTCCAACTCCATGTCAGAGCGGGAGGATATGTCCTTGATCTCCTCCAATGACAGTTCGCGGGCGAGGATCGCACGGCTTATGCCCTTTGCCTTCGCCCACTGTATGCCTTCGGCATTGTGCAGCCCCATCTGGGTGGAGGCGTGCAGAGGGATCTTGAAACCTCTCAGCTCCTCCAGCAGGCCTTTGTCCTGGATGATGACCGCGTCAGCACCCATATCCTCCAGCATGGCGATGAACTGCAGGGCCTCATCCATCTCTGAATCCTTCACCAAGGTGTTCACAGTGACGTATCCTTTGACACCGTTATCGTGTAGATAGGAAAGAGCTCCTGCCAGTTCGTCATCGGTGAAGTTGGAGGCGAAGCTACGGGCTCCGAACCGTTTTCCACCCATGTATACAGCATCGGCACCGCCGAGGACGGCGGCGGAAAGTGCCTCCGCCGAACCGGCGGGCATCAGTAGTTCCACATTACTGCAAGGTCAGATGGTCTCTTAACCATATCGGATGTAGCCTACATCCAGCCTTTCCGGACTTAAACACAGTCTGAACTGAGGATATCGTGAAGCTGCCCTCCCGGAGATCGGAACGGATCGCACCGCCTCATCGCATCATGGGCGATTCTCTGAGGATCGATTGCACCGCCTGTGAAGGACCATCGAGACCTAACGACCTGTCATGCATACGTTGCATATGCTTTCTGCTGATGGATAATCAAGCAGTGGAGAGGGTGATGCTGAGACAATACGACGACCGCGTCATACGCGGAGACGCTGTCAGTGTTCTCAAGGACCTCGCTCTCTGCCTATCTGTCATCCGGTCTATAAAAAGTCCCGCCAAAAGGCGTTGCTCCGGTTGTCCGTCATCAGCTTCATCTTTGATGGAGATGGCGTGGGAAGGCTTTCCCGGGATCCCCACCGCGGCTTTGCCCCCGGCAAAGATGCGGAGTGGCTGTCCAGCCTGTCTGGAAAAAACTCAGAATGCGCTGGGTAGGTCGAACATGATGTATGATACCGGAGTGAGTAGGGCGAGTTTCCTGGCCTTCAATCGTTCAAGGTGATGGGATGAGGATATTGGGTGAGAGAAACGAGGAGTGCGCCCCACTCCTTACCAGTCTGACACGTCTGATCGGTTCCAACATGCGTGAGAAACCTTCATTCTCCGAGGCTTGGCTCATCGGACCTGGTCTGGGGGAGGAGGTTGAACATTACGAGATAGCGGGAGCCAAAGTAAGCATAAGGAACTCCGCTGACGGCCAGGTCGATTATGTGATAATCCCGGATGAATACCGGTTGGAACGGCAGGACTCGGCATTGCTGAGGAGGGTGATCGACATCGTTTCCTCACAGCCTCCCCCCTTGGGCGTCCTTCCTGATCGAAGCTATATGCGGTCGAGGGCCCGCGAGGCTTTGAACAGTATGGAATCGCAGTCCCTGCGGGAATCGCCCCGGACCCTTGCCGATGAGGAGAGGATATGTTCCCTCGCGGTCAGGTACACGGTCGGCTACGGCATCCTCGAAACCTTACTCGAGGATCCACACATCGAGGACGTGTATGTGGATGCGCCCTGTGACCGTAACCGGGTGCATGTCACAGTCAACGGCGTCAGCGGTTTCAACTCGGTTGTCAGGTGCCGTAGCAACATCATGTTGGAACAGGTGGAGATGGACCATGTCCTATCCCGGCTCTGCCGTGTCTCCGGACTGCCGTTCTCCGAGACCCATCCCACGTTGGAATGCGACATGGGTTTCAAAGGTGCAAGGGCCACCGCTGTCGGTAGACCCTTGAGCCCTGCCGGGACGGCCTTGGCTTTGCGTAGGCACTCATCGATTCCTTGGACCCTGACGAGGATGATGGTCAACGGCACTTTGAGTGCTGAAACTGCGGCACTCATCTCCTTGATGGTGGACGGCAGGTCCACGATGATGATATGCGGACCAAGGGGTGCCGGCAAGAGTTCCCTTCTTTCAGCCTGCCTCTTCGAATTCCCCCTCTCCCAACGGGTCCTCACCCTCGAGGACACCAGGGAATTGCCGGTGGATGTCATGCAGGCGATGGGGTACAAGGTGCAATCGATCCTCGCCGATGACCGCAACGGTGAGTCCAACGAACGCTCCCGCGAGGCCTTGAGACTCTCTTTGCGGATGGGAGAATCAGCCCTGGTGATGGGAGAGGTCAGGGGCGAGGAGGTGTCAATGCTCTATGAGGGGATGCGGACAGGTCGGGCGGGGAGCACGGTCATGGGTACGATGCACGGGGAGTCGGCGGTCTCTCTGTATGAGAGGGTGGTGCATGACTTAGGTGTCAGTCCCGAGGCGTTCATGGCCACTGACGCCGTGATATCATTAGGACTCAACCGTCCGCGCGGCTCTCAGAGGATGAGGAGGGGGGTAAGGGAAATCTCGGAGATCGGTGAGGTACCGGGAGAGTTCCGCCCACTGATGGTCAACGGTGATTGGGCCCCTGACATCATCAACTCCAGGACGCTCTCCAGGATCGCCTCGGCATGGGACATGACCAAGGACCAGGTCATGGATAATCTGAGGATACGCAGGGACATGCGTTCCTTCCTGGAGGACATGGGGCGTGAGGACGGGGAGTCGCTGAATCCGAACTGGACACGACTTGCCAACGACCACTTGTCTGCATGTATGGCTGAGGGTGATCTTGATCCCCATGAAGTGGTTGATTCGTTCAAGGACCTTTACCGCAGGAGGCGGGGCATTGACTGAAAACTGCAATCCGTTGAGGTTGAACATCCAGGATGACCGCTTGGTTCTGATCATCACACCATCGATTTTGATGTTCATTCTGTTGTTTGTGTTCGTTGAAGAAAGGACGGCATTGCTTTCCATCCCCGCCCTTGTCCTTCTGCCTTTCGCCGCCTCCTCACTGATCAGGGAGATGAGGCGCCGAAACGTCGCTGTTGATCTGGGAAGGGAGGGTCCGGAGATCATCGCGATGTTGTCCGTGTCCCTTCACAGCGGTGACTCCCTGGAGACCGCCATCCGCTTCCTGTCCGAAGGCGAAGGTGGCGCGGCCGACCATTTCCGCGGCATGCTCTGGGATGTAGAGACCCGGAGCCATGCTTCGGTACGGGAGGCGCTGGCATCGGACATCAGATTCAACGAGGGGACCCCGTTATCGTTGTCCATGCAGCTGTTGGTGGCGGCCTCTGACGCGCGTACGCCGGAAGAAAGGACGGAGATGGTGGAAGAGGCCAATCGCATAATGATCGAAGGGATGCGCTCTTCCTTGGAGAGATTCGCATCCTCGTTGAACGTGCCGGCGATGACTGTTTTCGCCGCCGGGATAATCCTTCCGCTAATCTGCGTCTCACTGCTTCCGCTCATGTCAATGGGACAGGAAATTGGGATGGAGGGGGGTTATGGACATCTTGCGATCGTCGCCATGCTCCTACTTCCCATCGGCGTCGGGCTCTACATGAGAAGCGTACTGATGAGGAACCCCCTCCCCCGGGAATCTTCATCGCAATCGGGTCACTTGGCAATGATCATCGCAACCTTACCTCTGACAGCGATACTGGCTGGCCTTGGGGCAGCTCCCTTCTTGGCTCTGGGATTGGGTTGTTCACCGGTCTGTCTGTACGTTAGATGGCGATTGGACGGACCCATGCGCAGGAGGAGTCTGATGAGGAAGGGGGAGGATGAGATGGGAGCAAACCTGGTGAGGTTGGGGAACCATCTTCGTTCGGGTAAGGGTCTTGAAGCGTCCCTTGAGGCATCCTATCCCACGAACGCCATGGCCAAGGAGGCCACGGGCAGGTTGTTGCATTCATTGCGATGCACCAGGATGGACGCCTCCCATGCGGTCCTTACCGCTTTCTCGGAGATGGGTTATGCCGCGGGCATCTACCGAGCGGTTTTCAGGGCGGCGGCCAAGGATGTCGCGCAGGCAGGTATACTCTGCATAAGGATGGGGAAGAACATCCATCAGAGAATGTCGTCAAAGGAGGAGGTGGTCAACCGTATGCGCTCCCTCACTGACATGATGTCCGCCACCAGCATTGTCTTCGCGCCTTTGGTCCTGGGCATAGGCCTGTCCTTGGCTACGCCGTTGGGTCAGTTGGGGCAGGGCATCGACTCATCGACAGTAACGTTGACAGGCCTGTACCTGGTGGAATTGGCGATACTCACATCGTGGATAGGATGTCGTTTGGAGGGTATCGGCGGAACAATGCCTGTGGCCCATATGAGTGCGGGGCGGATACCGGTCGCCTTATTGGTTTTCTTCATATCGTGGAGTGTGTTGTCGGGAAGCGTGCTCGGTTGATAGTGAACGCTGCTCATCAACGCCTACCAGAAGGAGAACGTGTGTGATTCTGAGATGAATCCGGTTTGGGTCGCGATCCGATGTATTGCCTTGACCAAGTGTTAAAATCCATGTCGGCGTTACATATCCGATGGATGGACCGTACGCCCGGCCGGAGAAGACCCTTTTCATCATATTCGGAATTCTGGCGCTCATTCTACTCGTTACCCCTTTCCTCAATGAGAGCGGAACACTTGTTGGACTTGACGGTAGCACCAGCACCATAGACAACGCCGATAAGTGGGAGGGTATGGATCCTTTGAGTTATGCCGTCTACTACGCCGGGGACATGATGTGTCACCAGAAGGAGGACCGATCGATACTTCTCAACGGTAATCAGATAGCGGTCTGTGCACGGGACCTGGGGTTATTCCTGGGTGTGCCCTTGGGTTTCCTTTATCTCTGGATGTCGCCCCGTCAAGTCCCTTGGTTGATAATAATCGCCATCATGGTTCCGATGGTCCTGGATGGAGGTATTCAGCTCATCACCGAATATGAATCCAACAACATGATGCGGGTTGCGACAGGACTCTTGGCCGGAGGGGGGATATCCTTCGCTATGGTGAGGATATACGACAACATGACCGAAGACCGATGAAGGTGAGGCGGGCAAGAACGGGAAGTCCTGACGCGAAGCCTTCCGTATTCAAAGTTTGGAGCACAGTCATCTCCAGTGCGTGATCAGGAGAGGCCTTATACGCTACCCGCCCCGGTTGATAATGGACACCTAGGATTTTAATCTAACCGTGACGACCAGGCACATTACCAGATGGTAATCAGACGATGGTTGAATCAAAAAGGTTTAAATACACTGGCAATAATCAACAGTTGGATTTTTAGAATTCATCTTTTACGAAATCTTTTGGAAGGTGTAATAATGGACGATAAAGTACTGAAGACTGGGACCACTACCATCGGCATCGTTACCAAAGAGGGGGTCATTCTGGCTTCCGAGAAGAGGGCCACCATGGGCTACACTATAGCCCACAAGGATGTCCAAAAAGTCTTCAAGATCGATGATAACATCGGTCTGACCACGGCAGGCGTGGTAGGCCATGCACAGCTGATAACCCGGTTCATAAAGGCCGAGGTGCAGCTCTACCGCCTCAAGAGAGGCAGCGGGATGAGTGTCAGGGCCGCATCTACACTGGTCGCGAACATCGTACGTAACGGTTTCTACGTAGGCCTTATAATCGGTGGATGGGACAGCGAGGGAGGGCACGTCTACAGCATAGACGGTGCAGGAGGAAGCATCGAAGACAGTTACGTCTCCGTTGGTTCTGGCTCCATCCTCTCCTTGGGAGTCCTGGAGAGCAAGTACAACGATGACATGTCATTGGACGAGGGCATCGACCTAGCCATCGCCTGTTTGAACTCATCGATGAGGCGTGACGCCGGCAGCGGAAACGGCATGGCCGTCGTCACAATAAACGAGAAGGGTTTCATAGAGATCCCCGAGGACGAGTTGAAGTCCCGGGCTGAGCAGCAGGGTTACAGATATCCCAACTAGGGATATCATCCAGCTCTCAACCCCAACCCTTCTTTTCTTTCATATCCGAGAGCGGGTTTTTCCCATGAACGCAGAAAGAATTTTCGAGAGACAGCGTGAACAGGTCCGCAGGATAGTCCCTGAGGACATTAACATAACGAACATTGAGTTCGAAGGCTCGGTGGTGGTCATTTACACCAAGGAGCTTGACAAGTTCGCGTCCAACAACAACGTGGTCAAGAAGCTGGCCCAGGGACTTCGCCGCAGGGTGGCCATCAGACCAGACCCCTCGATGCTGGCCGACCCGGAGGAGGTGGAGGCGAAGATACGCTCCATGACCCCTGAGGAGGCTGAGATCACTGACATCTACTTCGAACACGACACCGGCGAGGTGACCATCGAGGCCATAGCTCCCGGCATGGTCATCGGCAAACAGGGGAACCTCCTGAATGAGATCAAGAAGGAGGTCGGCTGGGCGCCCAAGGTGGTACGCTCACCCCCGATACCGTCGAAGACTGTGTCCGATGTCCGTTCCTATCTCAGACACCACCATGATTCACGTAAGGAGTTCCTCAAGAAAGTCGGCAGACGCATAGCGAGGCCGACTTTGGACGGGGAGCAATGGATACGCATGACCGCCCTGGGCGGATTCCGTCAGGTCGGCAGGAGCGCCAGTCTCCTGATGACCAGGGAGAGTCGGATACTGATAGATTGCGGCCTCGACCCGTCCAAGAGCGACATACCATATTTCAGCGTCCCGGAGATGCAGCCTTTGGACGCGATCGATGCAGTGGTGATCACCCATGCTCACCTGGATCACAGCGGACTGCTTCCAGTATTGTTCAAATACGGATTCGACGGACCGGTCTACTGCACGCCACCCACCCGTGACCTGATGTCCATGTTGCAGATCGACAACATCAAGGTCTCCTATGGAGAGGGCAAGAAGAGCGCCTACGAATCCAGTCATATCCGGGACGTGGTGTTGCACACCATACCTCTGAAGTATGGTGAGACCACCGACATCACGACCGATGTTCGTTTGACATTGCAGAACGCGGGGCACATCCTCGGTTCATCCATAGCCCATTTCCATATCGGCGATGGACTCTACAACGTCGGTTTCACAGGAGATACCAAGTTCGAGAGGTCCTGGCTCTTCAATGCCGCCATGAACCGTTTCCCACGTCTTGAGACCCTGGTGATAGAATCGACATACGGAGGCAACGGTGACATCCAACCTTCGAGGGTAGAGGCCACCGAACGTCTGGAGGAGATCCTCAAGACCTCCACCAGCAAAGGCGGTAAGGTCCTGATCCCCGTTTTCGCGGTCGGTCGTTCCCAGGAAGTGATGCTCGTCATCGAGGAGATGATGAGGCTGGGCAAGATAGAGACCTGTCCCGTTTACTTGGACGGGATGATATGGGAGGCGACAGCCATACACACCGCCTACCCGGAATATCTCAACAGCCAACTGCGCACCCAGATATTCCAACACGGCGAGAACCCGTTCCTATCGGAGATCTTCAAGCGCGTTGACAGCAAGGAGATGAGGGAGAACATCTGTCATTCTCCGGAGCCCTGCATAGTGTTGGCCACCAGCGGTATGATGAATGGCGGCCCGGTGATGGAGTACTTCCGTGCCTGGGCTGACAATCCGCTTCACTGGCTCCTGTTCGTCGGTTACCAGGCGGAGGGGACCGTGGGGCGAATGATACAGAGGGGCAGGAAGGAGGTCACCATCGCTGACCGCGGCGGCAGTCTCACACTCAACGTCCGTATCAACAACGAGACCATCGATGGTTTCTCCGGCCACTCCGACCGTCGTCAACTGATGAATTACATCGGATCCCTGGAGAACAAACCGGAGAGGGTCATAATAGGACACGGCGAGGACCGCAAGTGCACCGAGCTGGCTTCAGCGATATACAAGAAGTTCAAGATCGAGACGCGAGCTCCGATGAACCTCGAGACCATCCGTCTGAAGTGAGGGTCAGTTGACGATCCGTGGCTCCACGCCCGGTTTCGCCAGGAGCACCACCCGACTGTCGGACTTCTCACGGACGATGTCCATACCCAGATTGGGGCCGAGCTCCTCGGCGAATGCCCTGACCTCCTCGTGGGCAGGCATGTTGGCCAATGACAGGCGTTGTCGGGAACCGCCCACGAAAACGTAACCCTTGGGCTCGACCATGTCCACCCCGGACCTCTCGTCCAATTTCGCATACTCATCCACGTTGCAGAGGTTCAGACCCTTTGCCAATGTGTGCCTGATCACCTTGCGGGTGTCCAACGAGGGCAGCAGGTCCAACGTCTCCATCAACCTCCCCCAACCGTCTGATATCTTGGGCCTGCAAACCTTTTCGTAGACGGTCTCGTTGGGAGCCGCCACGGTCACATAAAGCTGCTTCGGCAGAGTATCCATGGATTCCAACACCTTGGGATTGACGCCATTGGTCACCAGGAATGTCGTCATTCCGCGACGATGGCACTCTTCCAGTAGTTCGGATATGTGTGGATATAGGACCGGTTCACCTGCCAATGATAGGGCGACCATGTCCGGTTGACGGGCCTCCTCGTAACGTTCGGGACTGCAACGTGGGTCACCATTGAAACCGGTGATCAATTTCTGCTGGTGTCTTATCAATGCATCTAGCATCTCAGCGGGTTCCGCCCACTCCTTCACATCGAAATCATGACCTTGCACCCTCCAACAGAACAGGCACATATGTTCGCACTGGTTAATCGCCGGTGATATCTGAAGACAACGATGGCTCCGTATCCCGTAGAAATCCTGTTTGTAGCAGTTCCGACCGTGGATCAGACTCTGCCTCATCCAATGACATAGCTTCACCGCTGAATGATCGGCGTGTAATCGGTACTGCTGTTTCAGCAAAAGGCGTCGGTAGTCCTCATCCATGATATTCACCTAGAAATCGAAAAGGTTCTTCTGCGGTTTCGGCATTTCCTTGGTCTGAACCTTGGCGGCTGGTCGGTCCTCAATCACCGCTGGGACGTTCGACAGTGCCGCCTTGACAGTATCGGAGTCCACGGATTCATCGAGCAGGAATGCCAGCTCCTCAGCGTCCAGTTCCATTGACTTGGCCAAGGAGCTCGCCAGGTCGATGTTGTTACGCATCATCCATGACATGTAGGGCAGTATCTCATGCCTTGCACGGTAGATGGAGGTGTGACAATGCTCGCCTATCTTGGCCGCCAGGTCGTTCTTCATCGTCCTGGTCGCCTTGCTCCGCGACATCTTCATCAGATATTGAGGAAAGCGGAAGCGGTCGTTGGCCGCGGGTCTACCCTGAAGCGAGTCGTTAAGACCGAAAGACATCAATTCCCGGGCGTATGCCCAAAAACGATAGTACTGGCGTCTCCTGACCCTGCCCATGAAAACATCGGCTCTGGAGAGTTTCCCATAACCGCGCACAAGATCCCCGGGGTCGCGGTAATCATAGGGCAGGTTCTCATCCAGCCACAGCAAGACCATATCGGGCGTCTCGGCGACGGCGACCATGGCCTGAAGGGCCTTTTCGGGATCCTTTCCTCTCAGCACCGCACCCATTACATCGTACATATCCGCTTCCACGTTACGATGTGAGATATGCTGGACGTCCTCCACCCTCAATACATCCTTCCCGGATGCCATGGACTGGAGGTCACGCACGGCGGCACGGAGATCCCCGTTGGCCTTCTCAGCTATCATGGACATCGCCTTGTCCTCATACTCGATCCCCTGGTCACGGGCGATGGAGGAGATCAATGCTGCTATCTGTTGCACACGGGGGCGGAAGAACTTCACCTGCAGTGTCTGGCTCTTGATGCTGGCGCTCTTTTTACTGAGGCCGTAGAAATCGTTGACTATGAGTATGACCGGTTGTCTGGTGTTCTTGATGAGTTCGACAATGGCCGGGACGGCGCCCTTGTCCTCTCGTCCGAAGAGACTGTCGGCCTCATCCAATATTATGACCTTGCGGCCGCCTTCGGTTGTTGAGAGGTAATCGCCGGCATCGGAGAACGTGTTGGAATAGGAACCGCGCAGGGCGACCTGCCTGATTATGTCACCGGTCCTCTGGTCCGAGGAGTTCATCTCCACAACCCCCCAACCCCTCTCCTTGGCCAATGCCAGTGCTGCGGAGGTCTTTCCAACTCCCGGAGGCCCTATCAGGACCAGGGCCCTCTTTGTGGGCTTGGAACCGTCCCATGAATCCGCCCATGACCTGATGTCCGAGACCGCCTTGGGATTCCCTACTACATCGGCAAGATTGTCAGGTCTGTACAGTTCGGTCCAGTCGTGGGACATCCACTCACCATCGACCCCGGGGATAAAATTGTTTTCCCGGAGCGGGGCGAATGTTCATCGCCCGAACATCTCACGATCGGTTATACGATAGACATCCCAGAGCTGATAGATGAACACGACCAGGCTGGCACCCAACCATATCATCTCCGCATTGGGTATCTCCCCCGGGACGACCCAACGTTCGTTGGCAAGACGGAGGGCGACGGAGGCCATCAGCAACATGAATGCCTTGGGATACTTTCCAAGGTAAACATGGCCAAGACCGAAGAAATTGAAGATTCCGGGAATAAGGGCCAATAACTTGGCTATCATCGATTTCCTCAATGCGGTGGCCATATCCATGCCGCGTGCCACCGACGAACCGCAGGAGGGACAATTGTTGGAACCGAAGGTTATCTCCGAACCGCAGTCGGTACAGGATTCACCCACCTCCACAGCCTGTCCCTTGTCCTCTTCAGTGAATATGCGACCGCAATGCAGACAGAACTCGGACCAGGCGGGTGAAAGAGTCTGACATGCGGGGCAACGCAGGGCCATGTTACTTAATCCGCCTCCCGATATAATTCCTTTCAGTGTCCTCAGGGTACGGAGGCGTGATAATTCCTTCCAGATCTTAGGACATGTACCTCCACACCGAAGAGGTCGGACAGGTTGCTGTCGTTGAGGACATCGTCCTTTTCTCCATCCGAGAAGATCCTACCGTCCTTCAAGAGGATCACGCGTTCGATCTCAGGGATTATGTCCTCCAGGTCATGGGTGGCTATTATGATGCCCTTCCCCTTGGATGCCAGGGATGACATCACGTCTCTGAATTCCTTCCTTGCTATGATGTCAAGTCCGGTCATGGGCTCATCCAACACCAACAACCGAGGGTCGTTGACAAGGGCGCGCGCGATGAGCGCCCGCCTCATCTCGCCTGTTGATAAGGATGAGACAGGGCGTGAGGACAAGGCGTCGATACCCAATGATCCCACGGTATGGTCGACCCGTGTCACATCAGCATCCTGGAGCTTATGACAGCGATATAAATCATAACTTTGGAAGAGCCCGGAGGCCACAAGGTCCCAGGTCTTCGTACGTGGTGAGATCCCTCTTTCGATTTCTGGGCTGACCACACCCATCATGGACCGGAGGTCGAAAAGGTTCCATCTGCGACGACCGAACAGCCGGCAATCGGTGGACATGTCTCCGGACCAAGGCCTCGCCTCCCCTCGTATCACCCTTATCAGCGAGGATTTCCCAGAGCCGTTCGGTCCGAGCAATGCAACCTTCTCCCCCTCCTCTATCCTAAGATCGATGGATGATAGGACATCCTTGCCCTGAATGCGGTAAGAGAGGTTTTGGAACAGGATGGCGGGATCGACCATTGACCACTCTAAAGAATAGAGGATATAATAATATCGCTGGAATCAGAACCAACCTCTTCTACGGAAGACCATCAGCATGCTCAATCCAATCAGACCCATGGCGGCCAGGGCTATGAAGTATCCCATCTCCAATTCCAGCTCCGGCATGTTGACGAAATTCATCCCGTATATGCCGGCGATGAACGTCAGTGGTATGAATATCGTTGCAACAACGGTCAGTACTTTCATCACCTTGTTCATGTTGTTCGAGATGATGGCGAGACAGAGCTGGTGCATGTCATTAAGGATCTCACGTGAACCCTCCAACGACTCCGATACATATGTGGAATGATCATAGAGGTCGTTGAGATAGATCCTCATATCCTCGGAGTTGATCAGATCGCTCTCCATGCCTTTGAGCTCCATTGCCAATTGATGCATGGGGATGGATTCCTTCCGTATGTGGGATACGGAGCGCTTGAGCCGGTTTATGGGGAGGACTAGATTGTCGGCGGTGTCGTCATCCAGGGAATCCTCCAAGGATTCTATGCTCTCCTCGAATGTCTTGCTGGTTAGGATGAATGCATCCAACAGGGTGTCCAGGGCGGCGTAGGTCATGTATCCGGGTCCGAACCTCCGCATACGCCCTGTGGGTGACCGCAATCTCCGTACCAGGGGTTCGAAGGCATCTCCCTTCGATTCCGTCATGGTAACGATCTTGTCCCCGAACAGAAGAATGGCTACATGATCGATGTGGATGTCCCCGCGCTCATTGATGAAAGGGAGTTTTCCGATGAAGAAGAGCATTCCATCATGCTCCTCGACCTTTGGTTTCACATCAAAGTTGCTTATGTCCTCCAGAACCATGGGGTCGGCACCAAGGGTCGTTCTCAACCAATCCAATGTGGAGGGGTCGTGTATTCGGTTTATTTGGATCCATTTGATACCATCCATCTCCAGTATGGCATTCAGATCCTTCAACGTGACATCCTTTGAGATCTCATGCTCATCCGGGCCGTACCTATGGACCGTTATCTCCGAGGTCTCCTTCTTCAACTCAGGTAGGATGTTGTATGAACCGGGCGAGGCGCCGAGACGTGCGCGGAAATTCAAAGGAGACCGCCTCAGAACCTTCATGGATGAGCATTTGATTGAACGGTACTTATCGTTATCTCTGGACCATCGGGAATATCGTCCTAGAACCAAGTTACCTTTTAAATATTTAAAAATGTGATATAAAGATATGGACAGTATGATAAGGATGGTGGAGGTCGAGAATACCCCTTGTCTCGCCATTCACTCCCAGGTTGCCAATGACATCATAGGGATGGCCGTGGGTAAAGCCATAAGGGAGGTGGCGGAACACATAACCAACAATGGCTCATCCCCCTCCAGAGCACCGTTCGTGTTCTACCACGGATTCGATGACAAGGTCACGACAATGGACTGCGGTTGGCCGGTGGCTGCGGACATTCCGGAGACCGATTCCATCAAGGTTTTCCATCTACCCGGAGGTAAAGCGGCCCACGTCCGTCATGTCGGACCTTACGAGGGGCTGATGGGCACTTATCAAAAATTGATGTTGTTCCTGGAGGAGGAGGGTTTGAAGGCGGGCCCGATGTGGGAGTATTACCTCAACAGCCCTGAGGAGGTTTTGCCTCAGGAACTTATCACTGAGATATACTGGTTGGTGGAATGAACGCTTTGGAAATGGACCCTGGAATCAAGGTCCTCGTAGTCGGCGGGGGTATCTTCGGCACACGGGCCTTGATGCACTCCAAGAGGGAGGGGAATAGAACGCTCGTTATAGACATCGACGGATCATGCCGCGCCCGTTCCCAGTGTGAGAGCGTCGTGAAGGACTTTTCAGACATAGGGTCCGGAAAGGCCGGTTTCATGATGGGCAAGGCCGTGAATGAGACGTTCCGGATACTGAGTGACGACCCGCCCGATGTCATCGCACCCTGCATCCCTGGTCATTTGGCCGGATTGGTTTTGGAAAAGGCGATGGAGGTCCATGATGTGCCATATGTGAAGGGGTCTAGGAGGATGATCGATGTAATGAGTAGGTTGGATCCGGACCTGGTGTTCAAATCGGATCTGCACTCCGGGACCCTTGTCACCTCTCTGATGACGCCCGGAGGGACATGTGACCCTGGTTGCGGTCAACCCGAGGATCGCTGCCCTGTCAGCGGTATGATCAAAGGCGATAGGATGGATGCCATATTATCGGAGGCTTGTTCGGGGACGTTGGATGCATCCCTTGTATTGACATCCAATCTTGTAGGTCCAGGTGTCGGCTGCTTCAATTCCAAACAGCTTATCGGGTTTATCGAAACGGTTGTCGTTGATCGTGCCCCCATATCCGTGGCAGTGGGGACATCATGCTCCTGCCATGGGATCTTGAGTTTCTATGATGTTTGGACTGCCCCATGACCGGGCTCTTGTTCCCAACATAGACATCGACTGACTGTTATGGTTTCATCTCAGAATGGATGCAAGTCATCCTTTTTTCATTGTGCGGAGGAAACAGCTTATCTAGATGCTCGGACAATGATATCAGGCAGAGGTGGCTAAGATATGGTAGAACTCAAGATCGGAGATGTCGCACCGACCTTCTGTCTGAAGGACAAGGATGAAAAGGAGTTCTGTCTGGATGACTTCAAAGGCAGACATGTGGTACTCTATTTCTACCCCAAGGACGGCAGCAAGGGATGCACACAGCAGGCCAAGGACTTCAACGAGGCCAAGGAGAAATTCGATCAGATGAACGTGGAGATAATAGGCATCAGTCCTGACTCGCCGTCAAGCCACTCCAGATTCGTGGATAAGAACTCCCTGCATATCAGACTGCTATCGGATGAGGACAACTCGGTTTCCGAGTCCTACGGGGTGTGGCAGAAGAAGAGCATGTACGGCAAGGAGTTCATGGGCGTTGTAAGGTCTACGTTCGTCATCGGCCCCGACGGGAAGATAGAGGAGGCGTGGTACAAGGTCAAGGTCCCAGGCCATGTCGACATGGTGCTAGCCAAGGTGTCTTGTTTGTTGGCTTGAGTTGCTCATCGTCTTGAAGTTAGAATTGATCAGGTGGGTAGCCGATGCTTGATTTCCAATGTCAGGGATCGGGACAACGGAAGATGCGGGCGGTGATTATCGATAATATATCGGTTCGACTTGAAAATGTGGTGAGTTATTTTTGGACATGCCACTGTTTTTCTATCTGATGCGACATCTTGAAACGTGAAAATCCTGATATTGGATGGCAATCATGAAGAGGATGTCGACCTAATTGATATCTCTTCGAATATCTTATCCAAGGCACAGGATGATTTTTTTGAGATCACCAATATATCCCTCTTCGAGAAGACCGTGTCCCCGTGCCGCGGTTGTTTCAATTGTTGGATCAAAACCCCCGGCGAATGTGTGATGGACGACTTCGGCAGAGAACTCAACCGCCTATTCGTCAACAACGACTTGATAATCTTCATCGGCCCGGTTTTCCACGGTTGCCATTCGACAGCCATAAAGAAGGTGTTCGACCGCAGCATTCCCTTTCTTCAACCCTTCTTCCGCAAGGTAAATGGTGAAGTCCATCACAAGATGCGGTATGCAAAGGACCTGGACATTATATTCATCGGTATAATTGAAGAACGTGATGAAACGCAGGAGGCAACGTTCAGGGAACTCTCAGCAAGGAACGCAGTAAATTTCGGTGTCGATGAGCACAGGGTTCTTTTCCATTGTCGTGAGGATGATCCCACAGAGCTAATTGATGAGGCTGTTGCGATCATCAGGGAGTTTTCACGATGACATCTGATGGGATATTGTTCATCAACGGCAGTCCGCGTCGAGGACGCAGCACCTCTGCATCGATCATCGGACACATGCGGAACCTCATCGGAGACTCGTTGCGAACCGACGTGGTCTTTGCCACGGGTTGTGACTTGAGCGATAGGGACCTGGTCGATTCCATGATAGGGTCGCGAATCATCATACTCGTCTCACCATTGTATGTTGATGCCTTGCCGTCCGAGGTGTTGGAGCTGATGAGGACCTTTGAAGAGAACGATCTCAGGGGCATATCATTCATGGCGGTTTTCAACTGCGGCTTCCCGGAATCTTCGCACAACAGCACCGCGATAAGCATCTGCAGGAATTACTCCGCAGCCAACGGGATGCGATGGTTGGGCGGACTTGCCATCGGAGGCGGAGGGGCGATAGACGGGCGTCCATTGTCAGCAAACGGGCCGGAGAGACATGTGGTGAGATCTTTGCAGATGGTTTGCGACTCTTTGGTGGAAGATGCCCCCATTCCCGAAGAGGCTTTCAGCCTGGCATCACGCCAGTTCTTTCCCGTTTGGCTTTATATGATAGTTGCAAACCATCAGTGGAAAACTAGAGCGAAGGGGCTGGGTGTGAAAAAGTCGTTGAAGTACAGGCCATATCAATGAAACCATTGACCCATACGGCCCTTTCACCATACTAGCACCGAAATCCGCCAATCATGGATAATTTGAAAGATGTACAATACGATTTTATGTTAGTCGGCTTATAAATTATAGATGGTGGACCAAGCGGAATTTGTAACCAAGAGAACGACTGGCTACCGATGAAAAATTTCCACATTCGGAAATGAAACACCTTATCTTTGCCGAGGAACGATGACAGATTGAGAAACCCTTTACACCTTTTCTTCAACTCACTGTATCAACATTGCTGTCCGTAGTGTCCGTGCTGTCCGTTATTGGAAGATGGTGTATTGTGGTGAATCCTCCCGGGACTACCATAATTCTTTGCTTCTAGTGCAAAGTCTGACGAACATCGGACTTTGGAAAGTAAGTCTGGATCAGATCATTCCGATTTGGTACCAATCTTAATAGACTACTCGGATACTCCTCGCCCCACTAAGAGAAAGTTTCTCATCACAGGGATGGAGAGTATCAATGACACGATCACCAGTGACCAACCCCATAGGCTCCAGTCATTGGTTTGGATATAAACCGTCAACAATATCCCCAGACCGACGCCGAACAGGAACTTCGCAAACACCGTTGTGAAAAACACAATGAGACTCTGTTCCTTCAGGATCTCCACCCTTTTTTCGATTATATTCATCCAATCCCCTCTATATGGATTCAATTCTTATTCTTCAATGATTCTCGCCGGATATCACTGTCTTTGAAGGATATTTAGGCACCAACCAATATTATTATTCTCTCTAATCAAGAGGAGAGTCTTCAACTTGAGATTCTTACTGATAATTAAAAATGTTTAAGTAGAATGGGGTTAAACTGGTCCTAGCGGACCAGTGTTTCAACGGGTTTAACGACTTCTTGTCTGTTGCTTATCACAACCTCCCTCTGATCAACAGTGCAGAGATTATTATCACAATCACCGCAGCTCCTGCGTAGATGAGGGTGTAGTCCTCGTTCTCCGTCTCGGTATGCAATGCTACGATGGTGCCCAGGTCAAGGACCTCGCCGGTTGTGGCGGTCACACTCTTCCCAGGGAATAAAAGACCCTCAACTAAGAAGACCAGGTCGTATTCATCCGGCTCCACTAGGAATTTGAAAACCCCATCCGAGTCGCTGCTTCCCAGCAGGTCTTCATCACTACGTATCTCCACTCCCTGGGCCGGATTTCCCTCATGGTCGGTCAACAAACCTGTGACCAGGACCTTGTCGGAGACGGTCAACGTGAAGCTCTGATTATCACCCGGTATCAAGAAAGCCGAGACCGGTGTCACGCTGATCATGAAAACTCCCGGTTCCAATGTTCCTTCGATCGTCCCTTCTGCGCTGAAATCCAGGAAATCAGCGTCACCCATCCAATAGTAACTGGAGTCCTGGTCCGATTCAACGATGTGGTGGAAAGCCATCCCCGCGATGAACTCCCCGTATTCCGGTAGTACAGGCGGGTCGGAGACGATCACCGGGGCCCAATGGTCGTTGCGGAGGAGCGGATATGTCTGGCCCTCAGCCATCCACCATACCTCGTCGAAGTCCCATCCTTCGAATGTGGCCTGTGTCATCATCGCCATCGTGGTCTTTGCCTGGCCTAGGGCGCTGATTTCAGTATCGGCCGACTCGTTGTCCCAGTATGATTCCAGAACCTCACTGGATTCGTTACGTCCCACAAGACCGCCAACATCGGTGTTGCCGTCGACCATGCCTACCGAGTAGGTCCTGTTAAGCAACGCTCCAGTCATAAATCCGACAAGTCCGCCGACATCAATGTTCCCGGACACATCCCCGAGGGCAAAAGAATCATGAATTTCCGCCCTGTCCACTTCACCGCTTAGGCCTCCAGTATTAGATCCGGTGCCATTGACATCACCCAAAGCGAAGGAGTTCATCACATCAGCGGTGGTGAATCCGATGAGACCTCCCACGCCACTCTGACCATAGACATCACCAGTGGCGAAACTGAACGAAACGACTCCATCGTTGTCACCTACCAGACCCCCTGTGCCTTCATTTGAACCAGTTTTTCTCACAGTGCCTGTGGCGTAGGAATAGGATATAGTCCCATCAACATTGATGCCCACCAAGCCCCCCGCCCTTTCAGAGGCGGTCACATTACCAGTGGCGTAGCTAGCGTTCAAGGTGATGTCATCGATATCGCCAACAAGACCTCCTGCACTTCCTCCGCTTACGTTGACTTCTCCAGTTGCAAAGCTTAGTGTGATGTCACCAGACAGTCTGGATATCCCGGCCAGCCCCCCTGCCTCTGACCTCGCCTCCACATCGCCGGTTGCGTGTGAAGCTTCGATCGGTCCTTCATTCTCGCCGACTAGACCTCCAACTCGATCCTGTCCTTCGGCATCACCGGTGGCATAGCAATGATGGATGATACCTTCATTATATCCTGCCAGGCCACCTACCCTATCCATGCCGGATACTTTTCCGGTGGCGTATGAACCGTTCATGATGTTTGCCGAACTTCCGACCAAGCCTCCGACACTGTCCTCACCACTGACTTCACCGCTGGCGTGACTTTTATAGATCGTGCCAAAATTTGAACCGACAAGCCCTCCCGCACACCACACAGTCCCATTCACATCGCCGGTGGCGTATGATTCGCTGATGTTGCCATCGTTCCAACCGACGAGGCCACCTATATCTTCGCAGCCGTTAACATCGCCGGTGGAATAGGACAGGGTGATCAACCCGGCGTTATAACCGACAAGGCCACCTGCCTCTCTCCCACTCACATCGCCGGCGGCGTGGGATCCGCTGATGTTGCCCTCGTTATAACCGACGAGACCGCCCAATGCGTCTCCTCCATCAACATCGACGGTGGCGTGGGATCCGCTGATGTTGCCCTCGTTATAACCGACGAGACCTCCAACATCCGAGCTGCCATTGACATTACCAGTGGCATAGGAATTTTCGCTTATTTCGCCATAATTCCGACCGACCAATCCTCCCACATACCATTTGCCGCTTACGTTAGCATTAACCAGGCCTATGCTCTTAATCTCCGCAGTTGCGCCCGTTTGGCCAAAGAGGCCTACGTGATCAGTCAAGGTTCGGTTTATAAACAGGCCGGATATTATGTGGCCGTTGCCGTCCAGAGTCCCGTTGAAGGGGTCGGCCTCGGTTCCAATCGGTTTGAAGCCGTAACCTCCGTCCCAAGATATCGTGGCACTAGCATCGATGTCATTAGCAAGGATGAAGTTACTGTGAAGATGATCCCTGGTGGAATTGAGCTGCTCAAGGGTCTCGATGACATAAGGTTGTTCTTGACTGCCATTGCCCCCAGCAAAACCACTTGCCGATACAGATTCCATCTGTAACGGTGCCATGAGCGCCAACAAGAATGTCAACACTATGATTGAAACGATAGCGTTATGGATTCTCATAAAATCCGCCCCACTTTCTAATTACGTTGATTGTCTTTAAATTTGTAATAATATAAAGGTTGTCAAATAACAATGTTAATTAAAAATGCCGTATCATTGTCCGGCCATGGTATCGCTACAGATGTATACGCTTGACCCAGGGCTCAACACTCTATGGGTTTCTTACCAAACAAATTGTTGAAGAGACAACATTTAGTTATATATCGTGGCCCTACGTCATAAGAGTTGTTTTATGAATTTCCAGATTTGTCGATGCTGAACTTCTTGCGATGTACGTTTTGTTGACATGGATGTATGACGAATGCCCATGCATGCCGTTGCTGGATTTCCGCGGACCGGCGGGAAGTGGGAAGACGCGCTTAGGAGACATTGCCATCAACATATCATACATTGGTATGAAGGCATCGGGAAACGCATCATTTTCCTCGTTGTTCCGGGCCGTTGAGAGGTGAAAAGGAACGTTGTTCATCAATGAGAGCGACATGAAGACCAGCAACGAAACTTCGGAGATGATCAAGTATCTGAATCAAAGGTATGAACATGAGGGCGGAGTTTGGAGGACCAATAAGGATTCCTTAAAGGACGAGTCCTTCCGTGCTTTCGGACCTACAATCCTCACGACCCGTCAACCATTTCAGGACGATGCGTTGGAAAGCCGCTGTATTCACATCATAACCAAGGAAACATCTCGCGATGATATACCTTTGAACCTTCCACCTAAGTTCTATGATGAAGCGACAGTATTGCGGAATAAGCTGTTGATGTTTCGGCTTAGAAACCTGACAAGTTTTTGCATTGATTATAATCTGCGCTTCCAAGGCGTCAGCTCTAGGATGAATCAGATACTGCAGCCATTAGGATCTCTTGCTAGGAGATATCACCACAATTCTATGGGATTGTTAAGAGTATGGCAAAGAAGTTGCATCAACGGCAGGTGAGGGCGACGAGTAACTCACTAGACGGGTTGATAGTTCAGGCCTTCTTTGACCTGGATGCCGACCCGTATATGGAAAAGGAAAAGATTAACGCGACCGAAATCGCATCGATGATTAACCTGGACGGTAACCGATACCCGGCAAGCGTCATCGGAAAAAGACTCACTGCGTTGGGTTTCGCCAGAAAGAAGAGTACCGATGGTTGTTCTCGTTATTACGTGATTGATAATGCCACAAGGGCCAATCTGCAACGCCAATTCATTCCCGATGATATAGACGACACGGAAAGTACGGACACGTCGGACAGCACGGATAGCAATAGTGGAACAGGCAACCTACCTTCTCAGTTTGATAGGATAAGGGATCTGAATGATCTACTAAGGGTCCAAAGCTACACGATGTTGGACCTCGAGTCTCTTTATAACAAGCAGGGCGACGTTGCCGAGTTGGCGCAGACATTGTTGTCCCGGGGAGAGAGCTCTACACCATATCCGATGGCACCATAAAACCAGTGGATAGCCGTTGAAGGGTGGCTTATGGATTGCCTTCTTCTTGTTGTTAACCGCGTCGGTGGTCAATCGCTTACGTTGACCAACGTAGTTATCAGCAAGGAGTCATTATTTACCTTCTGCAATCATTCTACCTACTGGAGGGATTAATATTGCCTAGCGCAAGATGGTCCCTCGGCAAAGAGATAGATAGCTACCTGCAGGAGTTGCGCGAATTGGGAAGAGCGGAGAAGACCGTTTCAAACTATTCTTGGTCATTTAATAGGATGTTCGATGCACTTGAAGAAGGTGGTCATCCGGTCAACGCCCGCAAGGTCAGCAGAGAGGAATTCGATTTTCTCCGTTTCAAGTTCTTCAGAGGTAGGTCCTTGAAATACATCGCTGATCAGTTGAAAATTCTCAAGTCGTTCTGCATCCACTGTGGCAACAAGAAAGTGGTCAAGATTGACCTCGGATTCGGCAACGTTCCGCCTGTAAACGTACGTTGGCTCAGCAGGGATGAGGCTATCGAGCTGAAGGAGAATGCGAATTCTCTGGAGCGGATGGTCGTGCATCTGCAACTGGACCTTGGCCTGAGAAGAATCGAGGTGCTAAGGTTGAAGATTCCGGACATTGGTCGGAATACGATAAACGTCCATGGCAAGGGCCGGAACGGAGGAAAATGGCGCAAGCTCAGGTATCACCCGGATACCGCCTCAGTGTTGGAAGAATACTTGCATCTTCACCGCGAGAATGAGATTGGTAAAGCACGCAGCAGGAATCCTGATGTGGCGATACCAGATAGCCTCATTATCTACGAGAAGAATGGCATGCTCTACCCGTATCAGAAAACCGCCCTTGACAACATCGTTAAGAGTGCGGGAAAAAAGGCGGGCATCGAACCGATAAGCAATCACGACCTGCGCCGAACTTGTGGTAGAATGATGTGCAATGCTGGCGTGAGCATCGAAAACATCGCCAACATCATCGGCCATTCCGACACTAAGACCACCATACGATATCTTGGATTAGACTTCGATGACATGGGCGATGCCCTGAGCCAGTACCATAATTACATGAAATTTCCGAAAACGGAAAGAAATTCGGTTAGCCAGAAAAATGGTGGACCAAGCGGGATTTGTATCCGTGAATATGACTGGCCAATAGAACAATCTTACCGCTATCGGAAATGAAAACCCCTCCTTGCCGAGGAATAATGACGAAACTAAACATCTTACAATCTTTTTCTTATCCCTACGCAAGTTTCCGAACTTTCCGACTTTTTTCTCGCATATCGATAATGAATAGGCATATATTATGAGAATTTAATTTTGAATAGTGAACAGCGATGGGGAATTTGGCAATAACGAAGTCAAACTAGTTTATGGCCTAAGAAACGGTGAACTGGTTCACATATCTGAAGTGAATAAGGGGCTGAAATGTGGTTGTTATTGCCCCTCGGACAATTGTAGAAGTCGCCTAATCGCTAGAAAGGGAGATAGGTATAGACATCATTTTGCTCATGCGAGTGGATCAGATTGCGCTTATGCTTATGAGACGCAGATGCACCTTCTCGCTAAGGAAATTCTCTCTGAACAGTCAGAAATCTATGTTCCTTTAGAGATGATTGAAGTAAAAAGCACATTTTACAATGCAGCCTACAGAATCAATCCCGAACATCCAGCAGGTAGATCGGTTTCTATAGAAAGTGTGAAGTCAGAAAAGAGAACTGAGGACATCATACCAGACTTAATCGTTTATCACGATGGAGGTATGCAATTATTTATTGAAATATATGTTACTCATCCAGTTGATTCAGAAAAAAAAGAAAAGTTGAAAAGAATAGGTATTCCCTGCTTGGAGATTGATCTCAGGGATTATAGAATTACAAGTGATGACCATAGGAAAAAACTGCTTGACGTTTTGGTAAGTGGGTTGGGACATAAAAGATGGGTATATGTTGCAAACCCTAAAGAAACAGAATACAGAATTCAACTAGCTATTGAAGGCAGTAAGATATTGAATAATTGTGATTGGAAATCTAAATGTCCTATATCAGTAAAACATGAAGTTATTGATTC
>PWNH01000087.1 GCA_003557905.1 Methanomassiliicoccaceae archaeon | reverse complement strand
TCAGAACCCCAGCAGTACCATAAGTGCGGCCGTGGCCAAGGGGGTGATGAGATTGTCGTACTCCCCCGGACTGAAGAGTTCGACCACCGCCATGAACAGGCCCGCTATCAAGGCCACCAGCAGGAAGGGCAGGCTCGACATCGAGGATATCGTGTAATGCCCGCCGGCGATCAGGAAGTCGTAGAACAGAAGGACGACCATCGTCATCACGAATGTGGCGGTGAATGCGGCGGCCGACCCCTCCAATGTCTTGCCTTTGTATATCGTTCGCTTTCCGAAACGCTTACCTATCAGACTCCCGAAGCCGTCACCGTATGTCATGGCCACTATCCCAATGGATGCGGCCACGAAGTTCTCGAAGAACAGCAATATCATCACGGTTATGGTGGTGGCATAGAAGAACAGGCCCAGTGAATGTCCTTCCGCGGACACCTGGCCTATCATGTTCGACCTCATGCGGAGACTGTTCGATTTGGGAGAGGAGAGATATAACAGAACCATGAAGGGGATGCCGAAGAAAACCAACATCGGGAGTTGACTGTCATACATCCACCATATGAAGACGAAGTTACCCGTCAGTATGTGAAGGACCTTCCGGGTGTCGATGTTCACTTTCTTCACCCTCAAAAGGAAGAAAAGACCCAACACGGCTGCTATGAGAAGGTAAACCAGCAGTGTAGGAACAAGGTCATCGACCGTGAACATCCTTCCCTGCAAGGCGTAACAGATATTTATTGACTTGCGGATTAAAGAACAGGACAGATAACAATGATGATCATCACCAGGTCAATGGATTACCCACAGCTTCTCCGGTTCCTTGAGGGAGGAAATGCATCCCTATGGTCCTGCGGCACATGTGCCCGAATATGCGGGCTCGCAGGGGAGGATGGGATGATGAGGCTCGCAGAAAGGCTGAGGGAAGACGGAGTTGATGTGCTGTCGGTACAGAGTGTGAGCGCCTCCTGTCTCCAGGACCGCATAGTCGCCAAGGCCGACCTTGATGCTCTGAACGCCTCCGATGCCGTTGTGGCGATATGCTGTGATGTGGGGGCGGAAACCCTTGCGGGGGTCATCGACACCAAGGTTCTCAATCCTGTCGTCACCCTGGGACAAGGTAGTAGGGATGCCGGAGGCACATTGATCATATCCAGACCAGATATTGCCGACCTGCCTGCCGGGATCACGTTACCGGAGGCCTGCAGGGCACTCCTTCTTCCCGAGGGTCCGTTCGTGGGTTGAAGTCTGGACATGGAATCAGCCGAAAAATGCTATATACCATTATCAGCATCCTGAACGGAAATTTTAGGGGAATCCAACCATGATTAGCTTATTTGACAACATGCTATATATGGTCCCCCTTTCGGGGCTGGTAGCCCTCGCTTTCGGCTATCTGTTCTACCGGGACATCTTCTCCCGCGGAACCGGTAACGATGAGATGCGCTCCATCTATGAGGCAATCAAAGATGGGGCGATGGCCTACCTTACCCGACAATACAAGACGATTGGCATAATCAGCGTCATCGTCGCCGTCCTGATAATACTGGCCGGTGACGTTTTCGGCGTGGACCGTCTGGGTTGGGAGGTCGCTCTGGCCTTCCTGATCGGAGCTGGCTTCTCAGCCCTCTCCGGTTTCATCGGCATGTATGTTGCCGTCAACTCCAACATCCGCACCGCCGATGCTGCCAGGTCCTCATTGAAGGAGGCGTTCCACGTCTCCTTCCGCGGAGGAGCCATCTCTGGTATTGCCGTAGCGGCCCTCAGCCTGTTGGGTGTCTTCACACTCTTCATGGTCTTCGAGGCCCTTGCGGAAGGTGCGACCATAGCGATTGCACTCGAACACGTCGTCGGTTACGCCTTCGGCGCCTCAATGGCCGCTCTCTTCGCCCAGCTGGGCGGCGGGATATACACCAAGGCCGCCGATGTCGGCGCTGACCTGGTGGGCAAGGTCGAGGCCGGTATACCCGAGGACGATCCCCGCAACCCCGCCGTCATCGCCGACCTCGTCGGTGACAACGTCGGTGACTGCGCTGGTCGTGGCGCGGACCTTTTCGAGTCCACCGCCGCGGAGATCATCGGTGCGATGATCATCGGTTACGCCGTCTTCAAGGTCATGGGTTCAACCCCCGATGAACTTGTTTGGATAATGTTCCCGCTGGTCTTCCTGGCCTTCGGTCTCATATCCTCACTGATTGGTATCTGGACCGTCACGATGAAAGACGAGGAATCCAGCCTGTACTCCACGCTAAACCGTGGATACATGGTGACCGCGGTATTATCATTGATATCTCTGGTGTTCATTTCGCATATGATGCTGGACCTCACCGCCTACCCTGACCTATGGATTTACTTCCTGCTCCTGGGTATAATCGGTGTCGTTCTCGGCATTGTCATCGTGTACATAACCCAGTACTACACCGCTGGTAGCTACCGCCCCGTGCGCGACATCGCCGAGGCCTCCGAGACAGGCCCCGCGACCAACGTCATATCCGGTATCTCCATCGGACTGGAGACCACCGTCCTGCCCGTGCTGGCCATATCTCTGGCTCTCGGCGGCAGCTTCGGTGTCGGTTGGTTCATCGGAGCCGATGTCATCGGCCTCACCGCTGCTACCGACCTGTTCGTCTTCGGTCTGTACGGTACCGCGATCGCCACCATCGCCATGCTCTGCTCCTCTGCGTTCATACTCGCCGAGGACACGTTCGGCCCGATAACCGACAACGCTGGCGGCATAGTGGAGATGAGCAACCTGGATTCCGACGTCCGCATCAGGACCGACAAGCTGGACTCCGCCGGCAACACCACCAAGGCCCTCACCAAGGGCTATGCGATGGCCACCGCCGGTCTGGCAGCCTTCCTGCTGTTCGCCGCCTACTTCGAGATCGTCGCCGACGTGACCGGGCAGAGCCTGCTGGCAACATTCGATGTCAGCCTCGGCAACCCCATGATCTTCATCGGCGGTCTGATCGGTGGTATGCTGGTGTTCATCTTCTCCGCCCTGGCAATCAGGGCGGTCGGTGTCGCGGCATTCGACATGATCAACGAGGTGCGCAGGCAGTTCCGCGAGTACCCCGGTATAATGGAGGGCACCGAGAAGCCCCGTTATGACGAGTGCGTGGACATCGCCACCAAGGGCGCCTTGAAGGCCATGGTCGTCCCCGGTCTGCTGCCCATACTGTTCCCCGTGACCTTCGGTCTGATATGTGTCTTCATTCTGCAGACATTCGCACCGGAGTACACCCACATCGCACCGCAGGCTGTCGGTGCCTTGATCATAGTGGGAACCATGGTCGGTATCCTCATGGCCAACTTCTTCAACAACGGAGGAGGAGCCTGGGACAACGCCAAGAAGTACATAGAGGAAGGCAAGCACGGTGGCAAGGGCTCCCCAGCCCATGCCGCAGCCGGGGTCGGTGACACCGTCGGTGACCCCTTCAAGGACACCGCTGGACCGTCCATACACGTGCTGGTCAAGCTGCTGTCCACAGTCACTCTGGTGACCGCTGGACTGTACATCGTCTGATGTGCCCCAACCAAACCCCTTTTTATATCATTTTTTTATCTGGACACACTTGGGTCTGACCCTCAACTTTTAAATAAGAGCTCAATAATCCAGAGAACATCCGATAGAGGGCCGTATCATGTACATGCTAAGTAAAACCGAGAAGGTCGTGCGCATACCGCCGTCCATGCTCGATGAGGACATCGACAAGGTGACTGACAAGATCACCTGCGATTCCTTCGAGGGCAAGGTGGAGCACGATTATCTTACAGTTCTCATCAGCAACGTAAAACCCGTTGGCCTGGGTCGTATCGTCCACGGTGACGGGGCGGTTTACCAGGAGGTCACCTATGACCAGTTGGTCTTCCGGCCGCAGCTCCAGGAGATCATCGAAGGAACGATCTGCGAGGTCCTGAAATTCGGCGCTTTCGTCCGGTTCGGTCCCCTGGACGGGTTGCTTCATATCAGCCAGATAATGGATGACCGTATCAACATCGATGCGGACAATCAGAGACTGGTGGGCAAGGACAACAGCCGTACCTTATCGGTAGGCGACAAGGTCCGCGCCCGTATAGTCGCGCTCAGCCTGAACGAGCGCAACCCCCGCGAGAGCAAGATCGGCCTCACCATGAGGCAGCCGGGACTCGGTAAGCTGGAATGGCTTGACGAGGACCGCAAGGCCAAGGAGGCGCCGCAATGATCGACCGCGCTTGCAAGGCCTGCAGCGTCATATCCAATGACGAGGTCTGCCCCAACTGCGGCGGTCAGACATCGAGGGAGTGGCAGGGTTACATCGTGGTCATAGACCATGAGAAATCGGACATCGCCAAAAAGATGGGCATAACCACCAACGGAAGGTTCGCCCTGAGGGTCCGGTGAGATGAGCGACCGGAGAGGCCGGAGGCTCCCCGCTTCGATGCGTGGCGAGCTTTCCCGCCCTTTCGGACCGCTGGTGGATGAGAAACAACTTAAGGAAAAGGAAGACGGCGTGATGCTGCTGACCGTGGGGGACGTGGTGTCCCTTACGGCGAGGCGCCTCGGCGTCGAACCGACGCTGGCGATCTACGACGGATTGACAGAGCGTCGGGAGATGAGCGATTACGCGCTCCTCGTGGAGGAGGGTGGCGAACCGTTCCGAACGGTGAGCAATCCCGCCGGAGAGGTCACCACGGAGCTGATGACCGCCATCGAGGAGATATTGGAGGTCGGAGGACCGTCGAACATCCGTGTCGAGGGGGAGGAGGACCTGGCCGTCTTGGCCTGCATCCTTCTGGCACCCGAGGGCAGCTGGGTGGTCTACGGTCAACCAGGGGAGGGCATGGTGCTCGTCGTGAAGGACGGGGACAACCTCCGTAGAACGAAGGAAATCTGGAATAGAATGGAGGAACTGGAATGAAGATAGAGGTCAGCGAGAAGAGGGACAACCCTCTGCAGGAGAGGACCGAGGTCCACTTCGTCATCGATCACGCCGGCGACGCTACGCCCACCCGTATCAAGGTGAAGGCGGAACTAGCCAAGGTCCTGAAGGCCGATGCGGAGAAATTGGTGATAGACAGCATAGAGTCCAAGTACGGGACCAACAAATCAGTCGGTTACGCCAAGGTGTACAACTCGGTGGAAGCGGCTATGAAGCTGGAGCGCAAGCACCTGCTGAAACGCTCCGGAGTGGGCGTAGAGGCTGAAGCTAAGGAGGAGTGATTCCAATGGCCAAGAAAGACAATTACGAGATGGACGGCGACAAACTGATCAGGAAGAACCCTGTGTGCCCGAAGTGCGGACCGGGAGTGTTCATGGGCGTCCATGAGGACAGGACATCCTGCGGTCGCTGCGGTTACACCGAGTTCAAGAAGAAGGCTTGAAACCATTCCTGCTCCCCACCCTCTCAGCAGGGAGCATTCCAGGATCCAAGGCCGACTATCTACGGCCTCCTTCACAAACCCCACGTCCGGAGCCTTTTACCACGGGCCTGTGGTGTAGCTAGGATATCACTGGGGCCTCCGGAGCCTCGGACCCGGGTTCGAATCCCGGCGGGCCCGCCATCGCTCATATGCAACAGCTCATTTTTCCCTTGTTTTACACCAGGTGCAAAATGGTAGTGAATGTTCTAGTTATTTTTCGCGTTGCAAAAATTACTTATAACTTGGCCAATAGATATAATAGGTCGAGGAGTGAAATAGGATGAATAGAGCAGAGATCGACGAAATCGTCGACATGTATGAGAAGAAAGCAAGAAACCTGATGGAACAGGCCAAAGAGGAAGTTGACAAACGGACTCAAGGTCTCAAGGAAGTCTCTGACGAGAAGAAGGGCGAGCTGGAATCGACCTTGAAGGATATCGATGAAAGATTCCAAAAGGAATTGGATTCATTGGATATGGAGCGGAAGAGAATACTTGAGATAGGCAAGATTAAAGCTGAAGGGCTTGAGGACAAGGTCAACAAGCAGATTGAGGATTCCAAGCTCCGTCTGAAGACCGAGTATCGGAAGGTCCGGGAAGACCTTTTGAACAGGTGATATCCAAAAAGGGCAATGATGGTAGGGACCCCCTGCCATCGTAAACAATTTATTTACATCCCAGTCAAATCTAGATATGTGAACATTTTTTTACAATTATTCAATCAATATTGAGGGTTTGAATAAATCAAAAACCCATCTTCTCAGAGCATTAGGCTGATTGACAACATCCCTCCGTATGCCAACATCCGACAGGGTGGTCGCAACAGCCACATGAACATTTGGAAGAGTCAACAGGCGTTGCGGCTCATCCCTTGCCTATTTTCAATGTTGCGACGTATTCCGTCCCCTGTCCGCCAAGTTGGGAACCGCGCTCATCATTCTCCCATCCTACACATCCGAAGGACTCCTTGCATACCCCTTCCAAATGGTACATGGCTATGCCGATGTCCAGGTAGCGCATGTTCAGTCCAGCTTCGACCCTGATCCTGCCCGGAAGGGCCATGAACAGATGGATGCCCCGGCCGTCAACGACCGCCCTCCAAGGTTGGTTGTTCATGGAAGATGGGGCGAGACGAACCGCCTCCAAACATTCAAACACACCCTCATCGGCTTCCTCCGCCACTGTGAACAGCTCATTGAAAGCCCTCCTCTTCGAGGAACCGGCCGCCTTCTTCATCAGCCCCTCGATCACTCTCGCCTTCTCCGCCGGGTATCCATAAGGTATCACAGCTGCGATCCCCTCATCGTCTTCAAGATCCACATAGTCCTTTATGTCCGAGCGTTTGAAGGTCCCGCCCAGCCAACAGGTGCCGATTCCAAGCGATGACAATAGGAGGGCCGCTCCCTGCATGTTGTAGCCAAGGTCCATGAGGGATTCCCTCGACGGTCGGCAAATACCAACCAGGTAACCCTGTTGACCTTTTATGACTCCATAGGTGCCGATTTGCTGCCCTTCGTCATTTCCATCGGCCGCTGGCGCATCCATTATACGGGATACATGCCTGAACGGACCCTCTCCAATCGATTCAAGGTGTGATTCCAGATGGATTCGATGAGCCTCTTCCAACGGTTCAGGGGAGAAGGTCCTCACTGATTTCCTCTTCTTTATGACATCCAACAGCATATTATCGCTCCTGTTATGTGGTGTGAAGGGGTTTCCTTTCAAATTCATGTTCATCTCGGTTCCTTTTCGACATCTACGAGGTTATTATGCAATTGAACAATCGTTATAAACATCTTCGTGATTGTAGTTAGGGATGCCTAAAGTCCAAATTCTTATGGGTAGCAAGAGTGACATAGAGGTCGCCCGGAAAGCCAAAGCCGTCCTGGAGGAGTTCGGGGTGGATGTGGCCATGGCTGTTGCCAGTGCACATCGGACTCCACAACGGGTGGAATCGATCGTGAAAGAATGCGGTGCCGATGTCTTCATCGGTATAGCTGGCGTATCAGCAGCGTTGCCGGGAGTGGTGGCCGCCATGACCGTGAAGCCTGTGATCGGCATACCGGTCTCAGGTAAGATCAGCCTTGACGCCCTGCTGTCCGTGGTCCAGATGCCTCCGGGGATACCCGTGGCAGCGGTCGGTCTCGACAGGGGTGAGAACGCTGCCCTACTAGCGGTCCAGATACTCGCTGTCTCCGACAAAGCACTGGAGCAGAAGATGGCCGACTACCGTGTCAAGATGGCGGAGAAGGTGGTAGCCGACTCGGAAGAGGTCTGCTGAACATCTCCTTAAACCCTTTAATCCCATTTTCTTCTGCTCCTAGATCGATCTGAGCATTGGTTAACCACTGTTTTCCAATCCAAATAGATCGCTGATCCAGATGCCACATCCAGTTCCTCTAGATGATTCGACAGATCGCTCCGATTCATGAGGAATCGAAATATAGGATTTGTTTTGGCGATCGGCTTCTTAACTATATGATCGCGGGCAGAAGGCCATGCACTTGCCGCAGGCCCTCTCCGGTTTACTCCCGTCGCCTATCAGCTTGTTCTCAAAGCGTCCGCACCTCTGCCAGTCTATCGTGCTGTCGCGGCTGGGAGGGTGGTCGGTGAACTCCTCCTGATCCTTGAGGACCTTCATGGCGCAGTTGTCGATGCACTCCCTGCAATCGCCGCACTCGCACTCCCGTACCTTAGGCGTATCCAGTATGGGCATGTCGGTGAGAATGGCCAGGAATCTCTGGCGGGCACCGAACTCGTCGGTGATCATCAACCCGCTCTTACCTATCCAACCCAGGCCGCAGACTCTGGCGATCGACTT
>PWNH01000030.1 GCA_003557905.1 Methanomassiliicoccaceae archaeon | reverse complement strand
GACGAGTTGAGGCTCGAATTCGCCATCCGTGCTCCAGACCTCAGGAGAGTTGTGGATGCCATCATAGATGCGCATCCTTACGAGGAGCCGGGAATCGACATATTCCCCTTCACCCCCGGTAGAGAGGTTGCTGGACTTTAGTCCTTAACGAAACGTACCGAGTAGACGGAATCGAAGGTACGCTGCAGACGGTGTATCTTCAGACTGCGTATGCGGTACTCCGCCTCTGTCTCATCCAGCAACCCGAGGGCCACAAACTCCATCATCAGACTTTCGGCTCTGTCGTAATCGCCCTCCAGGCCGACTATTATGTCTATAAGGCGGTTCCTACAGCCGATGTAATCGGGCAGGGTTCCACCGTGATGGGCCTTGAACGACTCAATGACGATGGGCACCATCTTCAGGCCTTGCTCACAGTACCATTTGGCCTCATCGTTCCTATTGATCTCAGCTGTGGCGGTGATCATCTCCTCATTGGCCAGGAAATGCAACAGGGCATCACCGCCTATTGTCAGGGCCTGGGTGGCCAAGGTTATGGCGAACTTGTGATTCTCATCCAAATTGGCGTGTTTGGCCATCTCCAAAAGGGACCATTGCGCACCCTTCGATTCATCGACGTGTGAAGCGTAACGGGATAGAATCCTTTTAGCCTCTTCGCTAAGACCGTCGTACCATTCTCCAAGGCTCATTTTACTCATAACCAATACCAGGTCGGATGTCATCAAATTCACTCAGGGGTTAATGAGAGTTAACCCTATTATAATTGTCATCAAGCATAACCGTTATATCCGATTCCGTCACTCATAAACTGAATGGCTGAACCACCGCCGCCGAGAGAGTTGACCTTCGAGTTCTTCCTTCGGAAGATAATAGTTCAGGCCGCGGAGCTGACGAAGTTCATCGACCCCAAGAGAAGGTTCCGCCAAGAGAAGATACAGATAATTATCCTCACTGCGGTCACCGCAGGATTCTGTTTGCTCGGCGCCTACGTCATATATGGCATAGGAAAATAATGGCGAGCGCGAAGGGATTCGAACCCTTGACTTGCAGCTTAGGAGGCTGCCGCCATATCCTGGCTAGGCCACGCGCCCGTTGGTTATGATAAGAGGTTATTTGGGGTTTGGGCCGACGATCACTCGTCGGCGGGGGTCTCTTCAGCGGACTCCTCGACCTCATCGGTCTTGGATATCTTGCTCCAGACCTCGATGAAGCGAACGGTGTCCACACCGAATGTCTCACGCAGGTCGGAGACCAGACGGAAACGGGCCATGGGCCAGCTCTGATCGAACTTGCAGACCTCTGAGAGGGTTACGTCGACGCTGTCCTCTTTGACCACGAACTCGAAGTCGTCCGAGGTACCGAAGTTGAGGTCCAGGAGTGCCTTGGCCTTCTCCACCGGGTCCTCGATCAATTCGGTCACAGTGAACTTGTAGAGCAGTGTCTTACCGGCGAGGGGGTTGTTGAAGTCCACCCTGACCCTTCCTGCGCTCACGGAGACGATGGTGCCACGGCGGTTGCCGATGTTGACCTCCAGACCCGGATAGGGCTGGACCTCCTTCTTGATGAACTCACGCAGCGGGAATATCTCTGTGAGCTTAGGGTCCCTCTCACCGGCTCCGAGCTCCGGAGGTATTGTTACCTCTTGCTCCACGCCGACCTCGGCACCCTCGATCGCCTGTTCGAAACCGGCGAATATCTTGCCGCTTCCGACCGACACGGGCATGGGGGCGTACTTGTACTTCTCGTTGAAGATTCCCGCATCCTGTGCCTTGTCCTCTTTACTGGTATCGAAAAGTATGTCATCGTCTACCAGATATGCCTCGTAATCCACACGGACCATGTCGCCGTTCTTGATCGCCATAAGATTCACCGATTATTAAGTATACAATTAGGTACGATTTTCCGACAATCCTTGGTCTGTATTAAAGGTTTTGGTCATCAATCTTATACTGGACCTTGCATCAGAAGAGCATATCCAGGCTGATTTGGCATTGATTCGACAGGATCCGAATCATGTCTCAGCAGGGTAAACGATAATAAGGTGTTCCTGTTTATACCGGGACAGGCCACCATTGCTTAGCCTGGTTGAGCGGCTGACTTGTAATCAGCAGGTCGGGGGTTCGAATCCCTCTGGTGGCTCTCCTATTCATTCCTATCATCACCCTTGATTGGCGTATGATAAATCATTGGCCTTTAGATGCTAAAAATCCATTATGTTATCTTGATTGTAGGAATTTAAAGTTTATATCCAATCCCGTCTTCCCATTTTCAGGTGAAAAGATGACCTGTACTTTTGCAACGGCCATCAACTGCATGGACGGTAGGGTTCAAATCCCTGTCATTGATTGGATGCGGGACCGTTTCGGTGTTGACTGTGTGGATATGATAACTGAGGCGGGAGCCAACGGGATCCTTGCCTTGGGCAAGGAACCATGCATGACCAACATCCAAGAGCGCGTTATGATATCCGTGAACGCCCATGGATCGAAATTCGTGGCCGTTGTAGGCCACCATGACTGTGCCGGCAATCCTGGTTCCAAGGAAATGCAGATAGAGCATGTCATGAAGGGGATAGAGGTGTTGAAATCATGGGGCGTCTCGGCACAGATACTCGGTCTGTACGTGGACGAGGAATGGAAGGTACAACTCCTTTACGACTCCATGGCTTGAGGTTTCCCTATAATCCTCACTCCGGAACGCCTTCGACGGGCTTCAGGAACATAATGGCCAGATAAGAGGTTAGTGCAATCCCTATCAACGAGGGTATGAGAAGGCCGGCCTTCATCACATAACCAGTCCATAGTGCCATTATGAGCAGAAGACTGCTGGCCACTCCGATCGGCACAGGGCCTGAGGTTTCAAGATTGTCTCTGAGACCGAAGTAAAGAATTGTGGAATATATCAGACCTGTCAGGATCCAACCGAGGAAGTTGATCGTGGGAATCCCATAATACGGACCTCCATCCGCCCAAATCCAAAGACCAGCATGCACTATTGCCGGATCGAGGACAAGGTCGGCTATCGTCAGCAATATCGCGCTTCCGACTATCACCATCGGCATAGAACCGTGCCAGAATCGGGATGCCATCGTGAATCCGCCTAAGAGGATTGGGAGATAGGCGAATGACACCGTCCACGGGACAAGACCGAACAGCTTACCTCCAAGGGTCTGAGAGTACTGGAAATCCCCATAAGGGAAACCGGTGACCACCGCTTGAGCCTCCACCAACAAAGGCAGTACGCTCAGGACAATCAACAGAGCGGCACCCCTCCTGGCACCCGCATATGACCATAACACATAATAGGATGGCAGGGCCATTAGAACTATGAACAGCCCTGAGACCAGAGGCATATCCAGTTCGGCATCGAAAGTAACAACCGTCAATCCTGCGATGAAAAGAAAAAGGGCTGCTAAAACCAGTAATTTGTTTGGTAATGAGCCGCCCTTCGGAGACATGGGGACCTCAATTGTTACCAACCGTTTCTTCCGCGCTCTGGATCGTCCGGCTAAGGACCGAGTAGGCATCGATCATACTGTCCTTACTGACGACGAATATAGTGTCGGTATGACAGCTGATGGTCTCCTCGATGTTTATCCCCGCGTCGGATAGATTGTTTATCAGATAGGCTATGACTCCGCTGGTATCCACAATGGCCTCCGGACTCTTGACCGCTATTTCAACCAGATCATCCCTGACCTTGATTATGTTGAAACGGCCCAGGGTGTCCATTATGCGGTCCTTGAGCATCTTGTCACAGATTATGGTTACCGCGCTGGTGCTTTGAACGACCTGAACGATTGATTTCTCATTCCAAAGGTCTCGGAAAAGATTGTCCATCTTATGCATGACGGTCCAATCGTTCTTGGCGGTGATTATGCAGAGTTTGGTCCTCATCTCCAACCTGCTGTCCTTGAGGATCTTGAGGATCTCCTGCTCATGGTCGCTCCCTCCCAACCTCTGGGCATAGCGACGGCAGGCGATCATGACAGCCTCTTCGTTCCCGACACCCAGCTCCTTCATTATCAGGCGGGCCAAAGACGAGTAGTTTATAAGGTCCTTTGAAACGCAGTCCTTTATGCTCGGATGAGAATCTATATAGGCGCGTGTCCGCTCGGCGATGCTCTCCTTGGACTGCATTTTGGTCATAATTTAATCAAGGCAATTCAAGTATTAATATGTTATATTTAATACAAAAAAAATTGATATTGAAGAATATCCGACACATTGTCAGATATCTTCCATAAAAGCCTTGATTGTGTCAGATACCTTGTCCAGGGAGGATTGGGACACGTTCAACGGCGGCACCATACGGACGACGTTTCCCGCACACACGTTCAAGAGTATCCCCTCTTCCAACGCATGTTTCTGCAAGTCCTGGGCCTTGGTGGCCATCTCCATGCCTATCATCAGGCCCGCACCGCGGACATCCTTGATCTCGTCCCCGAGCAGTTCCTTTAGCGAGGCCATCATCCCCTTGCCTTTTATGGCGGCACCCTTGACCAGTCCATCAGACTCAATTGTGCGCAGCACGGCCAGAGCAACGGCGGATGCCAGAGGGCTTCCTCCGAAGGTTGTACCGTGTGTTCCCGGGGAAAGGGTCTTCGAAACCTCGTCCGAACTGATTATGCAACCGATCGGGAAGCCTCCCCCCATGCCCTTGGCGAGGCTGATCACGTCCGGCACCACTCCATGGTGCTGGAAACCGAACCATTCACCGGTGCGGCCCATACCGGTCTGTACCTCATCACATATCAGAAGCGCCCCATTGTCATCACATAGGTCACGTGCGGTTCGGAAGAACTCCTTGCTGCATGGACGTATGCCACCTTCACCCTGTATCGGCTCGATGATCATGGCGGCGGTGTACTTGTCGAACGCGGACTTTAGAGACTCGACATCGTTCAGGGCGACGTATTCCGCGAACTCCCCCATCAAACAAGCGAAGCCTTCCTGGTACTTCTTCTGGGCAGTGATCTTAAGAGCCGCAGCGGTACGGCCATGGAAGGAATTCTCCACCGCTATGACCTTGCCACGGCCAGTGTGTCGGACGGCTAGTTTGAGGGCTGCCTCGTTCGCCTCCGCACCGGAGTTGACGAAAAGGGCCTTGTCCAGACCATCGGGGGAGATACCGATCAATGCCTCTGCGAGCTCTGCCTGCTCCTTGATGCGATAAAGGTTGGACACATGGATCAAACGGGAGGCCTGGTCACAAATCGCAGCCGTCATGGCTGGATGGGCATGACCCAGTGAGTTGACGGCTATGCCGGCCACCATGTCCAGGTACTCCTTTCCCTCCACGTCATAAAGATACTCGCCCCGTCCGTGTGTGAATGCCAAATCCTGACGCCCGTAGTTCTGGAAGAGATGGGCGCTGTCAAGTTTTTTGAGTGTGTCCATATCCATCTTGGTCACCCGTTCACAATCTTGGTCCCGCGATGGGAACCGTCCAATATCTGACGGAGAAGGTGTTCGGCATCCTTTCCTCCCAGCATATGGGTTGAACGCACTCCCTTCTCCAATGCCAGGCGGCAGGCCTCAACCTTGGGCACCATGCCGCCAATAACTACTCCGCCCTCGATGAGGTCCTCCACCTGCTTGATCGACACCTCTTTGATCAGTGATGCGGCATCATTGACATCCGTCAGTATGCCAGGGACGTCGGTTATCAGTATCATCTCCTCACACTGTAAAGCTGCGGCAATATGGGCGGCGGCGGTATCGGCGTTGACGTTGACATGTCCGCCCTCATCATCGACCCCTATGGGATATATCACCGGGACCATTCCGGACATCGTCATGTATCGCAACTGCTTGGCATCGACACTCTCCACATCGCCGACATGTCCAAGGTCTATGGTGGCGAGATTTCCGTCCTCGTCATACACCAGGACCGGATCCTTGCGCTTACAGTGCAGCAGACCACCTTTGTACCCCGGTATTCCCATGGAATCTACCCCGGCACCCTTCAAGGCCTTGACGATCTCACGGTTTATGCGGCCGAGTACGTATTCAGCTATCTCCAGTGTCTGAGTGTCAGTGATTCGTAGTCCGGCTACCTTCCGAGCCTCCATGCCGCGGAGTTTCATCTCACGCGTTATCTCTGGCCCTCCTCCATGCACCAGGACCGGAAGGACCCCGAGAGAGCGCATCATCGCCACATCCTTGGCGAAGCGCTGGAGTTCACCCTCTCCGCTGATGGCGTTGCCTCCGAACTTGATCACTATATGATTGTCTCGTAACTCCTCCAGACGGGGGAAGCTTTCCTTGATTGGGAGTTTGTCCATTTGCATCCCTACGTTGTGTACTCGGCGTTTATCTTGACGTAATCGTAGGACAGGTCGCATCCCCACCCCGTGGCCGTGTGTTCCCCATCGCCGAGGATGACCACTATCTTGACGGTGTCTCCCTCCATGGCCATACGTACGATGTCCACTGAACGCTGATCCTCGAATACCGGAGTACCGCACTCCAATATCGGGACCTCAATTCCGGATCCGACAATGGTGAGTTTGACATCATCGATCTTGAAATCACAATCACTGTTGCCCAAAGCCATCATTATGCGGCCATAGTTGGGGTCGGAGCCGAATATGGCGGTCTTGACCAGAGGAGAACGTATTATCGACTTGACCGCCGACGCCGCCCCCTCCTTACTTGGCGCACCTCGCACCTCCACCTCGATGACCTTCGTGACCCCCTCACCATCCTCCACGACCATGTAAGCCAGGTCCTGCATCACGTTCTTGAGGGCCTTCATGAAGTTGGGGTCGTCGTCGGCTGTGTCCCCACCGGCAAGGCCATTGGCCATCAGCACCGACATATCATTGGTGCTCTGGTCACCGTCCACCGATATCATGTTGAAGGTCTCATCCAACGTCTGCTGCCATTTATCATTGAAATCATCACTGAGCACGGCATCGGTAGATATGAAGCTCAACGTGGTGGCATGCAGGACCTTCATGTGAGGCGATATCATCCCGCTGCCCTTGGCCACGCCGGCGATTGTTATCAGACTGCCGTCACCGAGTTTTACGCGGTAGGCGACCTCTTTCTTGCGGGTATCGGTCGTCATTATGGCCTCGGCGAAATCATTGTCAGCCTCGAAACCATAGGCCAGTTCCTTGGATGCACGGTCAATCCCGTAGAGGATCTTCGGCATGTTCAGGAACCGCCCTATGAGCCCGGTAGATATTACCCCCACCAGCTCCTCATCGTCTATTCCCAGGGCCGATGCCGCATGGGCACGCATGTTGTAAACATCCTCTATCCCGCGTTTTCCCGTCAACGCATTGGCGTTACCGCTGTTGATGACGAAAGCTTGAAGCTCACGCGGATTTGTCTCCATCATAACCTGCACAGGTGCCGCCTTGACCTTGTTGCTGGTGTATCCGATGAAACTCTTGGCCGGGACGTCCGATGTAACCACGCCCAGGTCCAGAGACCGATACTTCACGCCCGAATGCACGCCCGCGGCCTTGAAACCCTGGGCGGCTGTGATCCCTCCTTCTATCTTTTCCATATCTCAAACCCCCAGTCCCGGGAAGTCTATACCCATCCCTTCCGGCAACCCGCACATTATGTTCGCACATTGGACCGCCTGTCCCGATGCTCCCTTCACAAGGTTGTCGATACTTGAGAAAACGGCTACCTTTCGACCGCCCATGCATACCGGGGCGACCTGACAATGGTTCGATCCCACAACGTCGCGTATGGAACCCTCTTCGGTGACATGTACGAAACGTTCCCCCGAATAGAACTTGGAATATAAATCCTGCAATTCCCCGGTTGTCATTTCATCCTTAACATCCAGATAGCAGGATGCCAATATCCCGCTGATGATCGGTACCAGATGCGGCGAGAAGTAAACATCCCCGCCCCCGCCCAGTTTGTGTAGGATGAGGTCGATCTCCGGCTGATGACGGTGTTTCCCGCTGTTGTAGGCGATTACCGATTCTCCGCAATTGGGATGATGGGTGCGCGCAGTGGGGTTTATACCCGCCCCTGAAGTACCGCTTTTGGCATCTATGATAACATCGCCATCGACAAGGTCTGCGGCATACAATGGCGCCAACGCCAGGATGCTGGCCGTAGGATAGCAACCAGGATTTGCCACGAGTTGGGCCTTGGAGATCTTATCACGGAAAAGCTCCGGGAGTCCGTAAACAGCCTTGGCAAGATTGTCCTGGTCCTCATGTCCTTTTCCATACCATTTACGGTAAACGGCCTCATCGTCCAAACGGTAGTCACCACTCAGATCGACCACTTTGAGACCCATATCGAGTAAATGCGGTACGTGTTCCATTGAGACACCGTGAGGTGTGGCCAGAAACACCAGGTCGACATCCTCGTCACCATCGATTGATGATTTGAAATCCAGATCAACGTATCCTTTGAGATAACCATGTACCGAACTCACAGGCTTGCCGGCATTCCCACGGGACGTCATGGCTGTGAGATCCATACCTGAATGGTTGCATATCAGGCGTGCCAATTCGCCCCCGGTGTATCCGGTACCTCCGACTATGCCTACGTTTATCATGGATAATCCTCAAATATTGTGAAGATATGAGTGATTCTGGGATTTGTTTTTAGGTTTATTGTTCTATTTCAGACATACTTACTATCCTATGTATATTATAATACTATCTGACCACTTGGACATCAAATGTCTGGATATTGTTTTTTTGAATACCGACAACCGCTGTACTAATTTGATAGTGGAGTGAATTCAACTCATACGTCAGAAAGCCTCATCAAATCTTCAGGACGGGCTTTGCCTGAACTGCGCAATACTTTATATTGTCATGAAAATACCAGGGACGATTACGATGCAGGATGCAGAGAATATGAAAGACAAGGTAGTACTGGCATACTCCGGGGGTTTGGACACCTCGGTCGCCATACGCTGGCTTCAGGAGAACTATGACCTTGATGTTGTCGCCGTCTCCATCGATGTCGGACAGCCTCCGCGTGACGATGATGCCATAGACAGGGCCAAGAAGATAGGTGCTGTCAGTGCATACTCCATCGATGCGAAGGAGGAGTTCGTCGAGGAATACATATTCCCTTCCTTGAAGGCGAATGCCCTCTACCAAGGCGTCTATCCTCTGAGTACTGCAATCGCCCGGCCTTTGATAGCCAAGTTGCTCGTTGATGTCGCCAAGAAAGAGGGTGCCAAATTCATTGCGCACGGTTGTACCGCAAAGGGCAACGATCAGGTCCGATTCGATGTCGGCATCGTTTCTTTGGACCCTTCCCTGGGAATCATCGCCCCGATGCGGGAATGGCAGATGACCCGCGATGACGAGATAGAATATGCGAAAGAGAAGGAGATACCTATCATCGTGAAAAAGGAGAATCCCTTCTCCACCGATGAGAATCTCTGGGGAAGGAGTTGCGAGTGTGGTGTCCTGGAGGCCCCTTGGGTCGAGCCGCCTGAGGCCGCTTATGAATGGACTGCATCCGCCAATGACTCCCCCGATGAACCGGAGTACGTTGAGATCGAGTTCGTGAACGGCATCCCTGTGGCATTGGATGGCGATCTTATGGACGGAGTTTCCTTGATCATGAAGATGAATGAGATCGCCGGCAGGAACGGTGTCGGGCGCATCGACCACGTCGAGGACCGCCTGGTGGGATTGAAGAGCCGTGAGATATACGAATGTCCAGCGGCCGTGGCACTCATAAAGGCACATCAGAGTTTGGAGGGACTTGTTCTTACCAGAGACGTCCTGGCCTTCAAGAAATCCGTTGAACAGCGCTTCGCCGAGGTGGCCTATGACGGCCTTTGGTTCGGCCCCTTGAGGGAGTGCCTGGAAGCCTTCATAGACCAGACGCAGGAATATGTCAGTGGCGTGGTACGAATAAAGATGCACAAGGGCAACGCCACCGTCGTAGGTCGCCGCTCCCCGTATTCGATATACGACGAGGGCTTGGCCACCTATGCGGAAGGTGATGATTTCGACCATAACGCCGCGAAGGGTTTCATATACTGCTGGGGACTCCCCAACAAGACCGTCGCCAAGACTCAGAAGAAGGAGTGATCATGTCCAAGAAGGCGTTGTGGTCAGGCCGTTTCGAGAAGGGGATGGACGAGGACGTCCTCGCTTTCACATCCTCGTTGACGATAGACTCCCGTTTGGCATTCTATGATGTCATGGGCTCTTTGGCCCATGTGAAGATGCTGGGGGAGAGGGAGATACTCCCTTCCGATGACGTGGAGCTCATCTCCAACGGCCTGCGCACAATCCTTCGTGACATAGAGGACGGACGTCTGCAGATGGATGCTTCTCTTGAGGATGTGCACACGAACATAGAGCAACGTCTGACGGAGATCGTGGGCCCTACAGGAGGAAGACTGCATACTGGACGCAGCCGTAACGATCAGGTTTCCACTGATTTCCGCATGTATGTCAGAGACAGTCTGTTGGAGGCCGTTGCCGCCATCGGGGAATTGCAAAGGACCTTGGTGAAGAGGGCGGAGACCGAGGCGGAGAGTGTCATGCCGGGATATACCCACCTGCAGCACGCCCAACCTGTGACGCTCGGATTCCACCTAATGGCACATGCCTTCCGTCTCGACCGTGATGCTGACCGACTGATGGAAGCCTACAGACGTATGAACCTCTGCCCACTCGGATCGGCCGCCATGGCCGGTACCACATACCCCATCGACAGGAAGCGCAGCGCCGACCTGTTGGCGTTCGACGGACCCACGGAGAACGCCATGGATTCCGTGAGCGACCGAGACTTCGTGCTGGATGCCGTTTACTGCTGCTGCACCGCATCCATTCACCTTTCTTCTTTGTGTGAGGAGCTTATAATGTGGTCCTCCCCCGAGTTCTCATTCGTGGAGATGGACGATGCCTACTCCACCGGCTCCTCGATAATGCCTCAGAAGAAGAATCCCGATATCGCTGAGCTGATAAGAGGGAGGACGGGGAGGCCGCTGGGAGCGATGAGCGGTCTGTTGGCGTTGCTTAAGTCGTTACCGCTGGCCTACAACCGCGACCTTCAAGAGGACAAGGAACCGGCCATGGAGGCGCTGGACAGCCTCATATCATCCCTGAGGATGGCCGAGAGGATGATCGCCACTTTGAAATTCAACACCGCAAGGATGCGCCAGATGACCGAGAGAGGATTCATAAACGCCACCGATCTCGCTGATTACCTTGTCGTCAAGGACATGCCGTTCCGTCAGGCCCATGAGGTAGTGGCAACTGCGGTCAGGAACTGCATCCAACAAGGTAAGAGATTGGACGACCTCACATTGGATGAGATGCGGTCTTTCTCCGATGTGATCGATGAGGATGTGTTCGAAGTCATCAGCGTCGACAGCTGTGTGGAGCGTCGGCGTTCCTATGGAGGCACCTCACCCCACTGCGTCCTGATTCAGGCAACGGAGTGCATAGATAGGGTTATGAGAAGGGAATCGGCGGTGGACGAGGCCAACAGGCGCATCGATACCGCCTGGCAGGAACTGTTGGGTTAACGGACACCGTCTATGGTGTCCATCTCCATCACGTGGTCCACATCAGCGGCCTTCAGCATGGCGCTTATCTTCTCTCCGAGGCGGGTGACCTCTGCCCCTTTCGATGATGAGCGTATGTAGAACTCCTTCCGGTCCAGGGGGAATATCATTCTCATGCGCCCCTTGCGGTTATAACCTTCGGGCTTGACATTCCGTTCCAGATCTCTGAGGTTCAGCTCTATGAACATCTGCATGATCTCCTCGTCCTCAGGTATCTGATCGGTCTCTTTCAGAAAGAACGTAAGTAGTTCCGGGAAAACCTTGGTCAGGTGCTTGTAATCTGATTCACCACTGAGGATGAAATGACAGCTAGAGGCCTTCATCATCTTTTCGAACTGAAGATATGTATTTAAAGATGATGCCGCCACACTAGATAGTCCGTGACATTCAGCCAACGATTACAATATTAACCATCGTGCCATTATCGAAATCATGTACAAGGCCCTGACCATCGCTGGTTCGGATTCCGTGGGAGGTGCAGGGATCCAGGCAGACCTCAAAGCATTCGCATCGTTGGGAGTCCACGGATGCTGCGCCATCACTGCCATCACCGCCCAGAACACCAGCGCTGTGGACAGGATCCAGGACGTGGGGGCGGACATGCTCAGGGCACAGATCGACAGTGTCCTTGATGATGTGGACATCGGTGCCGTGAAGACCGGGATGCTCTATACGGCTGAGAACGTTTACGTCGTGAGCGAAATCCTCGATTCACGAGAGTTGCCGTTGGTTGTCGACCCGGTGATGGTCGCAGGAGTGGGGGACAGTCTCAGCAGCGATGGGTTGGTTGAGGTCATGATAAAGGAGTTGATGCCCCTCTGCGATGTGGTCACCCCGAACCTCTCCGAGGCGGAGGCTCTCTCTGGAATGGATATACTGGATGAGGATGATGCGATGAGAGCCTGTGAGATAATCGGCTCCAATGGTTGCAGCGTCTACCTGAAAGGCGGACATATGGATTCAGAGGACGTTGTCGATTATCTTTACCAGGGGGCTGAATTCACCCGTTTCAGATACCCACGGCTGGCGACGGCGGGACACGGGGGCGGATGCACGTTGTCAGCATACATAACCGCCAACCTGGCCAAGGGGCGGGATGTCCTGGGGTCGATAATGTCCGCCCGTGATGAGATCCAATCATCCATACTGACAATGTACGACGTCGGCAAGGGCGTTAAGGTAGTGAACCCGATGGTGGGGCTGCTTCGGAAGGCTGAGGGCCTGGAAGTGCTGCACCGGCTTAGGGATGTCATCGGAGGATTGGAATCCCTCCTTCCATCGGACTGGGTTCCGCAATCAGGGTCAAACGTTGTCTATGCACTCCCCGCCGCCAGGACCGTGGGCGAGGTGGCGGCACTGGAGTCTCGGATGATGTCAATCCGTGGCTGCACCCGTAGCATAGGCGGAGTGGCCTTCGGAACCTCTGTACACATGGCAACGGTCACATTGACAGCCATGAGGTACGATCAGGAGATGAGGTCGTCCCTCAACATTCGCTATGATGAGGAACTCGTCAACCTCATGGAGGAGTTGGGACTTGTGGTCGCCTGCTTCGAGGGCAACCACGTACCTGATGGCTCGACAACCGCACTGGAATGGGCGGTTTCCAACACAATAGAGGCCTGTGAGGAGTTCCCGGACGTGATATACGACCACCATGGTGCGGGAGACGCCGCCATGGTACGCATCCTAGGTAGGAACCCCGAGGAACTTCTTAACAAAATCAAACTTCTGCTTTGAGGTGATCCCACTGCGAATCGCTATGCCCACGGACAGCTATCTGCCTACAAGGGACGGAGTCTCAACTGCAGTCACGACGACCAAGAAGGCACTGGAGGAACGTGGCCACGAGGTGATAGTGATCGCCCCGGACCCCGGCAGAGAGGATTTGCGTGAGGAGGGCACGGTGTATTTCAAGGCACGGAAGTTCCGTTCATACCCCGGATATTTCCTACCCATATACCCTTCGAACAAGATGGATGTCATCAGAAAATTGGATGTGGATGTGATCCACTGTCAGGGTCAGATGACCATGGCTATAAGGGCCATGTTGGTTGCCAGACACCTTAAGATACCTATCGTCACTCATTTCCACACCATGGTCACCGAGGCCATGAGATACTACTCGCCCATACCTCTGGAGTGGAACATGGCTGAGAGGCTGTTGTGGAGGTATTTCCGTATCATACTGCATCGCTCTGACGCCGTGATAACCCCCACTGATGCGGTGGGCAAGGAGCTTTTAGGAAGGGCACCGCGGATCAGGCGCATAGAGACGATACCACTGGGGATCGACCAGGAGAGGTTCAATCCGGGATTGGACAAGAACATTATGCGCATAAGACACGGGCTAGAGGGAAGAAAGGTCATGGTCCACGTCTCCCGACTGTCCTTTGAGAAGAACATCGAGCTTGTGTTACGTGCCATGAGATTGATGGACGATGATACGTCCCTTCTGATGGTCGGCACAGGTCCAGCGGAGCCGATGCTGAAAGAGATGGCAACGGAACTCGGCCTGGACGATAGGGTGATATTCACCGGATTCGTTCCCAATGATGAGCTGCCTTTGTACTATGCCGCCGGTGATGCCTCAATACTGGCATCCAAATTCGAGACCCAGGGCCTTGTGGTGGTAGAGGCCATGGCCTGCGGTCTCCCGGTGGCGGCGATGGACCACCGTGCATTGAAGGAGACGGTGGAGGATGGTCACAATGGGTATCTCTTCACCGATGACGAGGAATCCTGCGCCGCCGCCATGCGTAGATGTCTTGAGGCGGACGACGGGATGAGAAGAAATGCCAGATCCACAGCAGAGTGGTTCTCACTCGATATGACTTCCTCACGGTTGTTGGAATTGTACCAATGGGCCATTGATAGCAAGAGGGAAAGACTGGGTGGTATCTGATGTTCGATGTGGGTGAGATCGTTTACGGTATATTCGGCCCCTACGGAGCAGCGGGGTTGCTGCTCTGTGTGATGATAATCTTCATCATAGACGCCCTCATAATGCCAACCCTCCCTGAACTTTTCACGGTCATCGCGTACATGTACAACCCATCCCCGGAATGGGCATTGATGATAATGGCGACCATACTGCTTGGAGAGTTCATCGGCATGACGTCATTGTACCTGGTCGTCGAACGGATAACCGTGCCGAAAAGGATCCAGAGCATAGCCACGCGCTACGTCAACTTCCTCATTATCGGGGATGAGAAACTTCTCCTGGTCAACCGTTTCGCCCCTATGATACCGTTCGCCGGTGCATTCGTCAGCATGATGGATGCCTGGACCTATCGTCGGGCATTGAAATACCTCCTGACCGGGGCATTCATAAAATACGGCCTGATTCTGATGATGTCCGGCTTCTTCTTCCGGATATTCAGCGGGCCTGAGGCGCAGATGTACACATTGGCGTTCGTTGCCGTTTTCATAATCATATCGCTGGTTTACGGTGGAATGCGCCAACGCAGGGTCAGGAAGACGGTTTCATGACCCTGGTTTGCGAAATAAATATCAGAGGTCACGTTTATTCAGGTTCAATGTCAGGGGATGCACGACATAGAGGTGGTATTTAGTTGAGGATAGCGATGACCACTGACAGCTACCTTCCTTCCCCCGGAGGGGTGGTGACTGCCGTGGTTAATGCCAAGAAGGCATTGGAGGACCGAGGGCATGAGGTCATAGTCATAGCCCCGGATCCCGGAAAGGAGGAGCTTCGCGAGGAGGGCACCATATATTTCCCTGCTTGGGAGTGTCGCCCCTACCCCGGCTATTTCGTTCCCATCTACCCTTCCAACAAGATGGATGTGATCAAGAAGCTGAAACCCGATATCATCCACTCACAGGGACAATTGATAATGGGTCTGAGGAGCATGGTCGTATGCCGTAACCTGAACCTGCCGTTCGTTGTCTCTTTCAACACCATGCACACCGAGGCATTGCAACATTATTCCCCCTTCAACCTTGATTCCCATGTGACAGAGGATCTGGTTTGGTTCTATTTCCGTACACTGCTACAAAGAGCGGATGCGGTAATCACCCTCACTGATTCCATCGGAGTGGAGCTCAGGAGGAGAGCCCCCCGCATCAAACGCATGGAGACCATACCCATCGGCATAGACACCAAGCGGTTCAACCGCGACATGGACGGATCCGAGATCAAGAGCAAGCTGGGCCTGGACGGTAAGAAGGTCGTCATACATGTCGGGAGGTTGTCGCACGAGAAGAACATCGGCCTCATAATCGATGCCATGAGACATATGGATGACCAGACGATGCTGGTTCTGGTAGGTGGCGGTCCCGCGGAGGAGAAGTTGCGAAAGAAGGTGAGGACGATGGGATTAAGCAAGAAGGTCGTCTTCGCAGGTTACATACCCTCAGAGGAGCTGAGCCTTTACTACGCAGCCGCAGACGCCTCCGTTATCGCTTCCAAATTCGAGACCCAGGGCCTGGTGGTGATAGAGGCTATGGCCTGCGGTCTACCCGTGGCGGCGATCAACTACCGTGCCCTGAAGGAAGCTGTCGAGGATGGTGTGAACGGAAGGCTCTTCGAGGATGATCCGCGGTCATGCGCCGAGGCCATCATGGATTGCATCAATGCTGACGAGAAGGTCAGAAAGAATGCGCGGGAGACTGCTGAGAAGCATTCGATAGACGCCAACACCGACCGCCTGATAGAACTGTATGAATACGCCATCGAATGCAACTCCAAAAAGATCAGACCGAGCTATTACAAGCGCCTTCAGAACGTATATGACTATCTGTCGCCGTCGAAGTGAAGGGAACACGGAATGAATTTATATCCTGGGCATCGATTTGACGGACGTCCCATGAATGACACCGCATTCCACCATGAGGAATCCCGCAATTGCATCTACAATAAATCGTTTACGGGAGGGATTGTTTGAAGATAGTGCATGTGGACCCCTATTTCTATCCGTTCTATGGCGGCATAGAACATCGTATCCATAACATCTGTTCAGTTTTGGGCAGGGACAACGAAGTGACCATCGTGACCTCCCAGCTGAAAGGAACAGATGTCGAGGAGCGCGGAGAAGGTTATGACATCCTCAGGCTCAAATCGCGTTATTTCGGGGACTACAACCCTCCCTATGTGACATCAAAGGGACTGAAGGAGACGCTGAAAGCGTTGGATCCCGATGTCGTGGAGTTCCATTACCGTTGGGCACCGTCCTACACCCGGGACATGGCTGCTCACGAAGGTAAGAAGGTGTTCTGCTGGCACAACTCATTCGGTGAGGGCGAGGGGTTGCTGCAGAGAGCAGGTTCCCTGGCCAATGACCGCCTGTTCCTTCCGAAACTGAGGAAATACGATAGGATAACCTGCATAAGCGAGCATATCAGGGATCAACTCTTGGACAGAGGAGTCCCATCCCATAAACTCGAGGTTATCAAGAACGGCGTCCATATGCCGTCCCATGTCTCTGGTGAGGAGGATGGTTACATCCTTTTCGTCGGTCGACTTGTTGCCACCAAGGGTCTGAAATACCTGATTGAGGCCATGAGGGATATTGAGATGCCGCTGAAGATTTGTGGCAAGGGTCCGGAGTCGGAGAAACTCGCATCATTGGCAAAAAACCTCGGTGTCGACGAGAAGGTGGAATTGTTGGGATTCGTGAGCGAGGATGAGCGGGACAGGCTGCTTGACCGTTGTTCCGTCTATGTCATGCCTTCCATATTCGAGGCCTATGGTATCGCTGCCGCCGAGGCCATGTCCCATGGTAAACCCCTGGTCGCAACTGATACAGGAGGATTGCCAGAGGTTGTCCAGGATGCGGGGATACTCGTACCTCCGCGTGACCCTGTGGCGCTGGCAGAGGGAATCAACTCATTGATATCCGACGATGTCGCCAGAAGAGACATGGGTAGAAGGGCCTTGGAACTGGCAAGAGGATACAGCTGGGAAAGCGTTGCCCAGCAGACCTTGGACCAGTACCGTAGACTGGTCTAATTCGTGAAACCGACCAGGGTTATCTCGAAATTGAGGTTCTGACCAACCCTCTCCACGGAGTATTTGAAATACATCCTACCGTCCTCGATGGCATGAAGGAAGAATGATTCACCGTCTGCATCGACACCTTTGACGCTGTTGACCATGTTGGTGTTCAACATGTTCTCGATGGTTATCGAATCCGAATCTACGGCGTTCACTCTGACCTCCCAACCCTGCGATGCATCGCGGTCGCCGTAGGACCAGTATTTCATCCCTTGGACGGGCTGGTTCCTAACAATGACCTCATCGACATTCGGTGAGTAGGTCTCAATTACAACATCCCAACCATAGACCGGATGACTTACCACAAGACCGTTGGCGGCAGCTTCACCGAAGAAATCCTCGAACTCGGTCAGATTCATGGTCTGCCTTAGGGGGATTTCATCAATAATGTGATGTGATGTGAGCTTCGAGGCGGGGACCAATCCGTAACCCTCCTCGGGTGTCAGAGTGATTGTCCTTGTCTCACCAGCTGCCAAACCGATCACCGCAGACTCGAATTTTGCCAGTAGGCGACCTTCGCCTATCGTGAACTCGAGCGGGACATATTGGGACTGTTGCTTCTTCGTGAATGAGAAGCTCTTGGGGACCTCATCATCACTTGCTACAGACCATAGGGATGTATCGAAGACCCTGCCATTGTCAAACGTACCTATGAAATCGACCTTCACAGAGTCACCGTTGACAGCTGTCCTGACGCCGTCATCATTCCCGCCAGAAAAGTTTTCAGCAATGGCTAATCCGGCAACGATCAGCAGACAGACTACCAACACGGTAGCCGTTACCGCTATGGGGGCTTCTACACCTTTGCGGTCTAGTACAAGTGAAGAGGGTCTCCTCATCGGACGGAGCTATCTGACGAATGGTATAAAATCCCTTTCATCCAGATATGGTTTGGATTTTTACGTCGCTCTGCAACCAATTTAAATATCTGAGTCTGATTTTGAGACGATCCAATGCGAGCACTCTATATCCACGCTGACTTCATGGAGTTTGAGGCGAAGAAGAAGACTCCGGTGGCGGAGGAGATCCCGGAGCAGATGCACGATGGGAGGATGGAGGAGGCCCTGGTCGCCTTCATCACCGTCGAGAGCGTTGATGAGGATTCGCCGGAAGAGGTCTGCGCCCAGGCTGTGCAGGACATCCTGCAGACAGCCGAACGTGTAGGTGCTGAGAGGATCATGCTTTACCCTTATGCTCACTTGAGCAACGACCTTTCATCCCCCAAAGCCGCAACGACGATGATGAAGGCCATGGAGGATTCCATCTCATCCCAGGGTATGGAGGTTGCCAGGGCACCATTCGGCTGGTATAAGGCATTCAACATACGGTGTAAAGGCCATCCCCTATCCGAACTTTCCCGCGATTTCAGCGGAAAACCGATTAAGGAGGAGAGGAAGGCGGAAGGCAGCTTCCTGATACTGACTCCAGAGGGTGATGAGTTCGCCGTCGCGGATTACAAGGGCGGCAGTGAATGCTTCCGCGAGATGGTGGACAAGGAAGCGCTCAAGAAAGAGAGCGTTTCACTGTCGGAGGAGCCCAAATACCTCAGGCTGTGCAGGAAGTTCGGAATACAGTGGGAGGCCATGAGCGATGTTGGACATATGGCATTCACACCCGCCGGCGCCCTGATGTTCGACCTGGTCGCTGATTATTCAACTGACATCGTCAATGACCTTGGATTACCAATTTACATGGTCAAAGGGACCAATATGTTCTCGCTTGATGAGGAGCCGGTCAGGGAACATGCTGAACTCTTCGGCGACCGCCTTTACCAGGTCAAGACAGGGAACAAGACCTTCGTCATGCGCTATGCTGCCTGCCATCAGCAGTTCGCCATGATGAAGAATTGGAACATAAGTTACCGTCAATTGCCCTTCGGTGCCTTCGAGGTCGCCGACTCTTACCGTTTGGAGCAATCCGGGGAGACGATGCTGTGTTTCCGTACCCGTCGTCTGAACATGCCCGACCTTCACGTGGTCTGCAAGGACATGCCGGAGGCACAACAGAATTTCTCCGTCCTCGATGCGAGGATCATGGATGAGATGACTGTCCTCGGCAGAGAGTACGACCTGCTGATCAACCTGTCCTCTCAGAAGGCCTACGAGGAGAACAAGGAGATGATCATGGACCTTCTGCGGAAACACGGAAGGCCTGCCCTATTGCATTTCTACCCTGAAGGTACGAATTACTACTGGACCATCAACATAGAGTACCACATTCTGGACCAGATGAAGAGGGCCCGGGAGATCGGCACCGTGCAGATCGATGTCGGTAACGCGCAACGCTTCGGCATCACGTATGCCAACAAAGAGGCGGAGAAGGAGCATCCCATCATACTGCATACAGCTGTGATCGGCACCATCGAGAGATACCTCTACACCCTTCTGGACACCGCGGTGATGATGGAGTCCGAGGGAAAGGTCGGACATCTCCCCGTATGGATTACCCCGGAACAGGTGCGTCTGCTGCCGGTCACCGACGGCCATGTCGACAAGGCGAAGGAGCTTGCGGATGCGCTGGAGATGTCCGGTATCCGCGTGGGGATCGATGACACTGACGCCACTGTCGGCAAGAAGGTCAGACGCGCCAAGCAGGACTGGTGCTCCTACGTTGCCGTAATCGGTGACAAGGAGGTTGAGAGCGGTACCTTGAAGGTGTACTACCGCAACGAGAACCGTGACATCGAGATGGACATCGCCGGTCTTGGCGAACGTATCGCTTTGGAGACCAGGGGCAAACCGTTCCGAAAGATGTACATGCCCCGCGAGATGAGCCGTAGGGTCGATTTCTGAGATGGGATGTTACAAGGTTTGATTGTGGAGTCCACTTCTCGAACGACCACACTAATCAAATTGATTGGTTATAGCTATCAGCATATCTTATAATCGAGAACGGAATCAAGAGACTCATCCACGGTCATAGGGATTGAAACAAGACAGACATAGAAACCCTCCATCCTTTAGACGTATCTTATCCTCACGGCAGTGTTCACCGCATTGGTCACAGCGTATACTGGTAAAAATACGTGCTTTCTCAGGCATCGGGATTGTCGGTTCCATTTACGTCATGATCTCATCCGCTGGAGCCGTGAGTATCCTTCTCATCGTTTCATCCCTGTCCGCTTCACGGTCAATTGTCATCATGAGCAGACGGACACCTTCCCCAGTCTTACGGTTGTAGAAGGTGTAGGCCGACTTTCCATAAGGCTTGATGAGCAGATTCCCTTTACCCACTGTACAGGACAGAAGATATTGGATCGCATCCACTCCGCACGATTCATTCTCGGAGATACATACCAGTTCTTCATCACTGGCTCTTTCCAACGGAATACCTAACGATTCCATCGCGAATTCAGATACACGATAACCTATGGCCAATCCGGGACAGGAATGACCATGGAATTCGATACACTCAGCCCATTTCTCATCATCCATGGAAGAAACCAGGATGCATATTGTGAGAGTTTGACAAATAGTTAACGGCCTTAATATTATATAGTAATTAGAAAATTCAAAGAAGTAGTCGGATTAAGTCCCCAATGGAGGTTCACCCTACCATCCTCAATGACTGCCTTCATCAAGAATAAGTGAATCATCGGCAACGGTTCCAGTTTTTTGCAAGAACTTCTGGGGCGTCCCGCAGAGTGGACATCTCCTCTTCCAGCCTAAGATGATGTACACTATTGGTGATGCCATAATAATGAAACCAACGTAGGAAAGTAAGGATGCCTCCTCGCCCACCATCATGGCCACCATGACATCGAAGAACAACACTGCGAAGCCTGTCAGTAATGCCAATGGTATGAGAATCACGAGGAACCACATCGGTAGTCGGTGTTTGGTCCTAACATCTACACCGCAACTCTGACAGTGTCTCAATGCCATATCAGATGGTTTCATTTCAGTGTATTTACAGTTGTCTAGGAGGATTGAAAATAATGGTTGGAAAGGGTTTCAAAGGCAGCGGAGCTGCTCGATTACGTAGTCGGTGACCCTGGACGTGTGCAAAGCGCCTCCGAGGTCCGGAGTCGTCGCCCCATCGTCCAATGATTTGACCAGGACTTTCTCCAGCATATCCCCTTCGTTTTTGTGGCCCAATTGGTCCAGCATCATCCTTGCCGCCATGAAAGTGGCGAATGGGTTGGCCTTACCTTGACCCGCGATATCAGGAGCGGAGCCGTGAATGGGTTCGAACATGCTCACGCCTTCAGGGTTTATGTTTCCGGAGGCTCCCATACCCAGACCTCCGCCCAGCTGTGCCCCGAGGTCGGTCAGTATGTCACCGAACAGATTTGGCACGGCGACGGTACCGAATGTGTGAGGCCTGACGAGCATGGCCATTGCCATGGCATCGACGTACATGAAATCGAGGCCTATTCCTATGTCATCCGACTTCTCTTGGAAAATCTCCCTTTGCATCCCATATATGGATGAGCAGACGTTGGCCTTGTCGACCAACGTCACTTTGTCATGACCCTGGGCAGCGGCGTATTTGAATGAATAATCGGCGAACCTCTCGATCCCTTTCTTGGAGAGGATGCCTATCTCAAAGCCGAACTCGTCCTCGGGTTCGGCTTTCCCTTTGAGTTTCAGGTCCAAGGTGTACATGCCCCGCTTGATGGTCATCTTCTGCTTCATCTCCTCCGGGATGAGTTTCCCCCCGGCACCGATGTAGAAGTCCTCAGTGTTCTCCCTCAGGAAATGGATGTCGAAGTCGAAATGTTTCTTCAAAGGCACATAGGGATGCCATGACTTTACGGGACGGAGGTTGATGTATTGGTCGAAGCGGGCCCTCATTGCCAGTAGAACACCTTTCTCCAGTATTCCCGGTTTGACACGCGGGTCGCCGATGGCTCCGAAATAAATGGCATCCATCTTCTCCAAGGAGTCAAACTCCTCTTCCGTGACCAATGTACCATCGCGTAGGTAACGTTCGGACCCGATATCATAGTGGGTCGCCTCAAAGGAGAAGGATGACATCTCGGACATGGCGTCGAGGACCCTCATCCCTTCGGCGATCACCTCATGGCCTATCCCGTCTCCGGGGATCACCGCGATGTTCTTCAGAATCTCCCCTCCTTGATGAGGTTCATCAATCCGCCTGCGGCCACAAGCTCGCTGACGAACTGGGGATATTGCGGGAAGTTGAATTCCTTGCCGTTGCTGTGATTGATGACGACCCCCTCCTTGGGCCTGACCTCGATGTCGTCACCCTCGTTGGCCTCCACTTTGCACTCCACCAACAACAGACCAACGTTTAGAGAGTTGCGGAAGAATATCCTGGCGAATGATTCGGCTATTATGCATGACACACCGGCCTGTATCAGTGAACGTGGAGCATGCTCACGTGATGAGCCGCAGCCGAAATTCTTACCGGCGACGATGATGTCACCGTCTTTAACCATTTGAGCCATACCCGGCCTAACCTTCTCGAAGATGAACTCGTTCATCTTGTCCAGGTTCTCCGCCACCAGGCGTTCGGCTGGTATGATCTGATCGGTGTCGACATGGTCCTCGAACCTCCATACCTTGCCCTTGATCGAATCCATTCAGATCACCTCCAGTTGCTCAGGGGTAACTATCTTTCCTGCCACAGCGGAAGCGGCAACTACGCCAGGACCGGCCAGATATACCTCTGAATCCTTGTGGCCCATGCGGCCGATGAAGTTACGGTTGGTGGATGCCACACATCTCTCACCCGCAGCCAATATGCCCATGTGACCACCGAGACAGGCGCCACAGGTCGGTCCTGAAACGTAGGCTCCGGATTCCATGAAGGTTGCCAGAAGGCCCTCTTCCATTGCTTGGCTGAAGACTTTAGGTGATGCGGGCACCACGATGAATCGGACATCGGGATGGACCTTCCGCCCTTTGATCACCTCAGCGGCTATGCGCAGATCCTCGATCCTTCCGTTGGTGCATGAACCGAGCCAGGCCTGATCTATCTTCACATCGGCATCCTTCACAGCCCTGCCGTTCTCCGGCAGATGTGGGAATGCCACCATGGACTCGAGCTCGCCAAGGTCATATCTCAATATCTGACAGTAATCAGCGTCATCATCGGCATCGAAGGATGTCCATTCTCCCCTTACCGTACCCTCTATATGCGCCTCGGTCAGGTCGTCACAGGGGAATATCCCCGCCTTGCCACCGGCCTCTATGGCCATGTTGGCTATGGTCAGACGGTCGCTTACAGCCCCCGCCCTGACACCATCCCCGCCGAACTCGAAGGCTTTGTATGTTGCCCCGTCGACTCCGATATCGGTTATTATGCGGATTATAAGGTCCTTACCACCAACTCCAGGACGGAACTCACCGCTGAGTTCGACCTTGATGGTCTCCGGCACCTTGAACCATAATCTTCCGGTCGCAAAGACCGCAGCTGCCTCGGTGGAGCCGACACCGGTGGAGAATGCACCTAGACCGCCATACGTACAAGTGTGGGAATCAGCGCCCACTATCAGTCTTCCCGGTGCGGCGAAACCTTCGTCTATCATGAGTTGGTGGCAAACACCGCTGCGCCCGACCTCGAAATAATTGTCGATTGACCACCGGCGGGCGAACTCCCTCATCTCCTTGGCCTGCTCGGCTGAGGCCACATCCTTGTTGGGCACGTAATGGTCAGGAATCAGGACCATCCTGTCCCGAACCGGCTCCATTCCCAGTTCCTCGAATTCACGGAAAGCGATGGGTCCGGTGACGTCGTTAACCATGACGTAGTCCACCTGTGCGTTAACTATCTGACCCGCATAGGCGTCAACGCCCGATTTATCGGAGAGGATCTTCTCCGCTATGGTCTTACCCTTCTTCATTCTGAAACCCCTTTCTTGATCATTGAATACTGTCGGTTGATGGCCTCGACCGTGGCATCGACTGATGTTTGGACTATGTCCGAGCCGATGCCCTTACCGACGAACAGTCTCCCGGTACCGTTGCTGTCACGGAGGAGGACTGTGACCTCGGCAAGGGAGTCGCTTCCCCCTGTTATCGCACTGAGACGGTACTCCTCGAGGACCAGGTTCTCATCGACCGCTGAGCGCAGTGCCTTCAGGGATGCGTCCACAGGGCCTATCCCTACTTGTGATACGGTGTTGCTCACACCGTCCACCTCCACGGTCACCGTGGCGGTGGGGGTTATACCCTTACCGGTGAAGACGGCAAACTCTTTCAGCTTTACCCTTTCCTCACGGAGCTCACGGGATGCTACATGGTCTGCGAGGGCCACGAGCTCAGCATCATCAACGGTCTTACCGCTCTCTGCCAGCTCCTTGATCTTCTTGACTATCTCCGGTATGTGGTCATCTGCTATGTCCAGTCTGAGCTCCTTCAGTTTATCACGGACGCTATGGGCGCCGGAATGCTTGCCCATCACAATCGCACGTGACATACCGACTATCTCGGGACCGAATGCCTCGTATGTGGAAGCGTGTCCCATCACACCATGCACATGGATGCCTGATTCGTGGGAGAAGGCGTTACTTCCCACGATGGCCTTGTTCTTGGGAATGGGATATCCGGTCATCCGGGAGATGGCCTTACAGGTGCTGCCTATCTTGGACATAACCAGTGGCTCCACTCCATAGAATGCGAGAAGATCCATCGCGACCTCCTCGAGTGCTGCATTACCGGCCCTCTCACCGAGGCCGTTCACGCACACATGGGCCTGTCTGGCACCGGCACGGATGGCCGCTATGCTGTTGGCAACGGCCAGCCCGAGATCGTCATGGCAATGGACCGATATCGGGACCTTGGTTACTGTGAGGAGTTCGGATATCAGCATATCCATGGCCTCGGGTGATATCACTCCAACGGTATCGGGGACGTTGATCACATCAACCCCTGCATCCTGTACCGCAACGTGCATATCCTTGAGGAAACCAATTTCCGTCCTTGTGGCGTCCTCGCAGGAGAACTCCACGGTCACTCCGTGGGACTTGGCGTATTCCACAGCGGCGACGGCCTTCTCCATGACCTCCTCCCTGGTCATCTTGAGTTTGTACTTCAGGTGAATATCCGAGGTTGCAAGGAAGGTGTGGATGTAATCGACGTCGCAACCCAGCGCTACATCTATGTCCGCAGGGTTCGACCTTGCTAGACCGCATATTGATGAATCGAGACCCAGGTCGGCTATGGCTTTGATGGCTTGTCTCTCCCCTTCACTGGTGGCGGGGAAGCCAGCCTCTATGACGTGGACGCCAAGCTCATCCAGGAGCTCCGCTATGCGCAGCTTCTCCTGCATGGAGAGTGCTACACCTGGCGTCTGCTCACCGTCGCGGAGGGTTGTATCGAATATCGTCACCTCCGCCACTTTGCGTCCTTTCAGCGCTTGCTGGTTATAATGGCTGGTGTAGATGCTTCTACGGTCAGCCACTTCGCGGGCGCTTTCACTACCGACTTGTCGTGTTTTCAAAAAACCACCTCAAGCCACTTTGATGAAGCAATCATGCTACGATGCTCATAGAAGCAAAATGTCGGGGACATCGTAGATTGTGACCATGGGCCTTCCTCAATGTGGATGGGTTAGATATTTTCTAAGCGTATTTAATTTTTATCACAGTACCGTCCATGAGGAAAGGGCGTTGTATGAGATGGAACTAATCACGGCCGTCACACAATCAGACCATATCCGTCCTGGAGGAAACAGGTTCTAAGGATAGGTCGGGCATATGCGATTAAGTTTGTTTCCACGACCTTGGGATGGAACAATGACAATATTCAGCATAGGAGAAAAACCAGGCGCGGAGCAGTGGAATGATGCTGCGTTTTCGGAGGCATTGAATTGGCCGCTCCCCGATCTGCCCCGCGCCTATATGCCATGAATGTCCGTATACTACTTATAATTTAGGCTATCCTAAATTATAGATGACACTCACGCACCGGTTGATTCCGAGTTATACATAAACTTATACTTAAATATTGGTAATATGAGAATCTCTCAGTTTTTACTATTTATATAAAAATTCAAAAAACCCGACATCCGTGTTGCTGGATAGCATGGTACAAGCTTAACCAATTTTTAGGTATAACGGAGTTGATTGCATTATCTCCTTCTTACATCCTCCATAATTTTAAAAAGGGGGTTCCCCTCTTCATCATCTGCATCATTCCATAATGATATGCATTTGGTTACCTCACGGAGAGTATTGAACATGGTCAACGATCACTGGAGAGATTTGCCCGCTGGACCGGACGTACCGAACATCGTCTATGCTGTTATCGAGATACCGAAAGGCGGACGCAACAAGTTCGAATATTCCAAGGAGTTCGGGACATATGTCCTGAACCGCGTCCTCCACAGTCCCATGCATTACCCCGGTGAGTACGGGTTCATTCCCCGCAGCTATTATGATGACCACGACCCGTTGGACATAATAGTCCTCATGGAGGAGAAGACCTTCCCGGGATGCATCATAGAGGCTCGTCCGGTCGGCCTCCTTCTGATGGAGGACAGCGGAGAGGAGGATGATAAGATATTGGCCGTACCCGCCAATGACCACCGTTTCGACCACATCATCGATATCGAGGATGTCCCGGATTACACCAAGACCGAGGTTCGCCACTTCTTCGCCACCTATAAAGATCTTGAGAAGGGGAAGTCCGTCACCGTCAAGGGATGGGAGGGCAGAGGTGCCGCTCTGGACGCGGTCAACAGGTCAATCCAACTCTACAAGGACAAGTTCCAGTAGGTCAGACGCCCTGTCTCCGGCCCCATATGATCTTATGCAGCTGGGGTAAGAGCCTCACATCCAGATTCCGGAATAGTATCTCCTCTGCCAGGGGTTCGAGGTCCAT
>PWNH01000022.1 GCA_003557905.1 Methanomassiliicoccaceae archaeon | reverse complement strand
GACCTATCTTATGGTCAAACCGGACGCCGTCCAGCGCGGCCTGATGGGAGAGATAGTCTCCCGCCTGGAGCGTAAGGGCCTCAAGCCGGTGGCGATGAAGTTCACCGTCATCCCCCGCGAGACCTGTGAGACCCACTACGGCGAACACAAGGGCAAGCCCTTCTACGGCGGATTGATAGACTACATCACATCCGCCCCGGTCCTGGCAATGGTATGGGAAGGCGACAACGCCATATCCGTATGCCGCCAGATGATGGGAAAGACCAACCCTCAGGACGCCGCCCCCGGAACCATCCGTGGCGACTATGCGGTGGACATGGGCAGGAACATAATCCACGGTTCCGATTCCCCCGAGTCCGCGGCGAGGGAGATAGGCATCTTCTTCACCCCCGAGGAACTCGTCGGCTACGAGCGCGTCATCGACGCTTGGGTCTACGAGTGAGTATAAACCCCTTAACACCTTTTCAACCTTGGAGGCCGGTGCGATGTCCATAAGGCAACCGATAGTCAGCGTTCTCGGTCATGTCGACCATGGCAAGACCCGTCTGTTAGACTGCATCCGCGGCACGTCCGTGGTTGCCGGCGAGGCCGGCCTCATAACCCAGCACATCGGCGCCACCGAGGTGCCGATAGAGCACATCAACGAGGTCTGCGGGCCTCTGATGGCCGGTAAGAACTTCAATGTGCCCGGTCTGCTCTTCATCGACACACCGGGACACCATTCATTTATAACCCTGCGCGCCCGCGGCGGCTCATTGGCCGACCTGGCTGTGCTGGTCATAGACGTCAAGGAGGGCATCAAGCCCCAGACGATCGAATCCATTCGCATACTCAAGCAATTCAAGACGCCGTTCATCATCGCCCTCAACAAGATCGATGTCATCCCGGGATGGAAGTCGGTCAAGAACCGGCCATTCGTCCTCTCTGAACGTACACAGAGCCCGGAGTCAGCCGACGAGCTGAACCAGAGGCTCTACCGCAACATAGCCAAACTGGCCGAGGAAGGCCTTTACGCGGAGAGGTACGACCGCATTGACGATTTCCGCAAGACCATCGCCATGGTGCCGGTGAGCGCCGCCACCGGCGAAGGGGTACCCGACCTCCTGCTGGTCCTGATCGGACTGGCGCAGCGTTTCCTGGAGAAGACCCTGGAGGCCGAGGAGGGCCCTGGAAAGGGAACGATCCTGGAGGTCAAGGAGGAGCGCGGACTCGGTCAGACGGTGGACGTGATCCTCTATTCGGGCACCATCCGCAAAGGGGACAGGCTGGCCATGGGCACCCGCGGTGAACCGGTGGTGACCAAGGTCAAGGCGATATTGAAGCCCAAGCCGTTGGACGAGATACGCGACCCCCGTGACCGCTTCAGCTCCGTGGACTCGGTATCCGCCGCCGCCGGTGTCAAACTTTCATGCCAATCATTGGAGGGTGTCGTCTCCGGAGCGCCTCTGCGTGTGATCAAGAACAACGAGGAGGCGGTGCTCGATGAGCTCAGCGCTGAGACCGAGATCAAGATCGAGGCGCAGGAGGAGGGCATCAGTGTGAAAGCCGATGCCATCGGTTCACTCGAAGCTCTGGCCTATGAGGCCAAGGCCGCCGGCATCCCCATCCGCAAGTACGGTGTCGGCGACATATCCCGTCGCGACATCGTCGAGGCTTCAGCCAGCAACAACAAGTTCAACAAGGTGATCCTCGGATTCAACGTCAACACCACTCCCGACGCCAAGGAGGCGCTTAAGACCGCGGACATGAAACTCTTCTCCAACCAGGTGGTCTACCGTCTGATCGAGGAGTACCAGGAGTGGATGGCCGCCGAGAAGCGCGCCCTGGAGGTCGAGAAGAGGGCGGAGTTCGCCTTCCCCGGCAAGTTCCGCCTCCTCCCCAACTGCGTGTTCCGTGTGAGCAAACCCGCCATCGTCGGTGTGCGTGTGCTTGCCGGCAGGATACGCACGGGACAGAAGGTGGTCACATCCGACGGGAGGGACATCGGGCGGATCAAGAGCATCCGTTCCGGAGAGGACACCGTCAAGGAGGCCAAGCAGGGCGACGAGGTCGCCATAGCCCTTGACGCCGTGACCATCGGCAGGCAGGCCGATGTCGAGGACATCCTTTACGTAGACCTTCTGGAGTCAGCCGCCAAGCAGCTGCAGTCCATGGACATAAACGAGGATGAGCGAATGACGCTCGAGGAGCTCATCCGCATCAAACGCAAGAGCACGCCGTTCTGGGGGATGTGAGATGGAAGAGAACGGGAACCACATCCTGGATCCCTCGAACATGGCCAAGCACATCATGTCCTTCGTGGACCAGCTCGAGCACGCCACTGAGGAACCGATAGACATATCGTTGGACTTCAAGCGTCTGGTGATATGCGGCATGGGCGGTTCCGCCATCAGCGGCGACATACTCGCCGACTATTCCTTCGAATTATCCGAGGTACCTATCATCGTAGTCCGCGGTGTGCAGATGCCCAGCTGGGCATCCGAGGAGACGCTGGTGGTCATAACCAGTTACTCCGGCAACACCAAGGAGACCCTGGAACTGTACAGCCAGGCGTTGGAACAGGGTTGTCATGTGGTCGGCATAAGCTCCGGTGGTCAACTGGAGGAGATGTGTGCCGCCGATGGGGTGTTCCACGTCAAGGTACCGGGAGGGATACAGCCCCGCAGCGCCCTAGGATACCTTCTCGGTTATCTCGGCAACCTATTGGAATCATTGGGCATATCCCCCTGCCGCACTGAGATACGCAACATCCTGCCTGTCCTGAAGGAGAAGCGCGACATGCTGATCAAGGACAGCGATGAGAATCCCGCCCAGTCGCTGGCCAAGAAACTTGTCGGTAAGATACCGGTCATCTACGCCTACCCTTACATGACCTCCTCCGCCCTGCGCTGGAAGAACCAGTTCAACGAGAACTCCAAGATGATAGCCTTCCACGGGACCATCCCGGAGTTCAATCACAACGAGATAGTGGGCTGGATAGAGGGAGGCTCCGAGAAACCCTGTATGCCCATATTCCTCTACGACCCCCAGGCCCCCGAGCTGCTGATGCATATGATGAACGCATCATTGGAGGCGATGAGGGAGAGCGGACATGAGGTCGAGGTGGTGGAGATAGCAGGGGGCAGCATCCTGGAGAAGAACCTCTTCTCGATAATGTTCGGTGATTTCACCTCCTTGCATCTCGCATATCTCAATCAGGTCGACCCGTCGCCGGTGACATCCATAATGTCCCTGAAGGACCGTCTGCGTGCCGCCTTGGCAAGGCACGCGGAAGAGAAGGCGGCCCGCAAGGCCGCCAAGGAAGAAGAGGACGGCGGACGCCGTAAACGTTGACCCTTTTCCGGCAACGCTCCGGTTTAAAGGTCTGGCTGCCTTCCAGTGAAGTGCTGAACCACCAAAAGTTATTTATTGTAAACCTCATTAAGGCGGTACCTATAGGTGTTATTATGGCTGAGTTCAAAGCTGTCATCAACGATGCGAAGGCTGGCCGGTCCCACAACGTGAAAGTCTCCGGCCACCATGCCAACTCGCTAATCGGCAAGAGCATCGGAGAGGTAGTTGACGGCATCTTCGTCGGGCTCCCGGGCTACAAACTGCAGATCACCGGGGGAAGTGACAAGAGCGGTACACCCATGAGGGTGGACCTGCCCGGCAACCGCCGCAGGAAGATACTCCTTTCCGAGAGCAAGGGATTCCACCCCGTCTACGGTGGAGAGAGGAGACGCAAGGCGATATGCGGCCGCGTGATATCCTCCGATATCGTCCAGGTCAACATGAAAGTGGACCAGTACGGATCCAAATCCATAGAGGAGAGCCTCAACCCAACTGAGGAGACCGGATGAAGGTACCAAGGCAACCCGAGCTCAACATCGGCATGATCGGGCATGTCGACCACGGTAAGACCACTCTGACAAAGGCTCTGAGTGGCGAGTGGACCGACAGGCACTCCGAGGAGATCAAGAGAGGTATCTCCATAAGGCTCGGGTACGCCGACGTCGCATTCTATCACTGCCCCTCCTGCGAGGGGGCCGCAGGGTACAGTACCAAGGAGGAATGCCCGAATTGCGGTGCCAAGGCAGAGTTCCTGCGCGCCGTGTCATTCGTGGACTCCCCTGGTCACGAGACCCTGATGGCCACGATGCTCTCCGGTGCCGCCCTCATGGACGGCGCACTGCTTCTGGTGGCGGCCAACGAGAAGTGCCCCCAGCCGCAGACCAAGGAGCACCTGATGGCCCTCAGTATCGTCGGGATCGAGAAGATCATCATCGTCCAGAACAAAGTGGACCTCGTCACGCGCGACGAGGCCGTGGACAACTACCGGCAGATCAAGGAGTTCGTCAAAGGCACCATCGCCGAGGACGCACCCATCATACCGGTCTCCGCCCATCACGACGTCAACATCGACAAGCTGATAGAGGCCATCGAGACTTATATCGTGGCAGAGGTCAGCCGTGACAACGAGGCCCCTCCACGTATGTACGTGGCCCGGTCGTTCGACATCAACAACCCCGGTATCGACCCCGAGGCCCTTCGTGGTGGAGTCATCGGAGGCTCCCTGATACAAGGCCACCTCAAGGTCGGTGACGAACTACAGATAGATCCCGGACGGAAGACCGAGAACGCTGGCAAGGTCAGCTACGAGACGGTTTTCACGACCGTGGAGTCGTTGTTCTCCGGCGGTAAGCTTATCGACGTCGCCAATTCCGGCGGACTCATCGCGATCGGGACCAAACTGGATCCCTCATTGACCAAATCGGATTCATTGACCGGCCGCATGGTCGGCAAGCCCGGCACGCTGCCTCCGGTGGTGCAGTCCTTCAACATGCAGGTGCACCTCCTGGAGAGGGTGGTGGGCACCGCTGCCGACCTGAAGGTCGATTCCATCAAGACCAACGAACCTCTGATGCTCAGCATCGGTACCGCCACCACCGTCGGTGTGGTGAGCAGCGCCCGCGGAAACTCGGCCCAGGTAGCATTGAAGATACCAGTCTGCGCTGAGGCCGGGCAGAGGGTGGCAATCTCCCGTCGCATATCCAGCAAGTGGAGATTGATAGGCTACGGCATAATCGAGTGAGATGCGCACCGTCGTACTCGACACCAATGCCCTTCTGATGCCCTTCGAGGTCAAACTCAACCTCGACCTCGAACTAAGACGTCTTCTCGGGGACACCCGCGTGGTGGTCCCCGGTCCGATGGTCGGTGAGCTGAAACGTTGCGGCGCCAAGCACTCAAAGGCCGCCATCGCCTTGGCCCGGAAGTATGAGATCATCCACACCGCGAGCAGCGGTGATGAGGCCATCATCGAGTTGGCCACCAAACTAGGTGCCTTCGTGGTCACCAACGACAAGGAGCTGCGGGCCCGTCTCCGCCTTCTAAAGATACCTTTGATATATCTGCGGTCCGGCACCCATGCCGTGCTTGAGGAGTATTAGATCAGAGGGCGGGGGACATCCTCGCTGTCCTTGATGCTCGGCTTCTTGCCCAATTGTCTGAGCTTCATATCCATCAGCTCCTTCCCCGCCTCGCTGGATGCGTATACCGGAACCTTGTCCCCTCCCTGCAGAAGGGCCATGTCCTTAGCGAGATTGCGGATGTGGAGCGAGGCGCATCCGGTGACGATGTCACAGTTCTGGAATAGTTTCAGGGCACAATCCTCGTCCACTCCAGTGGTGTGCACCGCGAACAGCATAACGTCATCACCGTGACGCCGGCGCAGCTCAGCAGCATCATCGCCATCTGTCAGGGTGACCCCCAACCTTTTGAAACCCAGGGAATGGGCCAGGTCGACACCCCGGACCTGGTCTATCTCTCCTGCCAGGGTCCTCTCCGCGCCAATCTTATCCACGACCTCCGGCACAACTTCGACGGACACTATGCCCGATATGCGACCGCCGAGGCCCTGTATCATACGCGGATCATCGATCACGCAGGTACCGGCTCCGTCACTGGCTATCACCGCTGCATCGAGGAATCCCTCCCCGACCGCCAGGCATAACAGCTCCGAGACCCCGAAACTGAGGAAATCATCCATGAACATGGATCGCGATGACGTGCACATCCCGAAATCACGGATGCGGAACTCGATGTTCTCGCGGATGCTCTTCTCATCCAGCTTATCTATCCCACGATACTTCTTGAACAAGGGGCAGTAATCGATCAACGGTTCTCCCACCTCGACCACGCGGCCGTCCTCTATGACGACCCGCGCTCTGCCCATTGCCTCCATCACATGCCTGACCATTCAATCAAACATGCAACAAATCCGTATGTATTAAAAATTAACTTAAGCTGTCTCATACAGCCCAGTCATGATAATTCAGAAACACCCCTGTAAGCAATTGATGAGATTGCTAAGAGGTTCGCCCGTTCACCCCATCCATTTCTGACATACATGCGGAGGGATTGTCCGAATAGCCTTCCGCATGCTGGTTCCAGAGGCTACCTATGTACAGCTCATAGTCCCTTGGAGACACTTTTGAGAAACCGCTGTATGGATAATTTGTCATCTCACCGAAGTACAGTCTCCCGTTCATCGAGAAGAAGTCAACACGGACCATGTCCAATGGTCTTGCCAATGCCTCGGCGATTGCGATCATCTCATCCAGTCCATCTGGCCTGGGAACATGGTCCCGAGGAGGATGGTTCCAGAATACGTCTTGCCGCACCCAGTCACGATCGAAAACCGTGCATGTCTGATTATCCCAATCGTCGCACAATCCGTGGTGGACGTGAATCATGACACAACGGCCGCTTATCATATGGAGCTTATAATCAACCGGCAGTCGTCCCTCCTCGTCCCTTATCAGCGGCTCGATGAGAACCTTCCGAGGGATGTTGAGGTATCCCCATTCATGTTTGAAGCATGCGTAGGGAATCTTCAGTTGGTTAGTGAAATTGCGGATTATCGCTCTCCGATCGACGAAATGGTCCTTTTCAACTATCAGATTGGCCCCCGAGCGGTGGTTCGTTTTGATAACGTATTCATCGGGCAGTTCATCGAAGGGGATTGTTCGCGGGTCATCAGTCACATGCAGGTGAGGTATGCATATCTCATCCGCCTTCTCCTGACCGATTATGTCTGCGATGTACCCCCTTACCCGATGTTTGTCCGCGACGACGGTTAACAACGGGTTCCGGTCTTTGACCTTCTTCAAGTTAATTTTTTCATTGAAGCTGGTCGGATCTTTCAAGTTTAGTTTGTAGCCCGTTCTCCTTTTGAACCTGATTTTCAGTATCGGATAGCCGAGAGATTTCTCAAGGAGGTTGAAGCAGGGCCCCCCGATTGCATTGAAGGCCCGAGTGTTTGAAAACCACTCTGAAAAACGGTTCTTGTTCATATCAAACTCAACTTCACAGCAACATGTGAGAATAACTAATTCAATTCTTCTATGAGGCAGTTACAGAATATGGCGGTTCAAATCTGGACGCCAACCATCTCAATATTTACGCATTTGAAGAATGGAATAAAGTAAAAGTCGGCATATATCCGATATCGAAGACATGTTGCATCGCCGACTAGACAATCACCTTGTTGCCGAGAGTCTCGCCTCCTCCCGTTCCAAGGCCGCACACCTAATCCGCACCGGGGCGGTGAGGGTCAACGGCAAGGTGATGAGCAAACTGTCCTACAGCGTCAAGCCTGATGATGTGGTGGAATTGGAGCCTTTTCTCTACGTGGGTCGCGGAGGTTACAAGCTACAGGCCGCATTGGACGCCTTCCGCATAGACTGCAAAGACCTTACCGCCCTGGACATCGGATGTTCCGAAGGGGGTTTCACAGACTGTCTGCTGCGCAACGGCGTCAGTAGGGTGACGGCGGTCGACATAGCCGTTGACGTGATCAATCCCGCGCTGCGAAATGATCCGCGGGTGACCTTCAGGGGAGGCGTCGATGCCACCGACTCTGCAACACTGGACGCTGCCGTGGATGGTGAAAGGTTCCCTCTTATCGTCATGGATGTGACCGGTGAATTATTGGAGGGCTTGTTGGAATCAGCGGCGCCGCGTTTGCAGGACGGAGGGGTGTTGGTCGCACTCTTGAAGCCACAGTATGAGACGGGAAGGGAGTTTGTGGATGAGGAAAAGGGCCTCGAGGTGCTACGAGGAGCTCTGAAGCTAGGTCACGGCGGTCTGCTGGCCATGGACTGGACGGAGTCCCCGATCAGAGGCGGGAGCAAGAACCGCGGCAACCGGGAATTCCTTCTGATGTTCACCCATTGATGCCAACATGTTTTTACCGTATTCAAACAATACAAGTCAAACCTTGTCTGGAACTCGCGGTGGTCATGAATGAATGAGAAATACCTATCGGCCCTGAGGAAGGTAGCACTTCTAGGAGGGATGCATAACTACATCGCAATATCCTCGCGCGAGCTGGGCGAGGCATTGGACATGAGCCAGCAATCAGCATCCAAACGCATATTGGAGCTTCTGGAGGACGGACTCATCGAGCGGGACCTCGGTGCGAGGCGGCAACGCATCAGACTCACGGACAAAGGGGTCGAGGACCTGCGGAAGGAGTACGTCGAATACCGCCGCATCTTCGAACTCACCGACCACGTCATTCTTCACGGCACCATCTCCACCGGATTGGGTGAGGGAGGGTACTACATATGTCAGAGCCAGTACCTAGAGCAGTTCATAATCCATTTGGATTTCAAACCTTACGAGGGAACCCTCAACATAAAACTCGACAAGGAGGACGTGGGCAAACTCCAGATCATAAAGGACAGCCCCGGTCACATTATCAAGGGCTTCTCCCGGGAAGGTAGGACCTTCGGTGACGTCACCGCCTACAAGGCCAAGATCCGCAACATCGATTGCGCCGTGGTCATTCCGGAACGCTCACACTACGACGATGTCATCGAAGTGGTCTGTCAGTACCATCTCCGTCGCACCCTCAGCATCTCCGATGGGGATCGCGTAGAGGTCCGTGTGGAGATTTAACGGCTGAGGCTGTCGACCATGGAGCGGAACACCGCCAGACCATCGCCCTCTTTCTTGCGGCGGCGCGTCCAGTCCGGGGCCGTGTAGGCATCCAGGGCCCTCTCGGGGTGGGGCATCAGGCCCAACACGTTTCCGGCGGGGTTGCATATCCCTGCGATATCCGAGGCTGAGCCGTTGGGGTTCCAGGGATAGCCTGCGGACCTGCCGTCCGGGCTGACGTAGCGGAACACCACCTGGTCATTATCCTCCAGACGGTCGACGAAACGGCGTTCGGCACTCATCAACTTGCCTTCAGCATGGGCGCTGGGGAACATCATGGTCCTCCCGCGTCCGATTTTCTTGGTGAAGATGCACTTGCCGCGGTTCTCGTTGCGCAGATAAGTCGGCCGGCACTCGAAACGACCGGAGTCGTTGGTGAACAGCGCCGCGGTGGGGACGTCACTGATGCCGTCCGTGGCGGGCAGAAGCCCGAGCTCCACCAATATCTGGAATCCGTTGCATATCCCGATCACCGGCTTCTCAGCCTCCACGAATTCCTTGATCTCCTTCCCGAGGGCACTCTTGGCCCGAGCCGCGAATATCGCCCCGGCGCGAACATAGTCACCAGCGGAGAACCCGCCTGGGAATGCGAGGGCATCGTAGTCCTCCAGGCTGCGACGGGCTGAAGCGGGACCATGTCCGGTCAGCTGGTTCAGATGGACCATCTCCGGGTTGCAGCCCACTGCCGCGAAGGCGCGGTGGGTCTCCTCCTCACAGTTCGTGCCCTCTATGCGCAGAACGCACACCTTGATTTCCTCTGGTCTCATCCTTTTCACCCCATTATGTTCCATATGGGCTCATTCCAGGCCTTCTTCAGCTTTTCCAGCGCCACGTCTATGCCGCCGCCGTGTATCATGAGCGAAGGCCCTCCCGCAACTCCCACCCACTGCGCGTGGGCCCCCATGAGGGCGACCCAGTCCTCCTCGTGATCGGACGAGACCTCCACTATCCACCGTCCGTTGCTCTCTGAGAACAGCAATTCATACGGTTCCAGGTCGCCAAGGCCCTTGAGCTGTATGCTGGCTCCCATGGAGCCGCCGATGCACATCTCCGCCAAAGCCACCGCAAGGCCGCCGTCAGAGCAGTCGTGGCAACTCCTCACCATGCCCTTGGACATGGCTTTTAGCATGAGGTCAATCTTTTTCTTCAAGGCGTCCAGGTCTACTGATGGGACCTCGCCCCCCTCGCCACCGTAAAGGCGGTAGAGTAACGAACCGCCCATCTCGCGCATCGTGTTACCCACCACGAAAATCGAATTGCCCGCCTCCTTGAGGTCGGAAGTGACGCATTTCCTGATATCCTCGACGATCCCGACACCCATTATCATCGGTGTGGGGAGCGCCCCTCCCTTGGGGCTCTCGTTGTAAAGGCTGACGTTACCGGACGGTATCGGCAGTTCCAGGAAGGCAGCGGCCTCTCCCAGGCCGCGAACGGCCTCCCGGAACTGTCCCAGACGGTCGGGTTTCTCGGGGTTGCCGAAGTTCAGGCAGTCCGTCAGCGAATGAGGTCTAGCTCCCACGGCCACTAGGTTACGGCAGGTCTCGTCGACTGCCGACATACCGCCCCGGTACGGGTCGAGGGCGGTGAACCATGGGTTGCAGCCGACAGCGGTGGCCAATCCCCTCCAACTGTCGTGCAGGGGCCTCAGGACGGCGGCATCACCGGGCCCGGTGTCGTTGGATTCTCCGACCAGGGGTCTGAGGACCGTCGCCGCACGCACATCGTGGTCGTACTGCCTTATCGCCCACTCCTTCGAAGCCACATTGGGGTCGGACAGCAGAGACAATAAGGCCTTCTCATTGGCAGGCAGCTCAGGGACGACCTCTCCCAACTCTCCTTTCGGTATCGTGATCTCATAGGGCCGGCAGTACTCAGGTCCGCCGGTCAGGAATTGGAGGTCCATCTCGAATATCTTCTCATCGCCCCACATGATGGTGGTGCGCTTCTCCGCCACCGTGGTGGCAACCACGGTCGCCAGCACATCCCAGGTCCGGAATACGTCCAGGATCGCATCCACCTTGTCCTCGGTGGTGGCCAGCATCATCCTCTCCTGGGACTCGGACACCCATATCTCCCACGGTGCCAGGCCCTCTTCCTTGAGCGGTACGCGATCGAGGTGCATCACAGCACCGCAGTCAGCGTCCAGGGCCATTTCCCCCACAACGCAGCTGAGGCCTCCTCCTCCGAGGTCCTTCATACCGGTTATCAGTCCGAGGCGGTTCACCTCCAGACAGGCGTGCATCAGAGGTTCCTTGGTGATGGGGTCTCCCAACTGCACCGACCCCCTTGACTCCTCCTCGGAGCTCTCTTTGAGCTCCACAGAGGCGAAGGTAACGCCGTGAATGCCGTCACGCCCCGTCCGTCCGCCGCATAGGATCAACACCTCTCCGGGACCACCCACGAAGTTGTTGCAAACCTCGGACCTCTTGACGATCCCCAGGCAACCGACGTTCACGAGGCAGTTCCCGGTGTAACGGTCATCGAAGAAGAAAGCACCGCTGACGGTGGGGACACCGACACGGTTGCCGTAGTCACGGATGCCAGAGACCACTCCGTCCATCAGATAGCGGGGATGCTTGGCACCCGGAGGAAGCTCCGCATCGGAGTCGATGGGTCCGAAGCAGAGAGGGTCGACGAGGGCGATGGGCTGTGCGCCCATGCACACCACGTCACGTAGAATGCCACCGATGCCGGTGGCCGCTCCGCCATACGGTTCGATGGCGGAAGGGTGGTTATGGCTCTCCAGACGGAGGGCGTAAGCATAATCGTCATCAAAGGCCATCACTCCTGCGTCACCACGAGCCAGAACGTCGGGGTGGTCGATGGCGAATACGAATTCCTTGAGGTGGACACGGGAGCTCTTGTAACAACAGTGTTCGCTCCAGGCCTGTCCGATGGATTGAAGTTCGATATCGGTCGGGGAGCGTCCCTCGTTGGCGAAATACTCCCTGACGGTCTTCATCTCGTCGAGTGACAGGCTAAGGCCCATCTCCTGCGACATCTCCATAAGCTGATCTTCACTGGCCGCATGGATGTCAACCTCCACCACGGGAGGGTCCTGCAGCTTCCGGCTCATCAGGCTGTCCAATGCCATTTTATCACTTCAGCTGAACGCTGTAGCTCTGGATCACTGGGTTGGCCAGGAGCTTCCGGCACATCTCCTCACAGGCCTGCACGGCCTCATCGCCCTCGAGATCCAGTTCCACTTGGAAGAATTTCATTGACCGGACGGAACCGATTCCTTCGAAGCCTAGGAGCTCCAGCGCCTTTTTCGTATTCTGGCCCTCAGGGTCGGCGACCCCCTTTTTCAACTCTATCCTGATTTCAGCGACCGCCATCGATTGAGTGTATCAAAGTAGAATACTTAAGTCATTCTTCGTCACGGGCCGCTTTCCTGGCGAACACCAGGTAGCCGGTGTGGCCTAGAGTGTCGAAGGACGGCCTCACGCCGCCGGCATGGACATCCATCCCCCTTTGGATGTTCTCCAGGGCCCGGACCTCGACGTAACCGCGCCGCCGAAGCTCGTTGACCGTTGACTCGAGCTGATTGGTGTTCGGTATGTAGGCGCACAGCATCCCGCCCCTCCTCAGCATCGGTTCGACGGCATCCATGGCCTCCCAGGGCACGGGCATGTCCATGACGACAGCGTCGGCGATGATGTCCACCGTGGTCTCGGTGGCATCACCGATGGTGTAGGACCAGCGGTGCTGCATACCCGCCCGGGATATGTTCCTTCCCGCCCGTTTCGCGTACTCCTCACGCAATTCAATGGTATGCAGCACGCCCCCTTCGGGGATGGCCCGTAGAAGCGCCAGACTCAGGGCACCGGAGCCGGCACCGATCTCCAGGACCGTCCTGCAGGAGGTGATGTCGCACTCCAGTATTATGGTGGCCGCATCCTTGGGGGTAATCACCTGGGCGCCCCTCTCCACCGAGGTCATGAGGTCGCTGACGGTGGGACGGAAGACATGCATCACCTTTCCGGCCAATTTAATCACGTCACCATCATCGAGGGCGATAAGACGGTCCCCGTCCAGTGTTCCCAACGATGCCATCTTCATCATGCCCTTCTGGGCACGGAACCAGTGCTTCCTCCCCTGGTGGTCCAGGATGAAAAGGTATTCGCCCTCCGTGAAAGTCATGTTCTCACCGTCAGTCGATAGAGTGGGGTTGGTTATTACCTTTTCCAAACTCCTCGGGGCCACGTTTATCACGGACGTCCGTTGCAAACTGGGATGTTTTTCATAATATTTTTATATTGTTCTATACTACAATTGTGTATGAAAAGCGCCACAAGCTTCATCTCCGAGAGCCTGAAGGAGTTGGAGGAGAATTTCACGGCCTATAGCGAACGTCTTCTAACGGTGAGAATGGACGATTTCAAGAGAGCCGTGATCGGCGAGGTCAACCAAGCGCTGAACGAGCACGGCAACCATCTTCTCTCCACCGCGCCGGAGAAGATGGAGGGTTTTGCATTCTGTGTCACCCGGGACCAATGCCGTCAACAGGTGGAGTCGGTCATCGCTGACACATTGATGACATTCCAGAAGATGGGGCCAGAGGCCGCAATGGCGAAGCTTGAGGAATTCCGCGGAAGTCTGACGGAGGGTTCCGTGAACTGTGTAAGCCGTGAATGTTCCGATTATCTTCTGAAGGTGTTGACCGAGGCCGAGTCGGCGTTCTCAATGGCATCACGCATACAGATGCGGATGTCAAAGCTGGCGACACCCCTCGAGGAGACCGACGTCCTTTCTGACCCTTACACCATGCAGGCCATGGCCGCCCTCTCCAACCCTCACCGCGTGAGTCTGATGAACTTCATGCGTGACGGTGAGAAAGCATTCTCGGACATGACCGAACATTCAGGTCTCAAAGCAGGACATCTGCAGTTCCATCTCCGTAACCTCATGGAGCTAGGACTGATGGACAAGACCAACCGGCGGGGTACCTATACGATAACCGCTGAGGGCCTGGCAGCCCTGGACGCCATGCAGGAGTTCGGCAACCGCCTCAGCACTGTCCGGGGAGGGTAGTGGGATGAAGGTCAACGGCACCTTGGGCATCATCGCCTGTCCCATACTGGAGGACGAGATAATCTATTGTCGCGAGAAGGACGACCAGGTCGACACCGTGTTCCTGATACGCAACGACCACAGCCTCAGCTTCGAGCGCAAGATGAGCAACCGCGGGTTGGACCTCCAATTCCTGGATGAGAAGGAGTTCCTGAGCAACGGCGTCCAACTGCCCAAGGAGGGTTTCCACTGGGTGGTTTGGATGAAGGACCTCGGTCTGCATGAGGAGCCGAAAGACCTCCGCACGGAGATATTGGACTCCTTGGAGGGCATCGATAACGTATTCGATGGGATACTGTTGTTCTACGGGCTGTGTGGCAACGCCCTCAAGGACATCCACGAGTGGTCCTCGGAACGTATGAGGACGCCAGTGGACATCCTATGCTCCCGTGACGGCAAGATCGTGGATGACTGCATAGCGGCAGCGATAGGCGGTCAGGACAATTATCTGCGACTGCTGCGCAAATACCCGGGCATACTCTATTTCACACCCGGTTACGCCACCAACTGGGACCAGCTGCTGTTGCGGATGGAGCTGTTCCGCGGGGTGGAGAAGGGGGACGACAGCATGGTGCGCATGGTATTCGAGATGGCGGAGTACGACACGGTCATGAAGATACCGACCGGTCTGGGTGACGAGAGCGAGTTCGAGCGTTGCACCAGACAGTTCGCCGATCGTTATGAGTTCAACATCAAGACCCTTGACAAGGAGTGGTGTGACCTCGATGCCGTGGACTACAGCTACGCCATCGCCAAAGACCGTTTGGCCCATGTCAGGAGGGGCTGAAAAAGAATTAATACGGGGATTCTATTGGAGCGGTCATGGAAGAAAGCGCCTTCCCCTCTAGCTGGAAGAGGGCCATATGCACCCTGATGATAATAGCGGGCCTGGCCATCTACATCTATTGGGGGATAACCTACGGCGCCTGGAACATCCTCGCCCCGGAGTATGTGGGCATCTACGGTCTGGTACTGGCCCTGACCGGTATCGGTGCCGCCGGACTGCTCCTCATGCGCTGGGAGAAGGTAGATTTCTGATCACATAGACCTGGCGGCGTGGCCCAGCTTCTCGCTCTCCGCTCCGCAGACTATGCAACTCCTCCTCTCGCCATCCTTGCCATAGGGCGTACCCAACAGGGTGAGTCCGAACTTCTCCTCGATGGTCTGTCCGCAGACCTCCTCCCCACACCATCCGAAGCGCAGGGTCTTGGCCGGAGGGTCATCCAATGATTCAACATCGGCCACCGAGCCCCGGTGTTTCTCCCAGGCCTTGGCGTTCATGTCCTCGGAGATCTTCTCCAGCATAGAAACCGTGCCCTTCTCGAGATCTTCCAGGGGTATGGTCCCCTTCTCACCGTTGTCACGGCGGGCGTAGGTCACCACGCCTCCCTCCATGTCCCTCATCCCCAGCTCCAGGCGGAGAGGCACACCGCGTATCTCCCAGTCGAAGAACTTGCTGCCCGGCCTCTCGTCGCGGTCGTCCACCTTGACCCTCAGTCCGCAGGACTGGAGGCGCGCACCGATATCCTCGGCGGCCTTTTGGACAACTTCCGCCTTCCCCTTCATGGGTATGGGTATGATCACGACCTGCAGAGGCGCCACATCGGGAGGCAGCACCAGTCCCTTGTCGTCACCATGCACGCCAATGACCGCGCCCACCAGCCTCTCGCTCATACCGAACGTGGTCTGATGTGCGAACTCCCTTCCGCCGTCCTCGGTCTCGTAGCTGATCTCGTAGGGCTTGGAGAAATTGGTCAGATAATGGTGGATGGAGCCTATCTGCAGACTCCTGCCGTTGGGCATCGAGGTGTCGATACCGACCGTGTAGTGTGCTCCCGGGAACTTGTCCCATTCGGTCCTGCGCAGCAGGGAGTAGGGAAGACACAACTTCCGCATGATCCTATCCAGTATTACGAAGTCCTCCTCGACCTGTCTCTGGGCGTCCTCCTCATCGACGTGACAGGTGTGTGACTCGAAGAAATGAATCTCCCTGACCCTGATGAACGAACGGGTCTGCTTGGTCTCGTAACGGAATGTGTTGACCAACTGGTAGACCTTGAGGGGCAGGTCGCTGTGCGATCTCACCCATAGGGCGAACATAGGATACATCGCCGTCTCACTGGTGGGTCTGAGAACCAGGCGAACATCGAGCTCGTTGGCACCGGCGTGTGTGACCCAGTAGACCTCGGAATCGAAACCCTTGATGTGCTCCTTCTCCTTTTGGAACTCTGTCTCAGGGATCAGGAGTGGGAAGCTGACCTCATCATGCCCGGTGCGGTCCAGCTCCTCGCGTATGTAGGAGTCTATCTGCCGCATGACCTTCCAGCCGTAGGCGGTCCAGACGTTCATGCCCTTGATGGGGTAGCGCTTGTCGGATAACTGGGCACGTTCAACGATGTCGTTGTACCAATCGGAGAAATTTTCCTCTTTCTGGATGTGAATCACCTACCATCCTTCTTTGATGGCCTCGGCCACCAGGGGGGCCACGGAGATGTTGGACACCTCGTTCTCCAGCGTGTTGCAGCAAAGCAGACTGTCTATGGTGCTGCCGGCAAGCCTCTCCAGAGCGTTCTTGAAGAAGACGCCGTGGGTACAGGCCACGCTTATGCTGGCCACTCCTTGGTTCGTCAACTGTTCGCAGGCGGCGATGATGGTGCCGCCGGTGGCGATTATGTCGTCGACAATGAGGACATGCTTATCGGCACAGTCCAGCTTGGCGGGGGTTATGCGGACCTCGGTGCCGGAGAGGCGGACCTTCTCCAGATGGTCATAGGGGACGCCGATGTAATCTGATATCTCCTTGGCCCTCTGTGCGGCCCCTATGTCCGGGGCCAGCACCATGTCGATGCCGCGATCGCGGAAATATTCGCCGATGGCCTTGGATGCCTTTATGTTCTGGGCGGGGCATTTGAACCACCGCAGCACATCCTCCTTGTGTATGTCGATCGTCAGCACGCGGTCGCAAAGGATCTCCAGCCTCTGAGCCATGACCTTTGCGCTCTCCGGCTCCCCCGGTTTGAAAATTCGGTCCTGGCGGGCGTAACCGAAGTACGGTATGACGCAGGTTATGGACTTCGCCCCCAATCTCTTGGTGGCATCCTGCAACAGGAACATCTCGACCAGGTTCTCGTCCGGATAGGTGTTCTGCACGATAATGACGTGGTCATCCATGACGTCGTCGTCCACCCTGGTGTAACACTCCCCATCGGGGAAACGGGTGGTTGCGGCCTGTACATATTTGCATTTGAGGATCATAGCCAATTCCTTGGCCATGTCCCTCGATGATGAGCCCCCGACGACTATCATGACCGGTTAATCTCCATATCCCTTATAATATCTACTTGGTCAGCGCGCCACCAATCGTTTGTTTTATTTACCATCCTCTGACTTATACAGCTCATGGCGACGGTCCGTGACAGCATCGATGACCAGTTGTTGGGAAGGTACATCGATACCACATCCAAGGCTTTGGACAGGCTCAGGGTCGCAGCCCCGGAGAGGTCTTTCGCAAAGGTCCTGGCCGATGACTTCCTGCGCATGGCCGAGTCTTACTACCGTGATGCCCTCCACTTCCGCGACACGGGGGACAAGGTGAACGCCTTCGCCTCCGTCAACTATGCCCACGGATGGCTTGACTGTGGAGCCCGTCTCGGCCTTTTCGATGTGGACGGTGACGACCAGTTGTTCACTCTCTACGAGTGACCGAAGATGGGGACATCCTCCCCCTGCCGTTCTGGGACTTCTTCTCGATGACCAACCCGCCGACCCATAGGGGCTTCATCTTCATCGCCATGCCCATGGCGCGTTCCAACTTCTCCCTGTTGTCCGAATAAAGGGTCATGATGGGCTCCCCCATCTCCACACGCTGGTCGATCTTCTTGTGCAGGACTATGCCGCCCCCTTTGAAACGTGGGGCACCGGCGGCCCGGGCGATGGCCACCAAGGCCTTGTTGTCCACCGTGTTCACATAACCCTCGCGACGGGCGTATATCACGATGCTGTGCCTACCGACTTCGATATCCTTGGAAGACAGGTCGGGGTCGCCCCCTTGGGCGGCGGCTATCTCACGGAACTTCGCCAGAGCACGTCCGGACTCCAGTATACGCATCGCGCGTGCGGTCCCGTCTTGCATCCCACCCATCTCCAGCAGCATCCCCGCAAGCCCGCTGGCCTTCTCAATGACATCCTTCAGCCCCTGCCCGCACTCCAGTGCCTTTATGCACTCCCTGGCCTCCAGTGCGGGCCCGATAGCGGTACCCAGTGGTTGACGTCCGTCGGTGATGGCGCACTGCACTTCCATGCCCAGGCGCCTACCCAATGAGATGAAGGATTGGGCGAACTGTCCGGCATCATCGGCGTTACCGATCTTGGTCCCCGGGCCCATGGGTATGTCCATCACCAGATTCTTGGCGCCCATGGCCATCTTCTTGCTCATTATCGACGCCATCATTATCGAGCGCGGGTCTATCCCCAGCGGGTACTGGGTCTCGATTATCAGTCCGTTCACGGGAGTCAGGTTCATCGCCCCTCCCCATGCGAACACACCACCGGTGCGCTGGGAGATCTCCTTGATGCGTGACCCGTTCATCTCGATATCACAGAAGACCTCCACAAAGTCAGCGGTACCGCAGGCGCTGCTGATGGCCCGCGAGGAGGTCTTGGGGATCAAGAGTCCCGCCTCAGCGGCTATCGAGACCACGATGGGGGTGATCTTGTTCCCCGGTACACCGCCGATGCTGTGGAAATCGAAGACCGGCCCCCTGTCGAACTCCAGCACCTCACCGGTCCGTACCATCGCCAGAGTAAGGTCGTAGACCTCGTCCTCGGTCAGACCGTTCACATGCAGGGCGGTCAGCCAGGCCGCGATCTCCCCTTTGGATATCCGTCCCAACATGATATCATCAAGAACCGTCGCCATCTCCGGGGAGCTCAGCTGGACGCGGTCCATGGTCTTCTTGATCAGCTCCACGGATTGAGGGATTGCCGGAGGCTTCAGTTCCAGAATGCCTCCTTCGTCGAGGCCTTGGAAATCCATGATGCTCCGGGGAACAATCGCCTCCCCGGTGTTCAAAAGGGTGGAGCTCGAGTCGATGCGGACCCTCATCTCCTTCGGGTTAACGATACTGGCCATCCCTGGTCCGGACATGTCCAATTCTGCCAGGTCGGACTCGTGAATAACCAATCTCGGCGTGGAAGACTCCATGCCTTCACCCTTGACCCTCAGCCTCATTTATCCTCCGTCTTGATTCAGGAACGTCATGATTCGATTTCTTATTGACGGTGCGTCGTTCGATCGGTGATCCTCGGCCCCATCAGGTCGATGCCACAGGTCCAGACATCATCTCCGAGCACAGACCTGGCCGCTGCGATATCGCCACGGAAGAAGATGGAGTTCCCCAGCATGCACATGGATGCCTTGCCGTGGGGTTCCAGGGATTGCAACGACTTCTCCACGGCACTGTCCAACAACCCCGTTTCCCGCGAGAACCGCTGTGATTGTGTGAACAGCGAGCTCCATCCCGGCTCCTCGAGGAACGCGTCGATGCATTCTCCGCCCGTATGCTCGATCCTTCTTCTCATGATATCGTCTGAAAGAACCTTTGCCGTCATGATGGGAGGCCCAAGGACCGCCAGAAGCAGGTCCCCATGTAGTGACAGTCTCTCCACGGCGCCGTGAGGCGGCAGTCCGGGCGATGTCCTCACGGAGACGCCACCCGCCAATATGCCGGCGACATCCCCCATCCCCCCTCCTTCATCCAACTCCGCCACATGGGCGGCACGGAACGCCGTATCGGACGGCAATCCCCGCATATGCGCGACGGCCAGGCAGGCGGCGACGGTGCCGGCCGCACTCATAGCGAATCCCTGTGAGATTGGAAGTTCGGTCTGGATGCGGACCGCAACATCGTCAGCCCCTAGGGATCGAAGGGCCGCACGGGTGACATCGGCGTCATCCAGCACCCCGTTCACGGTGATCTCCAGATCGTCGCCGTCCTCTACATCGGCGTACGCACCCAGGCCTAGGCACAGGCCGATGCCTCGGGAACCTGACCGCAACGGGTCGTCATATCTGCGCGGTTGGAACACACAGGACACATGGCCGGGGCAGAAGGCGGTCGCTCTCATCATTGACCCGATACGCTGTCGAGGATCCTCTCGGCGATGTGGCGTTTGCTGCCCCTCACCTCGGTCACACCCTTCTCATCCACCAGGAGCACCCGGGACATGTCCTCACCGGCGACCTTGACGTCATTGGCGACCACAAGATCCAGGCCGTACTCCTTCAGGCGGGACCGTGACCTTGTTTCCAGGGTGTCATCGTCCACTCCGCTCTCGGCCTTGAACCCTATCACCGTCCTACCGGCTCGCACAAGGGAAGGGAGCATCTTGGGCAGACGGGTAAGTTTCAGGTTAAGCGTGGGCGCTGAACTGTCGATCTTCCCCGGGCTGCGTTCCGGTGAGTAGTCAGGAAGGGCGGCCGGTACGAGGACGATGTCGTGGTCGGCGGTCTCGACCATCCCCATCAGGTCCTGCAGGGTATGGAACCTGCGCATAGGCATGTAGCCTGGTATCTGAACATCATGCGCACCCATCCACATCTCCACATCAGCACCGCGGCGATGGGCCGTGACGGCGATCTCCAGCGACATGATGCCGCTGCTGCGGTTGCTGATGACCCTCATGTCATCGACGGGCTCCTCCCCCCTGCCACCGATGACCAGGACCTTCCTGCCGTTCAGGTCGTTGCGCCCCAGTATGCGCAACGCTGCCGCCAGGACCTCCTCGCGGTCGGCGGCCTTGGCGCGCAGGTCCTCTATCTTCGGTCCCACCAGGGTCACGCCCATGTCGCGCAGCAGCCCTATGTTCCTCTGGACGGCCGGATTTCGGTACATTGAGTTGTGCATCGCCGGGGCCATAATCACCGGAGTCCCCGCACCTATGGCCACGGTTGCCATGCTGGTGACCGCCGTGTCGTCGATGCCCATCGCCACCTTGGACACGGTGTTGGCGCTGGCTGGATAGATCAAAAGAAGGTCGGCACCGCCCTCGGCCTCGCTGATGAGCGAGACGTGCTCGGCCTGACCGCCGAGTTCGCATATCGGCGTGACGCCGCTGGCGAACTCCATCGCCATCGGCGTGACCATGTCCATGGCGGAACGGGTCATCACCGGTATCACCTTGGCACCGTGTCTTATCAGGTCACGGGTCAGTGCGAAACACTCCACCGCAGCGATGCTGCCGGTTATGCCCAGTATCACGGTCTTGCCCCGCAGGGTGCTGCTAAGAGCACAGAATATCTCTTCGGAAGGATGCATCATATCAACTCCAAGAGGCCGCGTATGTGTACGAGGGCCTCCTCCAATACCTCATCCGGTCCCTGGGATGCGTCAATGATATGGAAGCCGTCCTCCTCCGCCAGCAGCAGGTACTGCCTCCTGACCTCGCGAAGGTATTCGGTCTTCTCGAATTTGCTTTTCTCGCCACGGCTGTTCACCCGGCCCATGCCCCGGTCGGGGTCGATGTCCAGGAGGAGGGTGAGGTCCGGTCTGATAATGACCTTGTCATTCATCTCCCGCAGCCATGGTCTGAACTCCTCCCCGAGGGAGGCGGTCTGATAGGCCATTGTGGAGGCGTAGTAACGGTCGCATATCACTGTTTTACCCTCCTCGAGCCAGCCCTCCATGGCATGGGTGTGGTGGGCACGGTCGGCGACGAACAGCAACGATTCCAGAAGGGGGTGGCCATCCTCCGAGCCCGCCCGCCGCAGGGCGTCACCGACGTAACCGTCGGAAGGCTCGGCCGTGGCAACCACATCCGTAAACGCTGACAGGCGCTCGGTCAGCGCATTGGAGAGGGTGCTCTTCCCGGCCCCGTCTATCCCCTCCAGGACGATGAAACGTCCTCTCATCTGCTCCCCTCTCTCAAGGACATCATGCGCCGATAGCTGAGGACGGCATCCTTCACGGCCTTGGACTCATCAACCCTTCCCACCGGGGCGGAGTGGGGGGCGGCCAACACCGTTGCCGGATCCTCCTCGGCAATGGATATCATCACATCAGCGATCCGGTCCAGGCTCTCCATGGTCTCGTCCTCGGTGGGCTCTATCATCAACGCCTCCTCCACAAGGGCGGGGAAATATATGGTCGGGGGATGGATGCCGTGGTCGATCATACGTTTGGCGACATCGAGCGCCCGGACGCCCTTCTCCTTCTTCAGATTCCGGGCGCTGGCCACGAACTCGTGTTTGCGGGGGTCGGCGAAGGGCACCTCGTAATGACCCTCCAGCCTCTTCTTGAGGTAGTTGGAGTTCAACACCGCCCTCTCGCTGCATTCCTTGAGACCGTCCCCTCCCTGTCTCAGGATATAGGCGTAAGCGCGTAGTATGATGGCGAAATTGCCCATCGCCCCGTTCACCTTGCCGATGCTCTTCGGCCTAGCCCAATCCAATGCCAGACCATGGGTGTCGTCGACGATGCGGGGGATGGGCAGGAACTCCTCCAGGAATGCCTTGACCCCCACCGGTCCCGAGCCCGGGCCTCCGCCGCCGTGGGGGGTGGCGAATGTCTTGTGAAGATTGAAATGCACGAGGTCGAATCCCATGGCCCCCGGGCTGGTCTTGCCCATTATGGCGTTGAGATTCGCGCCGTCGTAGTACAATAGCGCCCCTTTAGCGTGGACCATCGCCGCCAGCTCCTTGACCCTTCGCTCGAATATGCCCAACGTGTTGGGGTTGGTCAGCATAAGTGCCGCGGTCCGGTCGCTGAGGGCCGCCTCCAGGGCCTCGAGGTCCACGCAGCCGTCCTCGCCCGACGGTATCTCCACCAGTCTGTACCCCGCCATCGCCGCCGAGGCGGGATTGGTGCCATGGGCGCTGTCAGGGACGATGACCTCATCCCTCTCCTCGCCCCGCGAGGCGTGGTAGGCCCTCACTATCAGCATGGCCGCGTATTCTCCGTGCGCGCCGGCCGAGGGCTGCAGAGAGATGGCGTCCATGCCGCTTATCTGACCCAGGGCCCTCTCCATGCGCCTCATGATCTCCAGGCTACCTTGGGCGTGCCCCTCGTCCATATGGTGGTGCATCCTACCCACCGACGGCAGGGATGCCAGCCGGTCGGCGTACTTGGGGTTGTGCTTCATGGTGCAGGATCCCAGAGGATAAGGGCCGCTGTCCGTGCCGAAGTTGTCCCTTGACAGGGCGATGTAGTGGCGAAGGAGCTCGGGCTCCTCCACCCTGGGCAGGTGTAGGGAGTCCCTCTCCATGCCCTCGGGCACATAGCCGCTGACATCAGGGTAGCCATCTGCGACGGGACGATCCATTATGAGTCTGCGGTCCGGACGCATCACAACACCTCCCTCAGCACGGAAACGAAGCGGTCTTGGGTGTCATCGTCATGCATCTCCGTGGTGGCCAGAAGCATGCAATCGCCCAGCTCGGGGACGTGTGCGGAAAGCGGCAGACCTCCCTGGAGGCCCTTTCTTGCCAAAATGCAGTTGATCTTCTCCGGTTTGACCGGGAGTTCGACAACGAACTCGTTGAAATGATGGTTGTCGAAGACCGGCGATTGGACGTTATCGATGTCGGAGACGAGGTCCATCAGCCGCCGGGCGCGGTCTATGTTCTCCTTGGCGAGCGCTATCAGACCATCACGGCCGTGATATGACATGAAGACCGCCGCCGCCACCGCCACCAGGGCGACGTTGGTGCAGATGTTCGAGGTCGCCCTGCCGCGGCGGATATGCTGCTCCCGGGTCTGAAGCGTCATACAGAATGCCTGTCCTCCGCGGGTGTCCTCGGTTAGGCCTATGACCCTGCCGGGCATCTTGCGCACATGCTCTTGGCGGCAGGCGAACAGCCCGAGGCCCGGGCCGCCGTAGTTCATCGGCGAACCGAGGCATTGGCCGTCGCCGACCACTATGTCCGCGCCCATGTCGCCCGGGGCACGCATGAGAGCCAGTGTGAGGGGGTTCACTCCCACCACCAACGGCGCATCGGTCATGGCGCGGAGGAGGGGCACACGGGCATCGATGACGCCGAAGAGGTTGGGTGTCTCGGCGTACAGCCCGCAAAGGCCGTCTGTGACCCGGCCCTCCAAGTCATCAAGGTCCACGCCCCCGTCGTCATCCCAGCCGTATAGCTCGAGCTCCACGCCGGTGCCGATGAGGTAGTTTCGAAGCACGGACACCTTCTCCCTCGTCAATGAGCGGGGAGCCAGGAAAACGTCCCCGTCGTTGAGTCGGGCGCACATCCGGGCGGCCTCACCGAGTGCGGTGGCGCCGTCGTACATCGAACAATTGGCGGCATCAAGGCCGGTCAGCTCGCAGATGTGGCTCTGATATTCGAACAGGGCCTGCAACATTCCCTGACTAATCTCTGGTTGATATGGAGTGTATGACGTGTAGAACTCGCTGCGGGATGTAACATGGTCCACCGCGGCGGGGATGTAATGGTCGTAGCAACCCACGCCGAGGAAGGACGGCACCTCGCCGGCATGACGGTTCTTCGACAGTATGCGCCCGATCTCTTTGCTCACTTCCCTCTCGGAAATGCCTTTCGGCAGGGGGAGATGGCATCTCACCTCTTCAGGCACGTCCTTGAATAGTTCGTCCTCGAAACCGATGCCTATGTAGTCCATCATCCTCTGCCTGTCCATGCAATCACCATTCACCAGTTTGCGGATTATTTAAGCGTGATGTCATTGCTCACGACGCCTGACCACTTCCGTGGCCAGGCGGGAGTAGAATGCCGGAAGGCTCTCGATATCCTTGATGTCCTTGCGGCATATGCGGGAGAGGGTGGCGCGTATCTTGTCGTCATACTCCACCTGGTTGGCCTCCAACGCCTCCTTCAGTAGACGGGATATCTGTCCACCGGTGCGGTCCCAGTCCGTCAGTATGATCGCTTTCCTGCCTTCCCGGGAAAGGGTCTCGGCAACTTGGAATATCCCTCCTGCGCCCTGCACGGTCCGTATCTCCCGCTGCACTCCCAATATCCCTAGGGCGCTACGGTCCTTGAGCCCCTCCACCAGTACCACGTACTCATCGGGCAGCTCCTCCAGGTCCAGAAGGGCCCTGGTGAGTTTATCGAAGCGTTCGGCGACGGAACTCATCAATACCTCTCCATCAAGGTCTCCAGGTCCACCATGTCCATGGCGATACGCAACGTCTTCATCCGACCGCCAGCGCCATGGCTTATGCCCACCTCGGAACCGGTCAGAGTCTCGAAGAGACTGACGATCTCCCGGTTGGCCCTGCCATCGGCGGGAGGGGCCCTCACCTTGACGGTGACACGCTGCCTCCATTGGTCGAAACCCTCGACCTTGGAAGCGCCGGAACGGGGGGACACCAGGATGTCCAGTTCGGAGCCTCCCGCGACCGATCTGACCGCCTTACCGAGATGCATGGTTGCCATAAGTGATATCACTTAATGATGTTTCCCTTCCCTCATAAGAATCATATACGGACAATAGGATGATGAGAGACATGGGTCCGCCTCCAGCAGAGTCGATGGTATATGAGGAACTCACCTCGCTCTATCGGAAGGAGAGGTCCTCGAATTCGTTATCGGAGATACGGCATGATTTCTATCCGTCCCTGGCGGAGATGATAACCCGGACCCAGAGGGAATACGAGAAAGCCCTCACCCAGGACCCGGACTCCATCGTGTGCGAGGGATTGAACCAAAGGCGCAAGAAGATGATGGACATCGCACAGCGCATCATCGATGACCGCATGGTGAAGATCGCATCGATGGCCCTGAAAGGAGGAGTGGGATACGGGAACTCCTTTGAAAGACTAACAGCGGAGGAGAGGACCCTCTACCAGAGGATATTGGAGTCCTTCCGCTCCCACCGGGAGGTTCTCCCGCAGCTCCGGAGGAGGGACTTCCGTATAGCGGAGTTCTCCACCGAAACGTCCCCCGCGCCTCCTGAACCGGCTGTAAATGCCGTCGATGAGGAGATGCCGGTGCACGAGGAGCCGGTCGAGGAGCCTCCTGATGAGGAGATGGATGCCGGACCGTTGCCTGATGCTGAGCCTGCCGAGGTATGCGACGCTCTGATAGATGACGATGAGAAGGACAACCTGGTAATCCGCATCCTGCAGGACCTGCCCACATTCTCCGGCCCCTACCGCGATTACACGCTGCGAAAAGAGGACATAGTACTGATGCCGCGCAGCCTGGCCGAGGCACTGATAAGTCGCGATGCGGCCGTGGAGGTCAAACCCCGTTCATAAAGACCTGACGGTCCGGAAGTCCCCAGGGAACTCCAGGCAGTCGATGTTCATACGTTTTATCCCGGTTATCCTCGCCACCGTGTCCCGGGCCGCATCGGGGGTGTTGTTGTTCTTACTGAGGTGGGCGAGGAAGATCTTCCGACCGTTGCCCATGGTGTTCCGGAGGGATATGCCGCAATCGATGTTGGAAAGGTGGCCGGACTCGCCTGCGATGCGCCTTTTCAAATACAAAGGGTATGGCCCATCTTGCAGCATCTTTTCGTCATAATTCGACTCTATCACCGCAACGTCGACGTCCTTGAGAGCCGCCTCGACCGGGGTCGTCATGATCCCGGTGTCGGTGGCGATGAGCACTCGGTTGTCGCTGTGGCAGAGGAGGAACGCATTGGGCTCCATCGCATCATGCGACGTCGGCAGGGGGGTCATCTCAATATCCCCGATCCTGAAGGGTTCCAATGTCCGGAAGCTTTTGTACTCAACCTTCCCGATCGCGGCGTTGGACAGGGTGTTCATGTTACCCATGACCGGGACCTTCCATCTTCGGGATAGCACCCCTGCCCCGCGCACATGGTCGATATGCTCATGGCTGAGGATGATGGCGGAGATCTCCTCGCTCTCGATACCGACACGGCCGATGAGCTCACTGAGCCGCTTGCCGTTTAGTCCGGCATCGATCATCACGCTCCCTTCCGGGGTCCTCACCACAACACAGTTGCCATCGCTACCGCTGGCGAGGACATGGACTTCTATCATGGGCAGACCACGCGAGACGCCCAGACATTGATAAAGGAGTGTTGGGGTTCAGTGAAAATACGCTCATCCTCCCTTGTTGCGGTATATGGCGAAGATGATGTCGCCACGGGTCACTATGCCGACGAGGGTCTCCTTCTCGATCACAGGCACCCTGTTGACCTTCTTCTCTATCATCCTCTCCACGGTGTCGATTATCTGTGCATCCGGACCGACAGTGAGTACCGCTCGGGTCATCACCTCTTTCACCGGGGTCTCCGATATCTTCCGCACCGTCTCCGTTGCTTCTTTATCGCCGGTTATGTCGAACGGCATGCTCAGTACGTTCAGGGAGGGATGACCCATTCGCAGCTTGTCCTGGTACTTCATGACCAACTCCAGGATGTCGGTCTCGCTCAGGATGCCGACCAATCGGTTATCGTCATCAACAACGGGTGCCCCTGATATGCCCCCGAGGGCGAATTTGAGCGTTGCCTGCTTTATCGTGTCGTCCGCGTGGACAGTGACCAGGTTCGTGGTCATGACGTCCCTCACCCTTAGGCTGCTCATGTTTCCTAATCCACAACCCCGGTATATGAATTTTCAGCAAAGACCTGTAAACTATTATCTATTACAGATGAAATCCATACACGGTGAGCAGATAAAGACGATGCGTACGGACGAGAAGGCCATGGGCG
>PWNH01000116.1 GCA_003557905.1 Methanomassiliicoccaceae archaeon | reverse complement strand
GGTCCAGAAGGTCAGGGATGACAACATGGCCATGGTGGTCACCTCGCACTGGCCTGAAGCCATAGAGAGGATGTCGGATGAGGCCATCTGGCTTGACGCTGGTGTCGTCAAGGATGTCGGAGATCCAGGCACAATCGTCGAGGAGTTCATGCAGGAATATGACTTCGTGCGCAGTGACGATGTGGAGATTGGGCAACCAATCATCAAACTGACAGGTGCCAAGAAGTATTTCTTCTCAGTTGTCCGCGGCGTGGTAAAGGCCGTCGACGGAGTGGATCTGGAAATCAAAGAGAAGGAGATATTTGCCCTGGTGGGATTGAGCGGTGCGGGCAAGACCACGACTTCGCGTATGATCGCCGGCATATCCCCATCCACTGATGGTAAAGTGGAGATACTCATAGGAGACCAATTCGTGGACATGTCGATAACCGGTGAGGAAGGTAGAGGCAGAGCCACGCCTTACATAGGCATGCTGCATCAGGAATATACTCTATATCCATTCGACACTATTCTGAGGAATCTCACCACCTGCATCGGCATGAGGATGCCCGCGGAACTGGCGAAGGTCAAGGCCATCCAAGTTCTGAAAAGTGTTGGATTCCCGGATAAGAACATGGATAGGATCCTTTATGCATATCCCGAGCAGCTCTCCACCGGAGAGAAGCAGAGGATAGCCTTTGCCCAGGTACTTATAAAGGAACCGAAGATAATAATCCTGGATGAGCCAACCGGTACCATGGACCCCATAACGAAGATGGCGGTCGCCCAGGCGGTGGTGGATTCCCGTCGGGAACTAAGTGAAACGTTTATAGTGGTTAGCCACGATATGGACTTTGTCCTGAACTGTTGTGATAGGGTCGCTCTTATGGAGGGCGGTAAGGTGGTTGCAATCGGTACACCCGAGGATATAGTTGGCTACCTCACCGAGCACGGCAGTCTGGAACTGTTCAAAGATGGTGGCTCAGCTTGAAACAGCGTATTGGAAGGCATCTGAGTTTCGTTGAATGCCGGGAGTCCCGTGGACTAGGTACGGGTGGCGGACTGGCCGCCCGTGCCACTATATCCGAGAGTGGTCGTGATGTAGTTGCCATAGCCATGGGGCCAGGGCGCAGGCATATAACCAAGCCGGTCTGTGAGATAACCTATGCCCTCAGGGAGGAAGGTATAGACACCAGTGTACTGGTGATCAATGCCGGTTCCGGCGTTCCCGCTGACGCTCCCGACGTCAGCACCGGGTCCTATTTCGGTCTGGATCCCATTGAAGCGGCCCGCATACAGCAGTTCAAAGTGGCACTGATACACCTGGGTAACGTCCGGAAACACATAATATACAAGGCAAGGTTGATACTACGAAACGTTGACATACCGGCCATAATAGTTGCCCAGTGCCCTGTGGATTTTGAGGATTTCGCCGCCATCGGCATCAAGACCCGTGTAGTGATGCCCCGTGAAGAGGATATCGACACCAAGGGCGAGATCCGAGAGATAGTGACCGGCGTTGTGAGGGGAGTTACCTGTAGCCAGGACAAACTGGACGAGATCGTGTCCAAGATCCAGTCCATGATGCCTGAGCGCTGAGCTAGGGATGGTGATGTTTTGAATATCAGGATAAACGGTAAGGACAGGCAGTTCCCGGAAGGCACCACCATCGGGCAGGCCCTGGAGGGTGAACCCCACCGGCCAGGTGCTGCGGTATCGGTCCTCATATCCACAGACCTGACCCGTCAGAAGACTGATGAATTCGAGTTGGTCTTCGATCGGGGGTCGTTGAACATCCGTCTTGATGACTCCGAACACGCCGCGATATGGAGGAAGATCTCCGATGACCTGGTAAATAACAATGTCAGATGGAACACCAGTAAGGTGCTGGCCCTAGGTTCCTTCGCCACTGATATTGAGGTCGATAAAGGCCTGCATATGCGTAAGCGCTATGATGTATTCTTCTCCTTGGGGGGTTTCGACAGCTCCACCACTTATCTGATGATCTCCAAACACAACCACCGCGGACGTTACGGGGCCGGCGGCGGCCGGATAGGCAAAGTCACCAAAGGAAGGCACATGCTCGATGAGATCAGGGAGGCGGAAACAGTAAGGGAGATACGCCCCATCATCAAAGAGACTTCCAGTGCAAATTCCATAATCACCGAGGACATGGACATGGTGCTTGAGGACGGGATGGCCGTCGAAAGCCACTTAACCATAAACCTGGAAGAGAATTCACCGATGGCCGCCGAACACCTTCTCGTTAGCCTACGGAACGGCACCCTGGCAGTAAATCAGAAGGCCGAATCATTCATCTCCTGCTCAGAAAACCTCATAGAACACCTGATACCCGGTCAGATCGAAGTTAGGGAGGAGTTCAACGTCACCGTCAGGACATCCGGCAAGGGTACCGGGCGGATTTACATTTTCAAGAAAAGGCGCCAGCTGTCCGAACAACATACGTTGGTGGGCAAGGTGGTGGAGGGTATGAACCTTCTCAATCTCGCTGAGAAGGGACAGAACATCACCGTCAGGACAGTGCCCGACAGGGCCTTAGCGGTAGGCATGACCCAGGCGGAGGGGATGGAGTTCCTGGCCTCACGCGGAATCGAGCAGGAGCGGACCGGCGAGGTAGATGATGATGCGATCATAGTCGAGCAGGAGCCAGAGATGACTATCGAAGCCCTGTCCGAAGGCAAGGTGGTCACAAAGGCGGTCAAGGCCGACCGGATATTCGCTCTGCAGATGGACCGTGAGAACGCCCTTCGCACCGTCCGCTACCTGGAAAGGGTGACCGGTCTGGAACATAAGCCTGTCGGCATACTCAAGGTGCACTTCACATATCCTGGATTGCCGATGGTCACGTTCGACGGTGATACGGAAGGTGGCAAATCACTCTATCCCGAGAATGAGTTCAAAACGTCGGAGAGGGCTCAGATAGGCATAACCAATCAGGTTCGTCCGCATGCTGGCCTTATAGGTATAAGGCTGGAGGCCAGTGAGGAGTACGGTCCTACCGGTGAGGAGCCATATGGCACCAACATTGTCGGATCCTTCGCCGACGACCTCGAGCGTCTGATGGATGGCCTGGAAGAAGGGCAGAACGTTTACGTCAAGGAGGTGGACAACGATGGTTAGGGAGACTCGGCTGATCGTGATATCCCCGCTCTCGGATATAACCCCGGACCAGATAACCCGCAAGGTTCATTCGTTGGGGTATGAGGTCACGGTGAAGGAGACATGTTACGGCGCGGTCCTGGAAGGCCCTCCGGAGACAGTTAGCAAAGTCATGAAGGAGCTTAGGGCCCTCGATCCATTGGGCATCTACTCAAAGATACGCGGTTTTCCTCTAGGGGATCCGAAAAGATGCCGTGCACAGCACGGATCAAGGCCCGGTTTCTCGCAGTTGCAGACGGAATGGCAGTCCCTGTCGCTGGTAGAGAAAGGCCTGGAATGTGCCATGCGCGGTGATAAGGCGGAGACGATCGATATCCCGGATAGGATTCCGGTGAAGGACCTGCAGAGATTCTGCGAGGAGGTGGAGTGATTGAAGATCTTTATTGACCCCCCCAACAGTCTGATACTGTTCGATCTGGTGGAGAGGTTCGGACATGAACCCCTCAGTGTGATGGCGACCATCCAAGAGAGGGTGGACAACCTGGAGATAGACATGCCTCCCATGAATGTGACGCTGAATGACGTCAAGAACGGCCTAAAATACGCCGGTATAGAGGTCCCATCCGGCATCCGCGGGAGGTTGGCCGTGTGGGGCCCCCTCATCGATCAGGCGGAGGCGGCCATAATCATGGAGGACGCCCCTTACAGCTTCGGCTGTGTGGGATGCCACCGAACCAATCTGCTGGTGGACTTCCTGGTGCGTAAGCGCAAATTGCCGACAATCGAGATCGACTACCCCCGCACTGAAGAGGAGGCCCGCAACATGGTCATCCGCGTCAAGGAGTTTCTGGAGGGATTGAAGTGATCAAGATAGCACAACTATCCTGCGGTACCGAGTACAGCGGCGTGCAGTATGAGATAGAGAAGGCCTCCCGTGCTGTGGGGGCGAAGATGGTGTATCCTGACGTGGAAGCTTCCCAGATAGACAGGTCCATCAGGGATTTCGGTTTCAACCCCGTCTCGCCGCAGCTTAAGTTGATGATCGCCCGCGCCGTGCACCTGGCCGAAGGTCGTTACGATGCCGATGCGGTGTTCATCGCCACCTGCTTCCGTTGTGCCGAGGGCGCTTTAGTGAGGAACGAGCTACGCCGTTACATACAGGAGCACACCAACCTACCAGTCGTCACCTACTCCTTCACCGAGAGGATGAAGGCCAATCAGCTCCTGACGAGGATGGAGGCCTTGGTCACCATCGTGTCGCGCAAGGAGCTCCTGGCCCGTGAGAGGCAGATAGGCATCACCGCCGGCATAGACTCCGGGTCCACCACCACCAAGGCGGTTGTCATGGTGGACAACAAGATCGTGGGTAAATCCTGGACGGGATCGGGAGAGGTCCTGGAATCCGCCCAGACGACTCTGGACGAGGCATTGGCGGAGGCGGGTCTGAAACTATCGGACCTTGAGGCAATCGGGACCACCGGTTACGGCCGTTTCACCATCGGCAAGCAGATGAACGCCAAACTGGTGCAGGAGGAACTCACCACCAACTCCAAGGGGGCTGTGTGGCTGGCTGACCGACAGAGGGGCGAGGCCACCATCCTGGACATAGGCGGTATGGACAACAAGGCCATAACCGTCAGGGACGGGATACCGGACAACTTCACCATGGGCGGCATATGCGCCGGCGCATCCGGTCGTTTCCTGGAGATAGTCTCACGGCGGTTGAAGGTGGAGGTCACTGAGCTCGGAGCCCTGGCAGACCAGGGGGATTGGCGCAAGATAAACATGAATTCCTATTGCTCGGTCTTCGGAATACAGGACCTGGTCACATCATTGGCCGAGGGGAACACCCGTGCCGACGTCGCCGCCGCCGCATGTCACAGTGTGGCGGAGCAGATATATGAGCAGCAGTTGCAGGAGATAGACGTCCGTGACCCGGTCATCCAGGTCGGCGGAACATCACTGATATCCGGCATGGTCTATGCTGTGGGCGAGATCCTCGGAAAGGCACCCATCGTGCCTCCGGACTCCCAATTCATCGGCGCGGTGGGCGGTGCACTGTTGTCATCCGGTTTCCTAGAGGGTTGAGAATGAAGCTGACCGTGGAGGGCACAGATGATTACGGCACCGCCGCTTACGAGGAGCTCTTCCGCCGTATCCTGGCGGACATGGGCAAATCCCGGGCGATAGAGCATGCCCGCCTCGTCCTCCGTCCCGAGGAGCCGTTGTTCATCTATTCCGTGCGTCTCCGGTCCCGTCCTGAGCGCCTCATGATGAAGGATGTCTCCGAATACCGCAAGGAAGGCAACGATGTCCTTCTGGTGATATCCGATGAGCGTTATGCACCCTCGATACTGAGCAAGCTCTGGGCAAGGTACGGAAGGGAGAGCGTCGATCAGAGGACCCGTTTCGAGATGATCGTCAAGGGTGCTGACACCGCCGATCTGGACAAAGTCGAGGTCGTTTCCGGTGATAAGGTCAAGAACGAGATGATCGATGCCCTGTGGAGGACACTCCCCGAGGGGATGAAATCCCGCTATCACGTAAGCGGCCCGCAGACGGTCACAATCCTGGCCACAGAAGGAATACTGCAAGCCGAGATGAAGGAGGAGGCGCGCAGACTGCACGCCGAGATGGAGGCTGAGGCCGATGTATGAGGTCATGATGTATGACGGTGGCGTGTACCGTTCCGATGAACTCCTGGACCTCATAGAGGATCTGGGCGGTGTAGTGGTCCAGAAGAGTCGAATGGCTCAGATTATGCTCATAACCATGGCCGTACCGGCCGAGGACAGGCCAGCGATCGAGGCCCTCTCCAAGGAGTTGGGAGGGGAGATCAAGCCGGTTCCGTTGGCGGGGACGGAGATAGCCGTCGTCGGTCCGACCCTGGGGAGGCACCATATGCCCCACCCCATATGTGACATCGCCGAGCAACTCCGACAGTACGGCGCCATAACCGTGGTCATGGGCCTTGCGCGCGGTCGCGGAAAGGAGACCTCCCAGATATCCGCCGACGAGCGCGCCATAATCGAGGAGTACGATGCCGCCATCTATGTTCTCGGCAACTTCAAGAAATGCGTCGAGGAAAAGAAGCATCTTTTCGATGATGTGAGCATACCGGTCATACTGGTCTCAGGTCCGATGCCGGAGGGGTTGGACGAGGACTGCGAAGGCATCATCTGCGGCGTGGGACGCAAATCCGAGAGGATGCGGCGTGCCGACGAGATCGAGAAGCTGGTGGAGATAGCCGATATGACATCGGAGATAATCACCCACAGGCGCATCGAGTTGGAGGAGGATCCTCTGTTCATCCATCCTGCCGAGGTGAAGGAGAGGCTGGAGGAGATGGCCGCCGTGAGGGAGAGCCTTCGTCCGGCACCGATCGTGCTGCACCTTGACGGCATACGGGTAAAGATACCGTTTGAGGAGAACCGTGAGGAGCTGGAGTCGATCGAGGTCCTGGGCAGAAGGCTGGGTGATGTCGCGAGGATAACCCCTTCGCGGATAAGCAACAGCAGCACGATAATCCGCATTAAGACCCGTTCCGAGGTCGAGTACTCCGATTCGAAATGAGTGTCGTAAAGGGTACCTACGTACTGCTCATGCGTCTTCCCACCGATCGTTCCATCAGCGTCGGTGCCCTCGGGTTGCTTAAATTCGAACCGGGTTGGTACGCCTATGTAGGCAGTGCCGGCAACGGATTGTCGCAGAGGGTGGGCAGACATCTCTCTGTACCTTCAAAGAGAAGGTGGCATGTTGACAGCCTCAACGCCTATTGTTGCGAGAGGTATGCCTTGGTTTGGAGGTCTGGCGGTCCATCGGAATGCGAACTCGGACGAATCTTGACATCCTTGGGCGCTGAGCCGATCCATCCCGGCTTCGGCTCCTCAGACTGCAAGTGTGCAACACATCTTTTCTCGATTGATGAAGGACCTCTGAACGCGCTCCTAATGATACCCAACGACGGCATGTTACACCCTTAGGAATTCCATGTCTCATTCTGTTGAAACCCTTCACTGCCCATCGTAATATGGGTGAAAGGGTCATCAATACAGTATTCGCCTGGATATAGCCAGAGTAGAAAAATCTGCAAAGCCTTAATATACAGTGAAATGATTAACTGGACGTTTCATAATCTCATTTCCAAGGAGGACATTTCAGATGAAAATGAAAGGGGGAGAAAACCTATCCCGTGCAGTCACGCCCGATGTGATCTCAAGTCTCGAGGCAGCAATCGGCAAGGAGAACGTGAACACCAGCGAAATGGAAAGACTTCTTTACAGCCATGATCTGGCGCCTCTTCCTAAGGAGGCTGGTTTGGCTTTCAAGAACATACCCGACGTGGTCGTGAGGCCGAAGAGTGTGAAGGACATATCCAAAGTGGTCATGATCGCCCACAAGTACGGTGTGGCAATCACTCCCCGCGGAGCCTCCACATGGGGACTGGGCGGTTCGATGCCCGTTTTCGGAGGCATATTGATAGACCTCTCCTCGGGAATGAACGAGATCATCGAGATCAACGAGAGGGACATGTTCGTCAAGGTCGGCTCCGGCTGCACCTGGAAGAACGTGTACGACGCCTGTGCCAAGAAGGGCCTGTTGCTCGGATGTTATCCCAGCAGCTTCCCCAGCGCAACAGTCGGCGGATGGGTCTCCACCGGCGGTATCGGTATCGGCGGTTACAAGTACGGTGCCGCTCGCGACACCGTACGCAACATGGAGGTCGTCCTCTCTGACGGAACCATCATCTCCACCGGATATGACTCTTTATCAGACAACATGGCCGGTTACAACCTGAACCAGCTGTTCACCGGTGCCGAGGGTACCCTGGGAGTCATTGGCACCGTGACTATGAGGCTGTTCCCTATGGGCGCCATCAAGCCTCTGGCATACGAGTTCGACAAACTCTCCCAGATGGGAGGTCCGATCAATGAGATCGTCAAGCACCCCAGTGTCAAGCCGTTGCACATCGCATGGTCCGACGAGGTCCACTTCGAGAACCAGCGCAAGGCCGGCCTGCACGCCCCCGATGTCAAGAACCTGTTCCTGGTCACCCTGCAGGGGGACGATGAGTTCATGGCCCTGGAGGAGAAGGTCATCGATGAGATAGTCGAGGCCGCCGGTGGGAAGAAGATCAGCTACGAGATAGAATCCCACGAGTGGGACGAGCGCTGCTACGAGTTCCGCGCCCGCCAGGTCGGTGTCGGTGCGATACCTGCAGAGGTGGTCGTACCTGTGGCCGACTGGTCCGACTTCGCCGAGGAGTGCTACAAGGGCTTCAAGGACCTGAAGATGGACGCTGGTGGCGTCATCGGTATGATAGCCGACCGCAGCACCGCCATGTTCATGCCCTACTACTTCATGAACAACGAGACCATCGTCGGCATGACCG
>PWNH01000013.1 GCA_003557905.1 Methanomassiliicoccaceae archaeon | reverse complement strand
TCCATAACCAAGGATGACTTCCAGGTCGACAGCGAGTTCATGGACTCCGTCGCCCGTCAGGTCAAGTGGATAAGGTCCCGGGGGATGGAGGCCATCGTCGTCACATCCGGGGCGATAGGGATAGGCCTGGATGCCATGAAGGTGAGGCCCAAGCCCAACGAGGTACCCATAAGACAGGCGGCAGCCTCAGTGGGCCAGAGCATACTGATGCAGAAATGGACGGAGAGCTTCGACAAGGTCGGACTCAAGGTTGCCCAGGTGCTTCTGACATACGACTTCTATTCTGAACGCGTGCGTTATCTCAATGTCAGGAACACACTCAACACCCTTCTCGAGCACGGCGTGGTCCCCATAATAAATGAGAACGATGCCGTCTGCATAAAGGAGATAGAGGCGGTCTTCGGTGACAACGACACCTTGTCCGCCATGGTGGCCAGCAAGCTAGACAGCGATCTCCTGATAATACTGTCCGACGTTGATGGCCTTTACGATCGCAATCCCAAAATCCATGAGGACGCATCCCTGATATCCGAGGTGCATGCCATAGATGAGCACATAGAATCCTTCGCGGGTAAACCGACTACGACCAAGGGCGTCGGCGGGATGAGGACCAAGATACAGGCGGCCCGCATATGCAACATGGCCGGCTGTCACATGGTCATAGCCAACCATTCCATCGAGGATGTCATCATCAGGGTGATCCAAGGGGAGGAGATCGGCACCCTGTTCGTGGCCGATGGAGAAGTGCGGAGGATCAGGACACGATGGATCCTCCTGGCGCATTCCAACGGCACCATAGAGGTGGACGAGGGGGCCCGCAAGGCCTTGACGGAAAGGCATCTCGGTCTTCTGCCCAGCGGGGTCAAGGGCGTGGAGGGCACATTCAAACGTGGTGATGTCGTTGACATCCGCTGCGACGGAACCGTATTCGCCAAGGGGATCACGGACTACGACCACGATGAGTTACGCAAAGTCAAAGGCGTCCACTCCAACCGTGTAGAGTCCATCCTCGGGTACAAGAACTACGACAATGTGGTCAAGGGCGGAAACATAGCGATACTGCATTGATCAGAGCGTGCATTCCGAGCAGTCCTGGCCTTGGCAGTCCAGGTTATCTATCATCCATCTCAGCGCCCAGGACTTGAGGTCCTTGATTATCTCTATGACCTCCACTCCCGGGGCGGTGAGGGCATACTCGACCTTGAAAGGTACCGAGACAGCATCGACATGCCTCAGTAACAGACCCTGTTCCTCAAGTTCCTTGAGTCTCGTGGTGAGGACTTTGGAAGTGATGCCGTCCAGTCTGTTCCTGAGCTCTCCGAACCTTATCCTGCCGCCTCCCTTGTAGATCTCCAGGAGTATCAGCATGGCCCACTTCCTGCCCAGGTATTCAAGGGTCATATTGACGGTGCATCCCTGTTTCACGGTTACTTGCGAGAAACTTCAGGGTATTTATAGTGTAGTATCTGTTGTATATCTTGTATCAAAAAGATACCATAACACGAGGAGGCAAAGATATGTACTGTTACCAATGCGAGGAGACCGGAGGAGGGAAAGGTTGCACCAAGGGCGGAGTATGTGGCAAGAGCGCCGAGGTGGCCGAGCTGCAGGACGTCTTGATAAACGTCCTGAAGGGCATTTCCGTCCGTACCCTGGAATCCGGTTCCAATGAGGCTGTGGACGATTTCATAGTCGAATCACTCTTCTCCACCATAACCAACGTCAACTTCGATCCTGAGCATTTCACCGCTCGGATATGGGAGGCCTTGGATCTCCGGGACTCGATACCATACAATGGCGAGGGCCCGGAAGCGGCAACATGGAGGCCTGGAGACGACGACGAGCTGAAGGCCAAGGCCAAGGAGGTCGGGGTCATGTCCACGGAGAACGAGGATGTGAGGTCGCTCAGGGAACTCCTGATATACGGCCTCAAGGGCATCGCTGCTTACTACAGCCACGCCAAGGTACTCGGCTTCAACGATGAGGAGATCACAACCTTCATACGTGAAGCGTTGGCATCCACTCTGCAGGACCTTTCCGTTGCCGAGATGGTCGAACTCGACATGAAATGCGGCTCGATGGGCGTCAAGACCATGGCCCTGCTCGATGAGGCCAACACCAGCACCTACGGTCATCCCGAGGTGACTGCCGTCGACATAGGGGTTGGCGACAGGCCGGGAATACTGGTCACAGGTCACGACCTGAAGGATCTGGAGATGTTGCTGGAGCAGACCAAGGACAAGGGTGTCGACGTGTACACCCACGGTGAGATGCTACCTTGCAACGCCTATCCGGCGTTCAAGGAATATGACAACCTATTCGGCAACTATGGAGGTTCATGGTGGCATCAGAAGGAGGAGTTCGACAGCTTCAACGGGCCGGTCTTGCTGACCACCAACTGCTTGGTCCCTCCCAAGGAAAGCTATTCCGACCGGATATTCATGACCGGAAGCGTCGGTTTCCCCGGTCTGAAGAGGATCGAGGCCGATGAGAACGGTCACAAGGACTTCAGCCCCCTGATAGAGATGGCTCTAGCATCCCCGCCGCCGCAGAAGCTGGAAGAGGGGAAGCTGACCATAGGGCTTGCCCGTAATGTCCTGGCAGCAAGCGCAGAGAAGTTGCTGGAGATGGTCTCCCAAGGTAAGATCCGCCGCTTCATGGTCATGGCCGGCTGTGACGGAAGGCACAAGGAGAGGCAGTATTACACCGACTTCGCCAATGCCCTGCCTGAGGATGTCATTATCCTGACGGCAGGATGTGCGAAGTACCGTTACAACAAACTGCCTCTGGGGGATATCGAGGGCATACCGCGCGTCGTCGATGCCGGTCAATGCAACGACTCCTACTCCCTGGTGGCCACCGCTCTGGCTCTGGCCGATGCCTTGAACGTCGGTGTGAACGAACTCCCGATATCATACAACATAGCATGGTATGAGCAGAAGGCGGTCTTGGTGCTCCTGTCGCTCCTGAGCCTCGGCGTCAAGGACATAACCCTGGGACCAAGGCTCCCCGCATTCGTCTCACCCGCCGTGTTAGACGTCCTGGTAAAGGAGTTCAACATCCGCAAGAACACCGATGTCGATGAGGACATGAGGATATTGCTGCCTTGAGGGGATCGCTATGAAAAGGGACATAATCACAATCGACCCTGAGCTCTGCACCGGTTGCGGGGATTGCGTACAGGCATGCCCGGAAGGCGCTATCCAACTGGTCGATGGCAAAGCCAAGCTGGTGGCGGACAACTACTGTGACGGTCTGGGAGCCTGTATCGGAGAGTGCCCCGAAGGGGCGATATCTGTGGAGGTCCGAGAAAGTGAGCCTTACGACGAGAGGAAAGTGATGGAGAACATCATCCCTCAAGGTGAGGAGATGGTCAGACTCCATCTCCGTCACCTCAAGGACCACGGCGCCAAGCAATGGTTGCAGGAGGCCCTGTCATATCTGGAGGAGAAGGGTATCCCCGCCCCCAAAGGATGGGAGGGGGAGGAGTCCCAGGACTGTGCGTGTCTGACGATCCATCCTCCATCCGCTTCGCCTGAAGAGGTGCAATGGCCGATACAGTTGCAACTCGTACCGGTGCGGGCTCCCTTTCTCAAAGGAAAGGAGTTGCTGTTGGCAGCGAACTGTTCCGGTTTCGTGCGAGATGGCATAAAGGACCTTTACGGCAAGGCCGCCGCACTGGTCACCGCCTGCCCCAAACTAGACAGGGATGTGCCGATGTATGCCGAGAAGATAGCATCCATCATCGATGACGGCGGTATCAACGGCATCACGGTGGTCACGATGGAGGTCCCCTGCTGTCAGGGATTGGTCAAAGTGGTGCAGGATGCTCGGGCACAGGCCTCTCGGAAGGTACCCGTGACCCATGTGATGTTGTCCCGTGGCGGGGAGATACTGTCTATGAAGCGGCTGTAAACCACTTACTCAAACCCTAGCCAGCATCATTCTCAAGGCCTCGTCATCTGTGACCGGGAACGCATCGATCCCCGAGGATCTGAGACATCCCACCAGACCAGGGCTGGTGCAGGCAACCCTCCTTCCATTCATCTCCTCCTTGAACGAGAGGGGGCAGCGATCGATGCTGACCATACCTCTGGTTCTGAGGGCATCCCCGGTCTTGGGGCTTTTATCCCAACACAGGCCAGATATGAAGAACCAGGTCATTATCCCGCATCCTCTGTCAGAGAGCGCCCGTGCCCACCGGTTGACCTCCTGCTCCGAAAGATGGGGGCAGCCGAGTATGAGCAGGTCAGCGTCATCACGGCCGTCGGGCTCAGGAACGATGTCTGATGCATATATGGCCTCAAGTCCGTCCGGCGCATTCTGTTCTGCAGTGACATGGAAAAGAGGAATGTCACCACGTGAATTTACGGCGAAAGAGAGTTTCTTGAAATCCCCGAGGCCAGGCCGTATTCCGCAGATATGGGGGACCTCTCCTGGCAAGGATGCCGATATGCCCGCACCCAGTGTTCCAAGGTCGATGTCCGCCCCATCAACGATCACCGTGACCGTTGCTTTCCGACCCTCGTCCTTATGCAACCTCCTTTCAGGGGTGAGGCCGCTTATGGCGGCGGCCAACGAGTCGTCGTAACTCTCCAGTTCGCTCCTGGCGCCCAGGGCGGAATTGACGAAGGCACAGGCAGCTCTCCCTCCCCAGGCCACGACGCTGTCGCGGGAGACGTTGTGACCACAAAGATACGGGGTGCAGCTGCGGACATCCATCATTCCGGATGGTAAGGTATCGCCATCCACCAAAGGCCTACCGGGATTCAGGCTGCATCTCACCGCCAGCCCCCCGACGGCCAAGGATCTCATGCGATCCCTTCTCAATGACACATCCCAGTCCGGTATGTGCACCGATACGACTGGAATGAGTCTTGATGACCCTCGTTCGTCACCAAGCCGTACAAGCCTCTCCATGGCCCAGGCCAAGGATTCTCCCATCTCGCCTTGAAGACACTGCTCTTGTGCTTTGGTCAGATGCATGGCGTCTAGTCCGCCACAGGTTTACGGAGTACCACTTCATACAGTTTCTTGACGAACGGAGGGGAGGTGTCTTCGAATTCCACTATGCGTTCGACCTGATATCCCTCCGCCAGCCTTCTGACCTTCTCCTCCGTGAAGAAATGGACAACGAAGCCCATGGGGTTCTGCCACATATCCTCACCGACCTCGAGGAACTTGCCGTAGTGGGGGTCGTTGTCGTTGCGGACGGAATATATGTTCAAACCTCCCGGTTTTAGGATCCGGAGACACTCATCGAGAGCGAAGGAGACCTCCTCCTCAGTGAGTTCCATCGTGAACAGCATGTGAGAGTACACCGCATCGAATGAGGCGTCCGGGAACGGAAACTGTCTTCTGACATCATGGACCCCAAGAGTCATGGTCGCACCCTCCTCCTCGGCCTTTTCCGCCAACTGTAGGATGGCCTGCTGGGAGTAGTCGACGGCCCATACCTCAAAACCCTCACCGGCGAAGAATATGGCATCTCTGCCCTGTCCGCAACCTATCTCCAGGATCTTGTTGCAACCCTCCTTCTTCAACAGGTCGGTGGCTGAAAGCGCAAGTTCGCTGGGGTCATTGCCGAAGAAGTCCTCCGCCATGGCATATGTGCCATCCCATTGTTCTTTCTGATCCTTCTTATCGTCCATGGTCTCACCGTTTTGAGGGATCATCCCTTGACCCGGGATTTCGGTATCGGTCCCTCAGCAAGTGTGGTGATGGCATCCATCATCGACGGGAAGTTCGAAGAGGGTATTCCAAGTAACATCTCCTCCGGCCCCATGTCAGTTGATTTTCGGCAACCGAAGCATCCCAACGATATGTTCGGAGAACCGGAAAGGTAGGGTTTGGCGGTCGAATCCGCACAGGCTGCCTGGACCGATGCCATATCAAGATTTGTCCTTCCACCCTTGGAATAGGTTTCCGCAACTGGTAGTAACCAGTAGATCTGTTCCGGCATTCCGGTGACAACGATGACGTCGGGGACCCCTTGGAACATGCTCAGCGGAGCGACAACGGTGGCTGAGATACTGCCCGCATCCAAAGACGGAGAGATCCCGATGGCCTTTTCCGCTGCTGATGGCGCTTCGTAAAGTCCCATATTGCTGTGGAACTCCCCCGACCTAACATTGTCTGCCAGAGGGGCCATTCCCAAGGCCGCTGCCCCGATGGCGCACATCTGTTTCTCAGCGGGGACGACCATAGCCTCCCCCTTGCGCGCCCGCATGATCGATTGACAGTGCCGCACCGGCCCTTCAACCTCCTGACACCACGAGGGGGGTTTGGCGCCCGCTTTCACCAATCCGATGCCCACAGGCTCATTTTCCAGTCCTAACGCATCGATAAGGGTCTTAGAGTGTTCAGCGTATCCCATGAATATCGGAAAAAATTCCACTTATCAATTGATAATGGTTTGCATATCGTGGGGAACAAAGACCATTGATTGGAAAGGTGGTGGGCCCGGCCGGATTTGAACCGGCGACCTACGCCTTGTAAGGGCGTCATCATAACCCCTAGACCACGGGCCCTTAATTCCGGCTTTAATCGTGATGAGGTATTAAAACATAATGCAAAAAGCAATCTGGACTCTAGGCCGGGGGAATCCTGACGAATCAAAACAGCTCTGATTTTTTTGTAGAAAATCATAATTCTACGCAATTCGTAAATTTTCAGGTTAATACTCACCTGATTGGGACAAATTCAAATGTAAAACATTGATAATATAATTATATCGTAAAATGAATGATTATTTTCGCATCAAGTTTAAATAATCCCTGTTTTGTAGCTTACCTTTGAGCATCCTACATACCTATTGGAAATTTCCTCTAGGGCCTCGTGTGGGGTGACAACGGAACGGAGCTGATACATGACAAACGAACAAGATGCGGATAATCCGTTGCGAGAAAGGAGGATACTCCTGGCATCCGACGGGTCGATGCCCGCAATCGCCGCCACAAAGAAGGCGATCGATTTGGCGGTCCTCATGGATGCCGTGGTCTATGTGACCACGGTCCCGGAGAGGACGCCACTGACGATCCTGGAACAAATGGGCGAGCAGGTTGACGACTCCCGCTACACTGGTCAGCTGGCCGACGGTCCCGAGGTGGCCCGCGAATACGGCCTCCTGCACGAGGTGGAGGTCAGGGAGTTGCCGATGGGCCCCGGCCCAATAGTCGGTTCCATCCTCAAGGCCGCCAATGAAATCCAGCCCGACATGATCGTGCTGGGTAACTCCGGTCGTGGCGGATGGGAGAGGTTGACCTTAGGAAGCGTCGCCGAGGGCGTCATGCGCCACTCCCCCTATCCGGTCACCATGACCAAGGGATGGGACAAGGATGAACTTCAGGACCTTTTGGCGATAGCCAAGGGTCTGATGCGCCCTTCGCTGGACTTCACCCGTTAGGCGAAGTTCCGAAGGATACCGGTCTCAGAGCTCAACCTGGGCAGAAGGCTCGGTGTCTCATTCCTGGCGCTGCTGACGTTCCTGATACCCTACTTCGGCCTGGGAATTTTGAACACATTCTATCCGGAAACGGCAATGACCGTTGTCTTCGGTAGCTTCACCATAGCCATACTGTGGATAATGGCGCTGTTCCCCCTCGGTATACTGACCGGGCTAGGGTTCCACCGGATAGCGAGCGCGTACGACTGAGGTGTGAAAAATGACCAACTACGTTGCATTGAGCATAGTCCTGGCACTGGTCGCGGTTTCTTTGATCGTGGCCATATACTCCCGGCGCTGGTCAAGGACCACCACTGAGTTCTACGTTGCAGGAAGGAAGATATCCTGGGTCCAGAATTCCTTGGCTCTGACGGGTGACTACCTCTCGGCCGCCAGTTTCCTCGGTGTCGCCGGAGCGATAGCTGTCGTCGGTATCGATCGAGCTTGGGACGGGATAGGCTACTTCGGTGGCTACATAGTCCTGCTGTTGCTGTTAGCGGTGCCGTTACGTAAGATCGGTAAGTTCACCGCCCCCGAGGCGTTGACCACCAGGTTCACCGGTAACCGCTCCATACGTTTCAGCGCCATGTTCAGCGTCATACTGATATCGACCTTCTACATCATACCGCAGTTCATAGGCGCCGGTGCGCTTCTGCAGCTGCTGCTGGGATGGGACTATCTCTTCTCAGTCATAGTCATCGGTGTGATAGTCATATCGTATGTCGCCATCGGCGGTATGAGGGCGACCACCTACAACCAGATCATCCAAGGTGTCATCCTCTGGATGGCGATGGCCCTGATCCTGATACTGACCGTGACACAGTTCTACGGTGGCAGCTTCAGCGCCATACTGGATAACGCTGGAATGGCGGTCCCGCCGCAGTTGGCTTCCGCCATACTGCCCGCGGAGGACGCCCTTCCGTGGAGCGAGGTCACCGCAGGCTACGCGGTCGAACATGTCTCTCAGAAGCTGACAGGGTCCCCAAGAGGTCTCACACCCGGTGTCTTCGCGACCGGATGGATGAACACCATGGCGCTGGCCGTTGGCCTGGTCTTCGGTACTGCCGGTCTGCCTCACGTTCTGATAAGGTATTTCACGGTCGAGAAGCCAAAGGATGCCCGGACCAG
>PWNH01000081.1 GCA_003557905.1 Methanomassiliicoccaceae archaeon | reverse complement strand
GAAAGAAAGTTACGGTGTCAAGGTAAACAATGAAATACGGACAGCGATTATAACCAGGACATGAACATCCGTGACATCCTGGCATCGCTCAAGGAAGGGAGTATCGGGGTGGAGGAGGCCGAACGGCTTCTACGTCTGGACTACGTGCAGCATATCGAAGGTCACACCGTTTTCGACCACGCCCGGCAACTTCGATCAGGCGTTCCTGAAGTGGTTTACGGTCTGTCCAAGGACCCTGAGACGGTGGCGGACATCGTCCAGCGTGCGATGGAGAGGCGGGACCTCGTAATCGTGTCACGGATAAATGACGACCACCATGCCGCAGTGGTCGCCCGGGTGGGTGAGGACGATCTGCGCTACGAGAGAAAAGCGCGCATGCTGGTCGTGGACAGACGGGTGAAGAGGGAACCGAAAGGGAAGGTGGGCATCATCACCGCCGGGACATCCGATATGGGTGTGGCGGAGGAGGCGAGGGTGATGCTGGAGGCGATGGACTGCGAATGCCTTTGCTTCCATGACGTCGGCGTCGCCGGCATGCATCGTTTCCTCGAGCCGATGAAGAAGGTCCTGGAGCAGGACGTGGACGTCCTGATAGTGGTGGCGGGCATGGAAGGGGCCCTCCCCACCCTGGTGTCGTCCCTGTCCCACATACCCGTGGTCGGTGTCCCGGTCTCCACCGGGTACGGTATCGGCGGCAACGGGGAGGCGGCCCTTTACAGCATGCTGCAATCATGCGCCCCCGGTTTGGCGGTGGTCAACATAGACAACGGCATAGGGGCGGCATCCTTAGCGGCGATGATAGCCCGCCGCCGTTGATCAGAGCCCTTCCTTGCGGGCTATGTAATAGATGGCCACGAATATCGAGCCCACCAGCACGATGACCGCGACCCCTGCTATCAGACGGTCCCGGGCCGGGTCGTCCGCCAGCAGACCTATGCCCAGGGAATCGCCCAACACCGCATCGTCGATGTGATGAACATCCTTGTCAATGCCACCATCCAGATGCCCAGCTCCCACTGACGCTATTATCAATAAGAGCAAAAAAGCCGGGACCGCATGGCGTAGCATAACCCGGGCAATGACCGCGCAGGGATTTACCGTTTGTCGTTCCAAGGATCCAAAGAAGCGGATAAATACTGCACAACATAATCAATGAAGAGACCATGAAAGGAAAATCGGTCGCGGTGATATTGCTCGTCGCATTGCTGATGACCAGTGGTCTTCTCTATCTTCTCATGGACGACCGCACCGAAGCGGTGTTCGAGCATACCTTCGACAGTTCAGTTCACGGATACTTCTACTACGGCAACGTGGCATTGGACGATGATGCGGTGTATGTCGGTACCAGTGTCAAATGGCATGCCCTGAGGGATGAGGGCGGCATACCAAGCAACTTCCTGTTAATCGCTCTTGACAAGAGGGACGGAGGTCCATTGTGGTCCCAAGACCTGGGGAGGGGGGAGGTCATAAGCGGCCCCATGTTGGCCGATGGGAAGGTATTGGTCAGCGTCAGGGCGTTCGACGAGGACGGTTACCGGGTCAACGTTTCAGTGATGGCATTCGCCGTTGCCGACGGCTCTCTGGTCTGGATCCGGGAGGTCGTGTCGACCATACCCGTCGATCCGACAAGGGAGGGTCCGGAGGAACAGCAGTGGCTTTCCACATTCCATCAGGCTGGTCTGGCATGGGACGGTCAACATCTACTTGCGGGCGGTGATAACATCCATCTTCTGGACATCGAGGATGGGAATGTGATATGGGCGGCGGCACCCTCGAATCCGGATGAGAACGTCAACCACATGATCATACAGGGAGGGTTCGCTTACGCCAGTACCCGATCGGGTGTGGACAGGGTGCTTCTCACGGACGGTGGTGTGAGTCGCTTCAGCCCCATCGGCATCGGCACACCGTGGCAGATGACCGGATGTCAGGACGGCGGGATTATACTGGGGACATCCGGTTCCCTGGTAAGGCTGAACTCCACCGGTGATGTGGTCTGGGAATACAGCACCGGCGGACAGGATGTCAGGGCCCAGGCGGCCATCGATGCCGATGGGAACATATATGTCGGAACAAAAGCCAATCAACAATCCTATTTCTTCAAGCTGTCAGCCGATGGTGAGGAGGCCTGGAGGGTAGATGTCGGTGCTGATATGTACTCATCCCCCAGTCTCGGTGACGACGGCAGGGTTTACGTCGGCTCTGAGAACTGGAACGGTCGTGGGGGGACGGTACACATCCTGAACTCCAGTGACGGCAACGCCGATGGCAGGATAATAGTCGGAAGGGACATCATGTGGATGTCCCCGGCCATCGATGGAGGGCTCCTCTATGTGGGCGGCATGGGGGGAAGCTTCGCAGCCTATGAAGTTGAGGCCGTAGGCCTTCTTGCATCCCATTGGCCAACAAGGGATCGGAATCTCAACCGGACTGCAAGCATCACTTGACAGGGTGCGTTTTTCCTCTGAGGGAATAGAATAAAACCCCTTATGCACATATCTCCATCTAGTCAGGGACAGGGAGGGCGTTCAGATTGTCGAAGGATGATGACAAAATTTCAGAGAAGGAGGCCGAAAGGCCGAAAATCAAGATCCTGACGCCCCGTCCCGATACGAACCCCGTACCCGCTGTGGATGAAAAACCGCTGAAGAGGAAGGCCCTGAAGAAGAGTAAGAAGGCCGATCTGGAGGAGGAGGTGGAGAGGCTCGGCAGGGAGATGCTACAGATGCAGGCCTCCATGAAGAGTCTGATGTGCATCTATCAGACCGTCCGCACCTCCGATTTCAACGATCCACCTCGCGACAGACCATCTGCGAACGATGAACCTCTGACCTTCTCCCAATTGTTCCAGAGCGTCCGGTCATTGGAGAACCAGATGGACCGTATCACCTCCATCTACATGAGTGACGAACAGCCCAACGTCAATGACCACCGTAAATTGGATTCGTTGTACCAGAGGTTCATCGAACTCCTAATCGAAGGGAATCCCCAGCTTTCCCAATCATCCCTCACATTGGAATCCCTGCAGGAGGATGACGGATCGGACATCCTCAACTCACATATCGGCTCGGACGAGGGCGACGGCTACAACTCTGAGGACGAAGGGGAGATGCTGAGGTCCATGCGTATGGTGCAACAGATACTGGAGGCCATGCTGATGAGCACCGCCCGCCGCTCATCGGTGACCGGAAAGGAGCTGGACACCTTGGACCACTGGTATCAGGTGTTCGCATCCTTCCGTTGAGGCGCCCGATGATTTTTATTGTACGATATTGTCAAACGGGATGAGCATGTGGCGGTCCCGGTTTGGACACTGATAGTACGATGAGGATGTTTATATCCCTCGAAAAACTTAGTCAGCCCATGGATGGAGTGCACCCAATGCAGCATCAGAACCGGGAGGTCACAGTGCAGAGGCTGCTGTCCATCCTTCTGATGGCGGCATTGGTCATCACCCTCTTTCCAATAAGCCCTCCTGCAGTCACGGCGGAGGTCCACAGTCATTCTGTGACATACTCCTTCCCATCCGTTACGGTGGACGGCCCGCCCCACATGCCTTTCAGTGTGGAAGGCACGTACTACGGCGCATTGGGATCCTCCGCCTACGCGCTGCCGATGACCAGTGAATTGGTGGAACTGCCCATCGGCGCGGTATCGCTGCTAGGCCTGAGGATAAGCGGCTCCGAGCCCATCTACCTCGGTGAGTTCGACCTGCCTGCGTTGTCCTACGGCAACAGCAAGATGTCGTCGGTCCAAGAATCAGGGTCGTCTTTGGCCTATGCCGGTCCGATATACGAAAGGAACGGGGTGCCTGTTATGCCCTTGTCGGTCACCCCGATATCCTACGATTCCGCTGGCAGGGCATGGTTCCACGAGGAGGTGACCGTGGAGGTCCTCTTCGAAAAGTCATCGGACGTCCAGCCGCTGGGCGGCGACGAGACGCTACGGCTCTCATCATCCTATGACATGCTCATCGTGACATCCACCGAATTGAAACCGGAGTTCGACCGTCTGCAGCGCTGGAGGGACGCCCTGGGCATTGAGACCCACGTTGTCACAACCAGTCAGGTGGCGATCCAATTCCCCGGTCGCGGGATGGCCGAGGCCATACGCGCGTTCGTATGGGAGCAGCACAATGTGAGCGGAATACAGTATCTTCTCCTGGGGGGTGACGCCAGCGTCGTACCCGCCCACAGGATAATCATGACCGCCGGCGACTACACCGAGCAGATACCGGCCGACATCTACTACGGCGCCTTCGGCGGCAACGTAGACTGGTCGACCTCATTCCACCCTTACGTGGATGTCGCAATGGGTCGTGTGCCGGTATCGACACTCAACGGCGCCTCCAACTACGTCGACAAGGTGATAGCCTACGAGAGCCGCACCGCCGGTGATGAGTATCTGCAGAACGTGCTCTTCCTGGGGGAGAAACTGGATGACAGGGTGTGGGGCGGAGATGTCAAGGACACCAACGAACAGTTCGTCCCCGATGATTACGACCTGACCAAGCTCTATGAGCGTGACAGCGGCCGATTGCGTTTCAATCCCGTCAAAGATGTCGTCGAGGACGCGCACATCATCAACAACATGGGCCACGGCGATTACGATTTCCTCGCCACCCTGCGTTCCTCGAACGTGGCGAACGTTGAGAACACCGCCCCTTACATATGGTACAGTCAGGGTTGCAACGTAGGCGGTTTCGACCGCAACCCTTGCGTCTCCAACGCCATGCTGGCAGACGACAAGAACTCCGTCGCCAACATCGTGAACTCACGCTTCGGTTGGTACATCAGCGGACCCAACTACCCCATAGGCCCCTCCAACCTCTTCGACAAGGCATTCATGGGGATGGTCTTCGAATCCGACGACCTGTTGGGCGACATACACCATGGGGCGAAAGAGACGCAGATAGCCAACCTCAGCAATCAGTACATCAGGTGGGTCTACGCCACCTTGAACCTCCTCGGCGACCCCGCCCTCAAGGTCGGGGGTTACGCGGTCTTGCCGTCCATGGAGATGACTGCGGACGGTGACGACGAGCTGATCGCATTGGCCAGCATCAACAACTGGATGGGAAATGGTAGTGCTGGGGATCCTTTCATAGTCAGCAACGGCATTTATGAGGATGACACCCTGCGCACGATCCATCTTCTGAACACCACCCTGCATGTCAGGGTCGAGGGTAACGAGTTCCTCTCCTCCGGGACGGGGATCGAACTCAACAACACCATCAACGTCGTCGTTATCAACAACACCTTCCGGGGCAAGGACGTGGCCGTCCGTCTCACTGAAAGCGTGACCACGCTGCAGGACAACGTCCTAATCGACAACACCATCGGCGTCGAGGTCTTGGGTTCAGAGGTTGTGCTGCACAACAACAGCTTCGTCAACGGCAACGGTATCGGCATCCTCTCGGAACAGTCGGAGCTGGATGTGAGGAACAACATATTCTCCCGCTGCAGCGGCCATGCTGTCTCCGTGGAAGGAGACGGCAGCACATTCGCGGACAACAGTTTCGTGGAGAACAACGGCACCGTCGTGAGAGTGAAGGGGGAGCAGGTCTGGAACCAGGGTGTGAACATCTGGGCGAACAACTGGTGGAGTGACCGCTCCGACGAAGCGACCTATGAGCTGGGAGGGGAAGGTCAAGACCTCGCACCAAGAGAGGACAACATCAACGACCCCCCCGCCTTCACCGGAACGAATCCGGCAACAGCGGACTCCAACGACGTCCTGGACCTCACCGCGACAGCCGCCTCCGGTATCACGGTATACGCTGCCAGCGTCAACTCCGGGTTCTATTGCACGTTGCTGTCACCGTTGACTCAGGCCGGGGACCTATGCCTTTCCTTCGGGATGAACAACGTGACCGTCAAGGCCTACACCGCCCGGGGCAACCTCGGCCTTCTCGACCTGGAGATTGACTACCTGGTCGATCTCCCCGATGTCAACATAACATCCCCTTCCACGTACCACATAAACATCTCGGACCCGCTGCTGCAATGGGAGATGGAGGATGACAGCAACGTCACCAACTACTCGTACAGCATCAACGACGGCCCGTTCGTGAACACCACATCCACGACCGCGCAGGCCCCGGACCTGCAGGAGGGGGAACACCTCCTCCGGCTCAGGGCCTACGACCAGGACGGAAACTACAGTTTCGCCAGGACGGGGTTCTTCGTGGACACCGTGGCGCCCATCGTGACGATATCCACTCCGCGTGACAAAGGACTCGTGGACCGGGATTCATGGGATGTCCGCTGGTCCACATACGACCCGGGACAGGATTCTTCCGGGATCTCACACATCATCCTGTCCGTGAATGGCACGGAATACAATCTTAGCGCGTCCGTCCGGAACCTCACTGTGGATCTTGAGAACGGCGAGGAGACGATAACGGTCACCGTCCACGACATGGCCGGTAACCACGACTCCGCCTCCGTGACCGTGATGGTGGACCACTCCCCGCCACAGATAACGATAGACGCACCGCCCGGCCATCCTCTTGTAGGCACTTCGCCCACATTATGGTGGAACGTCAGTGACGACGGCAGCGGCGTTGACCGGGTGCTCCTGCGTGTCGACGGCGGTGTGGCCATCGATGTCACCGACGTGAACCACCTTACCTTCACCAGCCTCTCGGCCGGATACCACCGTGTCGATGTCATAGCCTTCGACGTGATCGGGAACCGCGCCGAGTCATCGATCGGCCTGGTGGTGGGGGACGACCTGCCGATACTGGACTTCACCTCCCCGCGCAACGGACATGCCGGCAGTCCTGCGACAATAACATGGGATGTCTGGGGCGGAGGGGATTACACATTCGGTTACAGCGTCGACGGCGTCGATACGGCAACCGGAACGTTGAAGGAGGCTGAAATCCCGTTGGAGGAGGGGATCCACACCATCAGCATATGGGCATACGACGCGGTGGAGGATGTCAACCTCACACGTACCATGGACATCACCGTCACCGAGGACGTACCCGACCTGCAGTGGTCCTCGCCGATGGATGGACAGGACGACCTGTTGTTCGACCGTCCGATGCTGTTGCTTTACGACCTGGCCGCCAAGGTGGACAGGGAATCGGTGCAGGTCGTCCTCAGGGATGATGACGGCCACCGCATCGTCGGCGACACCACATGGACCGTTAACGGCACTTTGCGCTTCACCCCCCAGGCCGGCCTGGAGAACCCGCAGGGATTCACCCTGACGGTGGAGGGCAGGGATCTGGCGGGGAGGGCCTTCAATGACACCGTCTCATTCTCCACCGCCACCATCACCGTCCCGGGAAGGCCCATCAACCTGCAGGCTATAGGCGAGGCCAATTGGCTGGGTGTTTTCAACTCATTGACCTGGGAGAACCCCTTCGATGACGGAGGATATCCTGTGGATGAGTTCCCCCTGGTCTACAATGTGTACCGAAGTGACGGTGAGGGCAACTGGACGAAGATCGGCAGCACCACAAGGCTACAGTACAACGACCGTCAGGACCTGCTCCCGGGACGGAACTACTCCTATTATGTGACGGCGTCCAACATCATAGGCGAGAGCGGACCCTCATTGTCGGATGATGCCCAGGCCGCCCAGCCCCTGGAGATGTGGGACAGGGTCATGGACGTCCTGCAGTCATTCCCCGCCATGCTCACATTCAACCTGGCGGTGTTCATGATGTTCGCCAATGTCACGTCGGAGACGTTGGAAGAGCTCTGGAACGAGACCGCGATGCTCATCGGGCCGATGGCCGAGACCGGCTGGGAACTAGTCCAGGCGTCGTTCGAGGCGTTGCAGGAAGGCATCGCGGTTGCCGCCGACCTCCTGGTCGACATCGGCGAATCCCTGGGTCAAGACATGGGATGGCTCACCCCTCAGACTCTCACATTCATCATCGCCATCCCCCTTCTTTCCTTCCTGATATGGAGGTTGAGACGTTCCCGCCTCGATGCCCAGTTCCTCCCTCCCGAGAAAGGCTCCAATGTGATCGAGGAGGCGGAATCGGAGGCTCAGGAACTGCTGCGGCAGGAGTTGGAGGAGTTGGACGATCTCCTGGCCCGGGGTGAGATCGGCCCCGAGGAGCACCGCCGCCGCTCAACTCTCGCCGCCGAGAGGCTGGCCGCACTCCATCTGGCATCGATGCAGAGGAAAAGAAGATGAGGAACATTCACTGACCTCCCGTAAAAGGCATTTATCAATGAAACTTATGGAGTGACATGCAGGCCTCGGCAGCAAAGGGCTTCCACGACATTTTCAAGGAGCCGGAAGGCTCCAAAGTGGCCCCCGGCCTGTGTGCGGTCTGCAAGGGATCGAAGATGCTCTGTGGGAAGGAGCGTTGTCCATTGATGGTCAAGTTCCACTCCCAAAGCCGCAGCATGCGTCTGGTGGAGGGGAAGGAGTTGACGGGATGCTCCCCGCCGGCGGTGTTCGTTGGACGTTACGGATATCCCAAGGTGGAGATCGGACCCCTGCTCCCGCCGTTGATGGGCGACACGTCCTTGATGGACACCCCGGAGAGATGGGTGGGCAGGAGCATCGATGAGATCGTCGACTTCCGTTACAGCATGGTACGCGGTATGCACCGCATCGATGCCCGCGACT
>PWNH01000008.1 GCA_003557905.1 Methanomassiliicoccaceae archaeon | reverse complement strand
TAGCCGTCATTCTTCTACAACCTTTGTTTCTATGATATTTCAGTATAATTTAATAGTTGTGTAGCTATAAGAGCTAACGATAATGCAGAATCTTCTAGGTATGGGGGGCTCGATCCAACCGAGGTCGAAGAGGAACACAACCGGATGATCAACCTATTGAACAACCTGGGCCTTTCTGAATATGAGGCCCGCGCCTATGTGGCGCTCATAGCCCTCAAGGAAGGGACCGCGGACGACATCTCCAACATCTCCAAGGTACCTCGCACGTCTATCTACAAGGTCATGAAAGGTCTGGAAGACCGGGATCTGGTGAAACAGAAATCGGTGAAACCAATACGCTTCACCATAAACAACCTGGAAGCCGTTGAGGAACAGATAATCTCGGACATCAGGGAGGGATTCTCCCTACTCCGAAGAGTTGAGGGTCTGCTCTCAGAGGGAGGAACTCCCGCACTCCTCTACACAATAACAGGTAGGAAGAGGATATTGGAGAAGATAGGGGAGATGATCGAATCATCCCAAAAGACCGTGTTCCTCGCTTCCCCGGATATGAGGTCCATCCGCCTGGAGCACGGTAATAGGCTGAAGGATGCCGTCGATAGGGGGGTGGAGGTGAGCCTTGTCCTCGACCCATTCATCAAAGCTCCCGATTGCACCACGGCCATCCGGAAGGAGGGTATGATCGTCACAGACCTGGTCGTAGATGATCAGACGACCTTGATAGCCACCCCCGATTTCGAGATGTGCGGTTTCATCGACAATCCTTTCATAACCGCCCACTTCAACTCCGTGTTGCGGTCGAACATGAACTAGCCTACAGGTAATTGGGCCCCTTATTAGCTCTCTAGTCAGTCTTTCGACCGATGCTTAAGATCGGCGCTCTGAGGACCGACTCCGATGGACAGATGCCCTTCGCCATTGTGGCGGTGGTGCTGTTATTGGTGACCAGTTATTCCGTCGTCGTCCTGGCGGATGTCGAGGACTCCGGTAAAGGCCTGCAGGAGTCCCAGAAGTTAATCGCGTCCCTGGAGTACGCCGCCCAGGAAACCGCAGACCGGATACGCGCCCTCTCCGTATCGGTTATGTTGTCCATGGCAAAGGAAGGAGGCGAACTGGATCAGGCATCCTTACAGAAAACGTTCGAAAACAAGATGGGGGAGGCCATATCCAACAGCTATCCGCGTACGATAGGCGGAATCGAACGCGACATCAACGGAACGGATTTCTCCTTGCGGGTGGTTTTCCTCTCCGATTCACCTGGCGATCCCGGAGGGCAGTCCTTCCCGTCCTTCGCGGTGGTCATGGGGGATGTGGATGTTAGGGTCTCCTCATCATCGGCCACTCTCAACATCACGATAACCATCGAGGCGGAGATCCCTGTGCCCCTGCCCTTGATAAACGGACTGCTTTCCGACCATACGGACATGATGAAGGGCAGTCGCTCCGAATTGGGCAGGCTGATGTCATATCAGCTGGGTTCTCTCGCCCAGATGCGTGCGATGCAAGGGGTGGGCGCCATAGGGGACATGGGACATCTTCTGACTTACGATGATGTGATGGCCGCGGTGGAGAGTTCACTGGATATCTTGGAGAGAACAAATCTGCGCTCCCATTCCGGGGACACCCCCCTTCCAGCAAATGGCTCAGAACTCGACCCCGCCAAACTCCTCCTTATGGAGATGGGATTTTTCAACATCGACCTGAACAAAGTTCTGGCTCAAGCACTCTATTCGATGATGGATAAGGTGGCGTTGCAATGGATGGAGTATCTGGATTTCATCAGAGTGCCCATAGAATTGATGGACAGGGTGAAAGGGGATATCGATCTGGCCTTGGACCTCCTCCTTGAGAAGGCAGGCATGGACACCCTTACGGTGAGGTATCTGAAGGAGAGGATGATCGCATCGGGATTCAAGGAGTCGGATTATAGATATTTGAACGGCGGAGTTTTCTCCATGCCTTTACCGGCCATGGAGCTATCGCCGAGCCACCTTGGCGGTAGGAGCGTGACCGTCGATCCCGGATTCCTCATCATGGACACGGTCAGAAAGGACGTTCTCTGCGATGAGATTTGGCGCTATTTCCTGCCGCTTTATCGCCAGAAGACCTCTGAAACATTCCGTATGCTTCAGGAGGTCCTAGCCGACACGGCATCCATACTTGCCGAGGGACGCGGGTTGCCCACCCTGTCGATAAGGTTCGACCCGTATGACTCCAACTCATTCAGTCAGTCATTGAAGTCCGGTGTCGAGGATGCGATGCCGGCGATAGAGAAGGCGATAGATGGCAGTTTCCAAGGCGCGATGCAGTCGAGGACGATGGCCGACCCAATGTCCTTGGAACTTTTCAAATTCATCGAGAATTATCGAGCTGTCCTTTTCGGGGAGCATGAGTTCGAAGCCAGACTGAGGGCGACGGCCCTGAGCACCTACGTTTCCGAATTGCTTGCCGAACCATCGGTTTCGGAAAGGTACTCCGGCAACCCCTCAGCGATGGAAATGCTCCGTCTGGAGGTGACGAATGCCATGGTGGACAACGGCGCCACGAATTCCATCCGTAACCAATCAAAAACACAGGGTGATGGGAACATGGAGGTTTTCCGGATCGGCCTTTTGAATGAGGACCGGAGTTCGAGTTTCACCGCCCAAGTGATTTCATCCATGGTAAGGGGGATGGTTCAAAACGTTCCCGGACTGGCCCAATCCATCTCGGGAAGCATTTCCGATGTTGTAAGCTCCGTGGCAGACAGCAACGCCGCGGTGAGCGGCAACGGGATAAGACAATTGCCGGCAGCGGGGCTGATGCTCCAAGACGGTGCCGGCAACGTCTATATTGACGAGCTCGTGGTGGACCGGGCGTGGAGAGGGGATGTCCGCGCCTCGGTTCTGCAGCCTTCTGAGGTCAGAGGAGGGGCAATACACTACATAGGGCTGGAAGAGTGGATGCCGGCATCCTATCTGAGCACCATCATCGTCAGGCTGCAGGGGGTTTTGGACTATTCCTTGACATCAGGAACGACGAATCCCCTCCTCCCCAGCTCTACGGCCCTGAGCACGGTCGGTCTGGATATGGAATTGAGGATCCCGGTGATGAGCTCCTGGCCAATGCAAGGAACATCATATGCCTCCAGCAACACATTGGGCGGAGACCTCACATTGACGATAATGCGCAACATCATCCCTCTGATGTCGCATCTTCAAGGCAGCTTAGCCGCCTGTGATGCATTGTTCTCGTTCGTGGCCGGCATGAACGCCAGGATAAACGGTTTCGTCAGCGATGTGATGCACACCATCGCCAACGCAATACTCCATCCAGTACTGGCGCTGCAGGCGGCATTGGAGGAGGGATTGGCCCATTTCATTGGCACAAGACTGTCACCCATCCTCGAGGATGCCGGTAGGTTGACATGGTCCACAGATATATTCGGACTTCGTCTGGAGTTGGTAACAAACCCCTTGGAGTTCCTCTTAGGGATGACCAAGGACCTTCTACGTGCCACATTGAGCGTCAATGTGAGCGACGTCCATCTTTCGGTTTCTCTCCGACTTCTACGTATGGCGGCGGGGGACTACTACGTACTAGGAACGGCGAACATGGCGATGAGTGATTGGTTCGTTTCTTTGACATTGGACCCTTCCATGCGGGTGCACCGTCATCTCGTGGAGGTCAAGGGCGACATCGGCGACAAGGGGTTCCACATAAATTTCCCGCAGATCATGCAATACGAGACCTACGGTCTGAGACTGTCACAGGTGCCAGCTCTTGCCCCCTTCCTTTCCAGCATACCGTTGCCCATACCAGGGATGAGGGGCAGCGTGGATGCTGGTCTGGAATTGAAGTACGACATTCCCATGGCGACCGATGTCGTGATCAACGAGGTTGAACTGAACCCTCCCGGCCCCGACTCAGGGTACGAATGGGTGGAGCTTTTCAACCCATTGAACCGTGATGTGGACATAAGCGGTTGGACATTGACAACCGGCAAGGGTCTGGGAAGACATCACAGTCTTCCTGATATCACCATACCTCCCGGAGGGTACCATATACACACCTTCCCGACGAGGACCCTCAACAACGGAGACTCCATGACCATCCCCCGAGGTGACTCAGTTCAGCTTTGGAACTCCCAGGGGAGGATGGTCGATTCCACACCATGGATGATAGACACAGACGACGATTCTCGTACCTGGCAGCGGGAACACGACGGTTCCGACCGTTGGTCGATGTCAGCACATACCAAGGGTGAGAGCAACGGCCCACGGTCCCATGGTGCCGACCTCGGTCAATGGTTCGTTTCCGAGTTACGCGCCGCGGCGACGATAGCGATAACCAAGGTGTCAAAGGCGGAGGCGGACATGGATGTTTTCGCGGAAGTGCTGTATGAGACGTTGGAGGTCCTCCTGGACCGTATATTGAAGAAGATGGCAAGCTGCATCGTCGAGATGAAGCTGTTCATATATCTGGGGATGAGCGACCTCAGCGGATCCATGTCCGCAGGGTTGGAGTTGTCACTGGTGGCCGGGAGGGAGTTCGTGCTCGAGGGCCTGCGATGGATACTGGCCTCCGTGAGGCAAGCGGTCAGCGATGCGATCAACCCGGGTAACCTATACCCTGCTTCACTGGATTTCCTGTTGACGGAGGCCCATCTCCGCCTCAGCTTCATCACGTCGATGGGTCCCCCTGATTTCATCGGTCGCCTCAGCGAAGACGACTCCTATGAGATGAGGGCCATGGTGGAGATGAATCTAGCCGCCTTGGGCGACCTGGTGGGTAAGGCCCATGAGGACAGGAGGATCGGTTTCGGGGTTATGATCTCCGGTGTACCCGGCGTATTGCTGCCCCCTATGTTCAAGGTCGATCCGGGAAGGGACGTCGATGTATGGATAATGAAAGGGACTCTGACCTATTGATTAGCAAAATGTTAATCATCCCAGGGCGTTACCCATACGATGACTGCTGAGGACGTTGCCGACCTAATGCCGTGTGAGGATCGGAGGGCCATGCTGGAGCGTACGTTGTTGGCCTTGTTGGCACTTCATGTGATAGAGGAGACGGTCAGTCCCGGAGCATCGATAAAACGTTTCGATGGGCCCTATGAAGGGAATCCTCCCAATGATAGATGCCAGATGTGCCTGGAGTTCGTCGAGGAAGGGCAGGGTCATTATATCCTGACGACGATGGACCGGAATGAGCACGCACTCCACAGTGTATGTTTGGAGACCTACATGGAGACCCAGATCCAGAGCCATGGCCGGGGCAGGACAAACAATTTAAGGGATGTAAGAAGCTCCTAGGCTGAGATGACCTCCCTGAACATAGACCTCATCCACCTTTTTTTCCAAGCTGCGCACATGAGGAGATGGAACGATCATCTGCGTCCGGTGGAGCTGATCGAGTTGGACAAGCAGGCGCATAAGGCGGTCATTGCCTGGGCCCTAGCCAAGTTCGAGGAGAGCGAGAACGGTGCCGAGATCGATTGGATTAAGATAATCGAAGGCGGCATGTTCGAGTTCATGCAGAGGATTATCCTCACGGACCTGAAGCCCCCTGTATTCCACCGGATAAAGAGACAGAAGGGTGATGAGCTGCAGGAGTTCGTCATAGGTGAGTTGTCCCGGGTCCCCGGGATGGACAGCGCTATGATGGAGAGGTTCAAATCCTATTTCGATGAGGACGGTTTCAGTATCGAGAGGAGGATACTCAACGCCGCTCATTACCTGGCCACTGACTGGGAGTTCAAGATAATCTACGAGGCCAATCCCCGTATGTACGGCATCGAGGAGACGAAAAGGGAGATAGGTCTGCAGATCGAGGACCACTATGACCTCATCGGTGTCCAGCGCATCTTGTTGGAGAAGAAATCCTTCGGTTTCGTCGGCTTCTGTGGACAGTTGAGGTTCCAGAATCGCTGGGCACGTTCTCCACGCATACCGATGACATCGGTTCTCGGCCACTCGCTGATGGTTGCCCTGATGACCTTCCTCATATCCCGAGGGGAGGGCGACTGCCCCAATCGGGTGTACAACAACTTCTACACCGCCCTCTTCCACGATCTGCCCGAGGTGTTGACCAAGGACATCATCTCTCCCATTAAGAGGAACATCGGCGGCCTGCAGGAGATCCTCGACGGTTATGAGAAAGAGCTCGTGGAGGAGAGGCTCATGCCCCTGCTGCCATCCCGCTGGCATGCCGACCTGCGCTACCTCCTTTTCGACCCCGGTGCGAACAAGGTCCGCATCGACGGCGTGGAGACTGTTTTTGATGGCGACATCCCAGCCGATATGAATGTGGACGACCACCACCCTCGCGACGGCAGCGTCGTAAAGATGTGCGACCTCCTGTCCGCATATCTGGAGGCTACGGTCTCCATCAAACATGGTGTCGGGTCCCGTACCCTCCGTGAAGGCGCGGAAGAGCTGGGTGAACGTGTGAGGAACACCATGGTCCGTGGTCTCGACACCGGTTCCATGGTGGAACAGGTGTCAAGGCTGGACGTCTGATCAGCCTATCGTTTCCTGGCCCTGCATGTATGGTCTCAACACTTTGGGGATGGTGACGGTACCGTCCTCGTTCTGGTAGTTCTCCAATATGGCCACCATGGTACGTGGTAGGGCGACGCCGGAGCCGTTGATCGTGTGCAGGAACTCACTCTTGAGGTGAGGTTCCGGACGATATTTGATACGCGCCCTCCGGGCCTGGAAATCGGTGAAGTTGCTGCATGAGGAGGCTTCCAACCACCGGTCTCCGCCCGGCGCATGGAGCTCGATGTCATAACACTTGGCGGCATGGAAGCTCATGTCCCCTGTGCACAGCAGGAGCACGCGATAAGGGAGTTCAAGGGCTTGGATCACAGCCTCAGCGTCCAACAACAGGCTCCTCAGCTCATCATAGGAGTGGTCAGGGTGGACGAACTTCACCATCTCCACCTTGTTGAACTGATGGACCCGGGCGATGCCACGGGTGTCAGAATGCCTACCCGCCTCCCGACGGAAGGATGGCAGGTATGCGGTGTAGTAAATCGGAAGCTCAGAGTTCTCGAAGATCTCATCCCGGTGCAGGTTCGTGACCGGAACCTCGGCGGTGGGGTTCAACCACAGCCCATCACGCTCAAGATGGTACATGTCGTCACTCATCTTTGGTAGCTGGCCCGTGCCGGTGGCCGATTCATCGTTGACCAGTATGGGCGGGAAGATCTCACGATATCCCTGGGTGTTGTGCAGGTCCAGCATGAAGTTGATCAGGGCTCTCTCGAGTCTTGCCCCATCTCCTTTGAGTACGTAAAAACCAGAGCCGGCAACCTTGGCCCCTCGGGCGAAATCGATGATGTCGAGGTCCTCGCCTATCTCGAAGTGCTCCTTCGGTTTGAACGTGAAATTCCTTTCTTTCATCCAGGTCTTGGCGATGACGTTGTCTTCGGCGCATTTTCCAACCGGAACGCTGGGATGTGCCAGATTAGGTATCAGCAGTAGCGCCTGCTGGCGTTCAAGGTCTAACGCGGATATCTCGGCATCCAGATTCTTGATCTCATCCGACAGTCCTTTCATCTCGGAGATCTTGGTCTTCTTATCCTCCCCGGATAACCCGGCGATCTCCGTCGACACATTGTTGCGGACCTGTTTCAAACGGTTGTTCCTGTCAACCGTCTCCCTCCATCGGAGATCGGTGCCGAGGAAACTATCCAGTAGGTCTGTGGAATACAGACGTTCGATGAGAGACCTGCGGACCCGTTCCGGATCCTGCCGGATGATGTTGGCGTCCAACAATTACAACACCTAGGCTTTCTTGTCAGTCAGTTGCTGGTGGGTTCTCCTGTCGCTTATAAGCAGTACTGAACCCCTCGAGTCCACCAGAACCGCCCTCGCCCTCTGGCTCAATTCCTCTCCCAAGGCCGTCACGTCTGTGTCGGCAGCGGGGAGCACCTTGACCTTGACCAGCTTGTGGTTCTTGATCTGTTTGATCAGTTCTTCCACAACACCATCGGTGAGGCCTTCCTTGCCGACATGTATCGTCGGTTTCAACTCCACGCCTCTTCTGCGCAGTTCCTTAATCGCAAACTTCTCGGTCATTCGCTCCCTTCTCCTTTATGTACGGCATCCTTCTGATATTCCCGCAATCAAGACAGTTGATGCCAACTCTGCCATGTCTTAGTCGTATTCTGCAGTTGACGCCCGGCACCATAGGGGACAGGCAGGATTTGCAGAACCGTGCCTCTCTTGGCATCGGGGTCCTAGTTCTCATACCTATGCGACGGGCGATATGGATGTATCTTCTACCCCTTTCACGGTCTCCCGCCGCCGCCTCCCGGCATGCCAGGGTGTGCAAGGTTCTCATACGGGTATCCGCTATCTCCTTTATCCTGCTGTTGGAGATCTTCCGTCTACCCATCTGCACACCTCCATTCTCCATTCACATATTCGATATATATCTTTCCTGGATTCATCGAAGGTTATGACCTCGGGCCGGGAAAGATTTGAGAGGTGAAGTTCTGGTGCCGATGGGACTTGGTCCCGAGGCCGTAGAAAGGTTTATATTCGTTCTCTAAATCCAAGGTCATTGACAGCGCTCCATGCCATGGCATAGCCCTTAAATAGTATACTGGGTTTTTAGGCAAAGGTCGCGCATTCAAGATTAATAATTGGTGATACAGATGGCAAGGAAGCCCGCAGTGATGTACAGGCAGATAAAGGGACAGGCTTTCACTCGCAGGAAGTACATGGGTGGAGTCCCGAACTCGAGGATTAACCAGTTCGACATGGGG
>PWNH01000016.1 GCA_003557905.1 Methanomassiliicoccaceae archaeon | reverse complement strand
GCAAGAAGGAACGCTCGGTCTCGATGTTCCTGTTGGAGAAGGGGATGCAGGAGCAGCAGGAGATCCAGATGCTGGGTATGATCATGGACGGCATGCTGGACTTCACCGTTGACCAGCAACGGAACTTCTTCTCCGTCAAGGGGATAAGCGATGTGCAGACCAGGAACGATGTGCGCTACACCTGGACCGACCGCGGCCTGAACATCGGGTCCTTCACACTGGACCACATCAAGTGATCAGGCGACCTCGGGACCGTCCGGCGGGGGACGCTGGACGTTCACCCTCGGCATCGGGAACGGCGGAGGCAGCTTGACCTCACGGGCAACCAGCACGGCGGAGACCATGCAACTGGACACGATGGCGGAGTGGAAGATGTTGGCCACCTCGGGCGGTATGTTGCCGCTCCTCATCCATGCTTCAGTTATCTGCTGCGCCGGACCGTTGAAAAGCAATTCTCCGGAGATGTTGATGTAACCGAGGGCGGCATAGTTCACACAGAACCGGAATGCCAGAAGGCCTTCGGTCTCAGAAAGCGGAGTGACCTGGGTGATGCTGCTGTTCTGGTCGATGCGTATGTTGCTGGCCCTCTCGGCCATGTTCTGGAAACGTTTGGCGTCCAGGCCGATTATCTCGAACTTGGTTATATCGACTGTCAAAGACATGGTATCAAGACAACTCGGTTATGTTCATCACGCAGAAAAGGCACCGGATGGTGCCGCGGGCCGGGCTCGAACCAGCGACTTCAAGATCTTCAGTCTTGCACTCTCCCAACTGAGTTACCGCGGCGTGTATCGCCTTAAAGACACAGTTGTTTTATAAACTTTACTAAGGCACGGTACGGGCTGGGCGTTTGATTTAATATATATGTACTGTCTTTGATATACTACTGTCTGGACGGAGTGCGTGGATGTCGGCTCTAAACAATCGTATCAGGTGGAAATTGCACATACGCGGTGAGGATGGCGTTGCCTCTGTCATCGGTACGATATTCGCACTCCTGGTCTTTCTCACGTTGCTATCGTTGATAATAACCACCTACATCCCGGCCTGGGAGAAGTCCAATGAACAGGAGTTCATGACCGAGACCCTCTACCGCTTCTCAACGGTGAAGAGCGTCAACGGCATAATGGGAGAGGGCGACCAGCAGTTCGTTGCCATAAGTCTGGCCCCGCCCAAGGTACCGATATTCGGTAAGAACGTACTAGGTAATCTCACCCTCAATCCCTCTGGTTTTGCAGTCGCTTCAATGAACGTGACCTTCTCCGATCCGGATGATGTGGGGGGTCCTTTGTTGGAGTTCTCCTCCGGCGGTTCATTGGAGTACGGGGTGTTCGTAAACACCTATCTTAACCAACGGATCTCCTATGAGTTGGGCGCCGTACTGACATCCCAGCCCGATGGTGGATTGATAAAGGCATCCCCGGGCATAAGCTACACCACCACAGGGAGTGGGCCTTCAGCAACATACGACCTGGTGATCCACCTCAACGACCTTGTTGGCACCCAGTCATCAAGGTTGGGGACCGGCACCTTTGGGGTCAGCCTCACGGTGACCGACATACAGGACTTCTACATCGAGACGAACCCTGCCGACACTGACATGACGATGGTTATAACCACCTCCTACCCTGACGCCTGGGTGAACTGGTTGGACCTGAGGTTCGTGCAGACCGGTGTGATCGGTGCAGGGGACTTGACCGTCGTCGATAATGAGATAACGCTGGATTTCTCGAACCTGGACAGCATCACGATCAAGAGGACCTTCACAACGATTAGTCTGGAGTGATAATATGGAAGCGGACAGGATAGATCGGAATTACGGCTTCGGCAACCGTCTGAAGAGTAATTACGCCCGTTTCCTACGCAAAGCATCCAAGAAGCCCTTCATGGTCAAGGTCGCCCATGGAAAGATGGAGGCGGACGGGGGGCCGCAGGTCGTCACCAAGATACCCGAGTACTCGCCGGACGAGATCGAACTGATAGACCAATACACAATCCGGGAAGGATACAGCTACGTACAGATTGTTTACGACAAGAAGTTGAGCGAATACCGCTATGATGTGGTGGAGCCGCAGCTCAGCGATTATCAGACTGAATTGCTGGCCATGATAAAGGACACCCTGCAACGCACCCTAAGCTACGACTGGGAGCGTCTGGGTAAGATAGAGAAGTCGGTCTACATCACCGAGAGCGTGCATGGTTTCCTGGACAGCAGGGCGATTCCGCTTGATCGTATCGGAAGGTCGAAGATCGACTACTATATGGTGAGGGACTTCGTGGGCTACGGGCCTATCGATGTGGTGATGAATGACGACCACAACGAGGACATTTCATGCGACGGTCACGGCATCAGCATCTACATCTACCACAACAAGCACGAGAGCATCCGCAGCAATGTCATGTTTCCAAAGAAGGACGACCTCGATTCCTTCATCATATCCCTGGGACAACGTTGCGGCCGACAGATAACCGTCTCACAGCCGCTCCTGGACGGGACCACTCCGGAAGGACATCGCGTCCAGGCCACTTATTCCGACGAGGTCACCGCCCACGGCTCCACTTTCACGATCAGAAGGTTCAAGCACCGGCCTTTCACCCCCACCGACCTTGTGCGTTCCCGAACGGCGTCCGCGGAGATGCTCGCCTACCTGTGGATGGCAGTGGAGAACGGAGAGTCGGCCCTTGTCTGCGGGGGCACCGGTGCCGGTAAGACTTCAACGTTGAACGCCTTGGCCTTGTTCATACCGCCAGGGGCCAAGATTGTCAGCATGGAGGACACCAGGGAGATCAACCTGCCCCACGACAATTGGATACCCAGCGTCACCCGCGTTGGCGGCGGTCAGCGCGACCAGGATGGGAAGGCCGCAGGCGATATCGACATGTTCGACCTCGTCAGGGCGGCGATGAGGCAGAGGCCGAACTACATAATCGTCGGTGAGGTGCGCGGCAAGGAGACGTACAACATGTTCCAGGCCATGGCCACCGGCCACACCACCTACTCTACCATGCACGCCGATTCGGTGAAATCGATGGTCAGCCGTCTGGAGAACCCGCCCCTCAGCATACCGAGGATACTCCTGACGGCATTGAGAAACGTGATCATCCAAGCGCCCGCCAGAGTGGGCAACGACATGGTGAGGAGGATCAAGGAGCTGGTTGAGATTGTGGGTTTCGAACCCGACACCAACGAGCTCATCACCAACACCGTGTTCCAATGGGACCCGGTGTCCGACACTTTCGTCTACAAGGGCCACAGTTTCATGTTCGACAAGATAATCGAACTGAAGGGGATTACCCATGAGGACATGGACCAGGAGTTCCGTCGCCGCGTGGACATCATTAACTACATGGCCAAGAAGAACATGAACGACCACAAGCAGATATGGGCCTTGATCAACCGCTACAGCAATGAACCCGATAAGGTCATGCGCATAGTCTCCAAGCGTCTCGGGAAGGAGGAACAAGATGAGTCCTGAAGTTTCCGATGTGTTCTCGAGGCTGGATCCCTCCAAGGATAAGAGTTACTCGAAGACCAAGAAGTCCGAGGACGCCGAGGAGCACTCCCATCCGCGGTTGGTGAAATTGCAGAAGGGGCTCAAACCGGAGTACATCAAGCTCACACCGTACCAGGCACTGTGCTGGAAGTTGATGGGGAACGTCGCCACCAAGGCCAAGGCCGACATCAAACTGGAGGATGCCCTTGTCCAGGCGCACATGCCTCTGCGACCGGAGGAGTACAAGGCCTACATGATGTTCACAGCCCTGTTGGCAGCGGTGCTCGGCCTGGTGGTAGGCGGTGCGCTGTTGGCGACCATGGACGCATTCGAGGTCGCCCTTGTCTCCGCGATAATGCTGCCGCTGATGTTCGGCGTTGTGACCTATTCACTGCTACGCATGATGCCCGGTTCGACAGCGAGTTCCCGAGGTCGCGACATCAACAAGCGCATAGGGCCTTCGATGAGCTTCATCTCCGCCATGGCCTCAGCGGACGTCAACGTGGACGTGATATTCAAGGAGCTGGCGCGCCAGGATATTTACGGCTCGGTGAAGCAGGAGGCGGAATGGATCACCCGCGACACCGAACTTCTCGGCCTGGACATAATAACCGCCATATCCCGGGCGGCGCAGAGAACACCTTCCGACCGTTTCCAGGATTTCCTTCAGGGTGTAGTCACAACATCAACCTCCGGAGGACAGTTGAAACCCTATTTCCTTCAGAAGGCCGACCAGTATGAGAAGGAGGCCAAACTGCAGAACCGCGCCATGCTCGAGAACCTGGGTCTGATGGCCGAGACCTATGTGACCGTCGTCGTGGCCTTCCCGCTTTTCCTGGTGGTCATCATGGCCATCATGGCCATCATCGGCGGCCTTAACCCCGCCTTCGCCATAACCTTGCTGTACCTGGTGGTAGCTGTGATGGTGCCGGTATCACAATTCGGATTCATCTTCTTCGTCTGGAACACCACAGAGGAGGCGCGCGCATGAGGACCGAGGTCGTCAAAGAGGACATAATCGACCTCGGCCGTCTGCGGTCAACTCAGAAGAAGGACCTCGGGGTCATCATTCTGGTCGTGACCCTTTCCATCGCGCTGATCGTGTTCATAGCTGCCACACTGGTGTATATCGGCAGCATCGACGTGAACATGGAGTGGTATCAGCTCGTATCCCTCGGTTTCCTCATCGCCCTCGGGCCGTTCGGCTTCTACGGCACGGCTGTTTCGAAGCGCAAGGCGGACATCGAACAGCGACTGCCCGACTTCTTGAGGGATGTGGCTGAAGCAGGTCGTTTCGGTATGACCCTGCCCGAGGCCATACGTGTGGCCTCACGTGGAAAATACGGGAAGCTGACACCGGAGATACGGAAGATGGCGGCGCAGATAGAATGGGGCGTGCCCGCCACCGAGGCCCTGCAGCTGTTCGTCGACCGTGTAAGGACGCCTTTGGTGGAGAAGATGATCGCCATCATCATCAAGGCGAACAACGCGGGAGGCAATGTCTCAGATGTCCTCACGATGGTCGCCAAGGACGCCCGCGAGATGCGCATGTTGGAGGACGAGAGGAAGTTGGAGATGGTCACCTACATGATGGTCATCTACATCGCGTTCTTCGTTTTCATCGCCACGATATTCATCATGAACAGCGTCTTTCTGCCGGCGATGATCGAGACCAATGTGGAGGGGAGCATGATCAACATCCCCATCATCGAACAGGTGCAGGTTGTGTTCATAGTGTCCGTCATCGTGCATGCGGTCGGTGACGGCATCATGGCCGGCGTCCTGCAGGACGGTAGGGTTTCAAACGGCATGAGGCACGGCTTCATCATGCTGTTCACCGGTGTGGCGGCCTTGATCATCCTGGGGGCGTTCTGATGGCCAGAAGTAAAGATAAGGGCGCCGGTACCAAGACCAAAGGCAGTTTCACCTCCAAATACGGTAGCGTCCTGCTCAACATCAAGGGTAAACCGATGAGGGTGAAGATCCCCACCCAGATCAAGCAGCAACGGGAGATCACCCATATCCCTCCCATTCTGACCAATGACATCAGGATGGTGGAGATCAATCCCATCGAAGAGCCTTACACCTATGTGCGGATAAACTACGACCGGGAGTTGGGGGAGCATCTCTACGAGGTCATAGAGCCGCAATTGTCAGATGAGGAGGATGCCTTGCTTGAAGTCCTCAAGGAGTCGTTGACCTCCACCCTCAACCAGACCAGCGATGAGACTCAGGACGAGGAGAGGAAGGAGATCCTGCGCATCGCCCTCGACCGACTGCTGGTCGCGCTGGAGATATCGCTTGATGAATCCTCCAAGGCCCGGATATACTACTACCTGCGCCGGGACTTCATCGGTTATGGCATAATCGATGTCACCATGAACGATACCCAGGTCGAGGACTGTTCCTGCGACGGTGTCGGCATACCCCTCTTCATCTATCACCGCAAGTACGGTTCCATCCGTTCCAACATCATATTCGACAACGAACCGGAGCTGGACCGTTACGTGTCATGGCTGGCACAGAAGTGCGGCAAGCACATCTCGGTCGCCAGCCCCATGTTGGACTCCACCATGCCTGACGGGTCGAGGCTCAATGCCACCCTCAGCAAGCATGTCACCAAACGCGGTTCATCTTTCACCATCAGACGTTTCCGTGAGAACCCTTTCACCCCGGTAGACCTGGTCAAATTCCGCACCATGTCCCTGGAGATGGTGGCCTACGCATGGCTGTGCATCGAGTACGGTAACTCCATAATGGTCTGCGGAGGAACGGCCAGCGGGAAAACGACGACCTTGAACGCGACTCTGCTGTTCATACCGCCGCAGATGAAGATCGTCAGTATCGAGGACACCCGTGAACTGAACCTGCCCCACGAGAACTGGATCCCCAGTGTTACCCGCCAAGCATTCGGCGGCGAGGTGGGCGGCGAGGTGACGATGTTTGACCTTCTGCGCGCTGCCTTGAGGCAGAGGCCGCAGTACATGATGGTGGGCGAGGTCCGCGGTGCGGAGGCCTACGTCGTTTTCCAGGCGATGGCCACCGGCCACCCTTCCTATTCTACATTCCATGCCGAGGATGTGCAGAGCATGGTCCACAGGATGGAGAACGAGCCCATCAACCTGCCCCGTGCGTTGCTGACGTCCTTGGACGTGGTGTTCCTGCAGGGTCAGGTCAAGGTGGGGACCAAGATGACCCGGCGTGTCAAGGCCATCACAGAGTTGGTGGGCATGGACCCGGAGACAGGGGAGCTGGTCACGAACACCGTCTTCACCTGGAACCCCGCTGATGACAGCTTCTACTATTCCGGCCACTCCTATGTTTATGAGAAGATACGCAGCATAAGGAACTGGTCCCCGCGGCAGATGGATCGGGAGGTCAAGCGCCGCGTGGACATCCTGGATTACATGAGGCTCACAGGAGTGGACAACTTCCGTAAGGTGGCTTCCATAATCTCATCCTACTACAAGGACCCGGACACGGTAATATCCGAGGTTAGGCAGAAGTTGAAGGATGCCCGCGAGGACGATATCGCCCCCGCGGAGTGATTTCTCACTTCTTCTCCCCGGAACCCTCTTCCTTTTCGGAATCCTCAGCCGTCTCAGACGGCTTGTCCTCGGCCGGGGCTTCAGCCTTCTCGGGTGATTCCTTCATTCCCTCAAGTTCGGCCGGGGTCTCCGGCGCCTTCCTCTTGACCACCACCTTCTTTCGCGGGGCGGCATCGGTCTTGATCTCAGGCTTCTCCTCGGTACCCTCGCGGCGCACCACCCTGCGGGCGGACTCCTCTTGGGGAGGCTCGAATACATGGCCGCAGCGATAGCAGTTCTTGCTGCCTTCGACGTTGGGCGTGCCACAGCTGGGACAGGGGAACGTCTTCTCCGTCCTCTTGCCCTCCTCACGGGCAAGCCAGTCCTCGAAGCTTATGTATTCCGGGTGCTCCTTCCATATGGAGATGAACTTGGAGTCGGAGTACTTCTTGCCCAGCTCCTCACGGATCTTCTCGCGGTAACCGTCAACGAAGGCCTCATATCCCTCGCGCATGAGCTGTACGTACTCGCTCTCCTTCTCATCGATTATCATGCCACCGACGAAGGACGCACCGCACTCCGGACAGCTGGTGGAGCTGGCGGGTATCCAGCTGTTGCACTCGCTGCACTTGGCGGTACCCGTCTCAAAGTCCGTACCGCAGTTGGGACAACGGCGGGCGGCCTCCGGTATCAGTGAGTGGCACTCACCACACTCGGCCATCTTTCCGAGGCTGTAGCGATAGACGTAGACGGTGAAGGCGGCTATGATTGCAATAAGTATCGCAATTATCAAAAGCCAGACCCATATGGGCTGATCGGTCACGGAGACCGCGGGCTTCACCGATGCGATGAGGGTGGCGCTGCTACTCTCATCGCCAACATTCACTGTTGACCTGACTTCAATCGTACCGCCCATGTTGTCAGTGGCGGTAATCTCGGCGAGGTAGAAGCCTTGGGCGTTGGTTATCGTGACCTGTTCCGCAACCTTTACTCCATCACGGAAGACGGCCACGCTGACGCTCTGCCCGCTCAGGCGTGAGGACGGGTCGTTCTTGTTCGTCACCGTACCGGTGACAATCATCTGCTCGCCGGAATTGAATGTCAGACGGTTGATGGCCACGGTGATTGCGGGCTGCAGGGCATCAACGTTGATGAATGTCGTCAAGCCGTTATCGTTGTCATCCCTGACATCGATGACTCCGAACTCATTGACAAAGGCCTCCAAGGTGTAGTTGCCCTCAGGAACGTTGACCTTCCATGAGACGAAATCCTCGAACACGGAACTTCCGGCAATGACAATTGGAGTCCCATCGGACGTGGTGGTTGTGTTGACTATCTGAGTTCGTTCACTGCCATCCACGAGGTACATGGTGACCCTTGCGGCCTGACCGGTCGCACCGCCAGTGTTGTTGACTGTGAAGCCGATATCGACCGTCTTACCGAACGGGGCGCTGAGCGGAGTCTCGACACTTTCGAACACCAGCAGCGGGCGCGGATCAACGTAGTTGAATGTGAGATTCCTGAAGTTGTCCTCATAGTCGGTCTCCGGGATGCCGCCACCTTCGAAACCGCCGTTATTGATAACTAATGAGAACGTCACATTTGCATTCGGTTCCAGAGTGCTGTGCTCAATTGGACCGAGATCGGCACCGCTTGTCCAGGTTCCATCGGCATTCAGGAACGGTATGGTGCTGGTGTGAACAGGAATGGCGGGAGCTCCAGGTGACTCAGAGTAGAATATCTCGATCTTGATATCGGTAGCATGGTTGGGACCGTTGTTGAAAACGGAATATGAAACGATGAAGTCATCACCGTACTTCAGTTGCGTACCCAATGAAGGGAAGGACATGAAGCTTGCGATCTCAAGATTGATTGAAAGGTCAGCGCTGGAGTTGGCACCGTCTATGAGGCCGTCATCTGACGCCACCAAAGCCTCGACTAGGAGATTGCCGGGTGCGGATTGCACGAACTCCTGCATGACCGTGATCGTCTCATTGATGGCCAGCTCTGTGGTTACGTTGTTCGCCGACAGGGCCGAACCGTTGACTATGAAAGTGGTGTTGAACTCGTAGCTATCAGCATCGCCGACGTTCGTTATGTCCACCGCCAACATTGTCTTGTCAGCGGTACGGACGAGATAAGGGTCTGACAGCTCCAACTCAGCGGCATTGCCCTCCAGCGAAAGCGGACTCAGGGTGTCATCATTCAGCTCTGG
>PWNH01000059.1 GCA_003557905.1 Methanomassiliicoccaceae archaeon | reverse complement strand
TCAGCAACGCCTTGTTGGCATAGAGTATCTCATGGTCATCCATATCAGAGACATATATCGGATCCGTAATTGAATCGAACATGGATACCATTTTACCATGGGCATCGGCCAGACTCTGTTCGGACATCCTTTTGGATGTGACATCATGCAGGAACAGCATGTCAACAATCTCACCCTCCTGCATTATCTCCGCCTCAGTCACCTCCATCCATAACAATGACCCGTCCTTGGATTTCAGGGTGAGCTCGTCCTTCCCCGTTTCGAGGAATGGCGCCTCCTCATCATTGACCACGAAATTGGATAAATCCTTGCCGATCAGTTGATCGAGTTCAAAACCGATGATGTTTGTGAGACATGGGTTGGCGTATAGTATACGACGACCCCCATCCAATGTCAAAACCGGGTCTTTCATGTTATCGGCCATCGTCATGAGGCTGGTCTCGGTCATGCGGAGGTCGGAACGGGCCTTATGCCCTGACACACATGTTCTGACACTGTTGATCAGTTCAGCGAACTGCGCCTTCACATCACCGCCCTTCTGCACATAGAAATCGGCTCCGTTGTTCAGAGCGTTAATCGCGACCTCCTCCCTACCGCGTCCGGTGAAGATGATGAAGGGAGTGTGGATCCCGCCGTTCCTGATGTTTTTCAGCAACTCTATGCCGTCCATCACCGGCATCTGATAATCGGATACGATGGCATCATAAGGATGATCGAAAATTTGGGTCAGTGCCTTCTGCGGGTCGTTACAGATGTGGACATCGAAACCGGCTTTCGATTCCAGATAAATCCTGGCGACCTCAAGGAGGGACGGTTCATCATCAACGTAAAGTATTCTTATCGGTCTGTCACGCGGATACCTCGGATGCCCCCCCATCTTTCATCACCTATGCATATAATCACATGGTGGGATATGAAATGACTTACGATCGGATCCATGACCGCAGCATCGAACCGGAATCAACGCAACCGTTTGAGGTCAATCGTTTTCGAATCCTGGAATCTTTTCAGTATACGGAAATCGCGTGACAGTTCCTCACCGATCCGACTCCCCTCGGCCAAGTTCACACATATCCTCTCATCCAGGTAATCCGAGGTTGTCTTCCCATCCCATACGCTCATCAAACTCACTCCCGTGCCTTCGAACCGTATACAACGGAAATTCAGGCACAGATCGTAAAGGAGCTCCCTTACCAGCCACGGGGTTCCAGTGAGTCTGGAGGGTACTTCGTTGGGGTAGCGCACGATGAGGTAGTCCATACGCTCGCCGTCCAACAACGAACTCATCGAATCGTCGGCCGTCAGGAAGGTCATGTCCATCTGCCCTTTCTTGAAGTATGATGACAGCTCACGGACGATGTATTCGTCGGCCTTGCCGCTGTCAAAGACATCAGGCATGTCCTCGTCCACTTCGTAATAGGTGAAGATGTCACGTATGTTCCCATGTTCAGCCAATGCGTTGAGGGCCTTAACGGATCTCAAAGTGGGACGGTTTATAAGGTGGTCGGTGAAACACCTTCCCGGCAACGATCTTTTGAATCCGGTGGGATTCTTCTGTTTGTCCAGTTTGTGGTTGGATGCGGAAGACAACTCCCTCACAGAGACCTTGGAGATCGGGACCATGAGGTCCTTGGGGTTATCATACTCCAATCCGAATCTGCCCTTCTCCAGGAACAGTCGGCTTAGAAGACGTTTGTAGGCAAGGTTGCTATCGATCGATATCGCCATCTGACCCTTGAACTGATGTCGCCGCCGTGAGGCGGTTATAGCTTCGTTTATCGAGCCCACCACCTCATCCATGTTCTCCGGTGGCAGGAGGAGGGATGAATGCAGACTGGACCGAAGGTCCTCATGCCCCGGCAGTTCCGTGTGATGACGGGGATCCACAGCCAATGCGACCTGGGACCGCGCGCTATTGAACTCATCCCTGTCAACTATCCTTTCAACACCCATGTCCGAACATCGTACGTCAAAGAGGCGGAGGTCGTAGAAATCCTCCTTGACGGAAAAGCGATCGAACCTTCCGTCCATGCATATCTCGTTGATGACGGCTGTAAGGAAGTCCTTGCCCACTATGAAGGAGCTCATGCGCCCCTCGCCTCCTTCTTGATGTCAAAGGGGTTGATGAACTGTTTCGGGATAAGGATGAATGGGTTACGGGTGTTCTCGTAGGTTGTGAGTTCGCTATAGAATACGTGCTCACAGCTCCGATGTCCCAAGGAACGTGCCAGGCAGGCGATCATCTCATTCTTCTTCCCTGGTGTGGAATCAATTGCGAATGGGTTACCGTCCGCCACCTCCCTCTCGATGATACCGTCCACGAGTGTGGCGATGCCTCCCAGGTCACCGTTCTTGAAATTGTGCACGATGATCTCCGGTTCATCTATCCCATGCTCTTCAAGGATTATCCCCAACATCTCAACGGCCATGCTGTGCATCTCGGATTCCATTTCGGCGGTCAGAATGTGCACCCTCTCCGGTACATAACCGAATGTCCTGATGGAACACCACACCGAATTGAGAAAGCCGTAGACATTGGTCGATATGACCGTCAGCAACACCCGCACCATGCTTTCATCATTCTTTTATGGATATTTATTTTATATGTCGATATCAAAAGAATCGGATGAAATGTCATAGGTCAACAATACTCCAGGTGGTTCGGTACAATTTAATACCCCCTTGGATGAATTTGAATCATGAATCATTCAAAAATAACATTGGGCGGAGGTTGCTTCTGGTGCCTCGACGCGGCGTTCCGTAGGGTGGATGGCGTCCTCAATGTCGTTTCTGGTTTCTCCGGCGGACATTTGCCGAACCCCACCTATGAGTTGGTGGTGAACGGTCGTACAGGCCATGCAGAGGTCGTCGACATCGAATACGACAAGGATGTACTATCTTTGGACGGCATACTTGATGTGTTCTTCAAGATACATGATCCAACGACGGTCGACAGACAAGGGAACGACGTCGGACATCATTACCGTTCGATAATCCTCTACAGGAACGGCGAGGAAAGGAAGGTCATTGAAGATCACATCGATGGATTATCGAAGTCAGGTCGATTCGTATCGCCCATAGTGACTGAGGTTGTGGAATTCCACGGTTTCCATCCTGCCGAGGAATACCATCAGGATTATTTTCGTAGGAATCCGAGGAACACCTATTGCAGATTGGTCATATCTCCAAAGGTGGAGAAGGTGCCAGTATCGATGCGGAAGTAACCGGACGATGACAACAGTCAAATATCGACCATAATGATGATTACAATATGGTCCGCATCGTCCGCAGTCAAGGCCGGTGGCAATTGAGGCCCAACCGTCGCCCGGTCAGAATCCCCATCATCGTTAGGCTCGCCCTATTGGTCGTTTTGGCGATAATAATCGCATTGATCCTTTTGGCTTGATCATCGGTTGAAGTCTTAGCGTGTAGATTCCATCAGCTTCAGCTAAACAATTATTTCAATCATCATACACAATCGTGTTACGAATATACCCAAAAAGTATTATTAGCTGCACACGTTAGTGGAACGATGAGCATGAGGAGGATCGCCATCTACGGAAAAGGTGGGATAGGCAAATCAACCACCACATCAAACCTGGCCGCCGCATTGGCCGGGGAAGGGTACAAGGTCATGCAGGTCGGTTGTGACCCCAAGGCCGATTCCACATCATTACTCCGCGGAGGCATCGCACCCTCGACGATACTCGACGCCTGCCGCAAGGGCGTACCCGAACTGGAGGACATATTGAAGGTCGGTCATAACGGCGTACTATGCGCGGAGTGCGGCGGACCAAAACCGGGCGTTGGATGCGCTGGTAGAGGAATAATCACCGCCTTTGAGACCCTTGACAGGCTCAAGGCTTTCGACATCCATGAACCCGACGTCGTACTGTACGACGTTCTTGGCGATGTGGTATGCGGCGGATTCGCAATGCCCATCAGGAACGGGTATGCCCGTGAGGTGTATGTGGTGACATCCGGTGAGCGTATGTCCACATACGCCGCCATGAACATAGCCATGGCCATCGATAATTTCAAAGAACATGGTTACGCCAGGTTGTGCGGCATCATACAGAACTCGCGCGGGGTCGAGAACGAGGATGCCATCGTTGATGCCCTGTCCGCGGACATGGACACCAAGATAATGGCGAGACTTCCAAGGGACCCTGTCGTGCAAGAATGCGAATCCGTTTCCAAGACGGTGGTGGAGCACAGACCCGATTCAAGACTCGCTTCCCACTATCGTTCCTTGGCAAGGTCTTTGATGGAGGCGGCGGCCCTATGATGGAGAATCCCCGGATGGTCCCTCTAATGATAGAGGCTGCATCCTTGAAGGTGCTCTTCATCGGCGGAGGCAAGGTCGCATTGAGGAAGGCCGAACATCTCCGTGACTGTCATATCACCGTGATATCGAAGGACATCATCAATGAACTCAGAGACCTTTCTTCCAACATAATCGACCGCGGTTTCGTCCCAGAGGACCTGGAACTCATAAACCAACATGATATCGTCATAGCAGCGACGGACGACCGGGATATGAACGACTCCATCGTCACCGAATCGCGTGCCAGAGGTGTTCTGGTGAACTCTGTGAACGGCGGTGGTGATTTCATGATCCCATCCACTCTGAGGCGTGATGATTTCACGATCTGCGCCTCGACCGAGGGGGCGGCCCCGGTCCTGCCGCCTTTTTTGATCAGGACCATCGACGGAATGCTCGATTCAAGGTACGATCTCATGGCGGCCCTCATCAAAAGGGTGCGGTCCGAATTGAGGAATCATATTACAGATCAGAAGGAAAGGGCCAGGTTTTTGGAGGCCATATTGGAGGACGAGAATATCTGGAAAACCGTTGATGACGATCCGGAGAAGGCGTACCAAGCTGTCATGGGGATGGTGCCGTGATCCTCAGCCTCCACATAACCCATCTTTCCGCGGGGATGAGTGGTTTGGAAGAGGTTCTGGGCAGGCTCAAGTCAATGGCGTATGCGAAAGACCTCGGGCTCCCTTCGGTAGAGGAGCATGTGGTACTGAGCACATGCAACCGTTTCGAGGTTTATCTCGGAACCTGCGATGCGGAGGCAACCAGAGAGGCCTTGGAGTCACTGGTAATGAACAGCCTGCCCTATCATAAGGACGGTGCCGACCACTTCATACTGGAAGGCAAGGACACCGTCAATCATCTCTATCGTGTCGTTTGCGGTCTCGACTCCATGATGATTGGTGAGGATCAGATCCAACATCAGGTCAAGGAATCATACCGAAATGCCTTGGACAGGGGCCATGTGGGAAGAAGGCTGAACACAGTTTTCACCAAAGCCCTATCCGTCGGCAAGAGGGTCAGGACCGAGACTAACTTGAACAACGGTGCCGTCTCGGTCGGCTCCGCCGCTGTGCAGATGGCGGAGGAGCACTTCGGTTCCCTGGAAGGGAGGACCGTGGTGGTGATCGGCGCCGGTGAGATGGCCACACTCATAGCTAAAAGCCTGAAGGGAAAGTCGCTCAAGGCGGTCTTCGTATCCAGCCGCACCTATGAGCATGCCAAGGTCCTCGCTTATGAATTGGGCGGGGCGGCGATCGGTAGGGAATCGCTACCTGAGGTCATGAGGATGAGCGACATCGTCCTTGTGGCAACCGCAGCACCCCACATTCTCATCCACAAGGAGGATGTGGAGGATGCCATCAGAGGAAGGGACGAACAACTGCTGATCATTGACATATCCATGCCCACCAATGTCGCTCAGGATGTTTCTGACGTTCCCGGTGTGTCATTATGCCGGATGGACGGACTCAAGGAGATATCGATGGCCAACATGGCCAAGCGGAAACAGGCTATAGCGGAGGCCGAGGACATCGTCATGGATGAACTGAGGGCGTATGAGGAGGAGATCAAGGAAAGGGATGCCGGCCTTCTAATAGGGCAGTTGTCCCGGCAGTTGGCCGAGATACGGGAGCAGGAATTGAGAAGGGCCTGTCATAGGTTGGAGTCGGCTGTTGATATGAGAGAGGTCATGGAGGATCTTTCCAACGCCCTCGTATCGAAGATAATGGCTCTCCCATACAACCGTCTGAAGGAAGCTTCACGCAACGGTGACAACACGGTGTGCCGAACAGCTGAATATCTGTTCCTACCGGAGGCGGAATGATGGCCCCCACAAGATTGAGGAGGATACGTTCATCACCCGCACTGCGCAGGATGACCGCTGAGAACCGGATATTGCCAGAGGACCTTGTGCAGCCCGTGTTCGTTGATGAGAGGATCGACGGTGAGAGGCCGATAGTATGCCTCCCCGGTATCTCCGCCCATCCCCTCTCGACGGTGGCCGATCACGTCAAGGACCTTCAAGACTGCGGAGTCCAGGCCATAATGCTCTTCGGAATACCCGCCGTAAAGGATGCAAAGGGAAGTTCCGCCTATGATGTGGATGGCGTGGCTCAGAGGGCGATAAGGGAAATCAAGAAAAAATCCGACATGGTCTTGATGGCGGACGTCTGTCTTTGTGAATACACCGACCATGGCCATTGCGGTCTGCTCTCAGAGGGCCAAGTCGTGGATGATGATACGTTGCCGCTGCTGCAGAAGACGGCGGTGACACTCGCCGACGCGGGTGCCGACCTTGTCGCACCGTCCGGAATGATGGACGGTGCGGTTTCTGCGATAAGGGGGGCGCTTGACGCCGCCGGTCATGTCAATGTACCGATAATGGCCTACGCCGCCAAGTACAACAGCGCGTTCTACGGGCCATTCCGGGAGGCTGCCTGCTCCGCACCGCAGAAAGGCGACCGTTCGTCTTATCAGATCGATGTGTCCAACTCCCGTGAGGCACTACGGTCGGTGGCAAGGGATCTGGAGGACGGGGCCGACATAATCATGGTCAAACCGGCAATCAGTTCATTGGACATCATCAGGGAATGCCGTGAACTGCACGACCATCCCGTTGCAGCCTATCAGGTATCCGGTGAGTTCTCCATGATAATGTGTGCTGCCGGACAGGGCATGATCGACGGCGACAGGGCAATGGAGGAATCCCTCTTGGCGATCAAAAGGGCCGGAGCCGACATCATAATAAGCTATTATGCCCGCGAGTTCATACGAAAACATCACAGGGGTTCCAATTTATGAGAAGTTATTCAGAGAAATTGTACGCCCGGAGTCGCAAGGTGATGCCCGGAGGCGTTTCCAGCCCTATACGGGCATTCCCACCATATCCGTCCTTCATATCCCGCGGCGAAGGCGGGATGATGTGTGATGTGGACGGCAACGAGTTGATAGACCTGTGTCTGGGCTATGGCCCGTTGATACTTGGTCACGGACATCCCGCTGTTTTCGAGGCGGTGATGAGGCAGGCGAACCAAGGGATGCTCTTCGGTGCCCCCAGTGTTCAGGAGCTCGAACTGGCGGAGAAGCTGATGCAACGAGTGCCCTGTGCCGACATGGTGCGGCTGGCAAACAGCGGCACCGAGGCGACCATGCATGCCATAAGGCTGGCGCGCGGATTCACTGGAAAAGACGGCATTGTGAAGATGTCCGGGGGGTTCCACGGCGCCCATGACGCACTGCTTGTACGACCTGGTTCCGCAGCAATGGACAGATGCATACCCGGGAGCGCTGGGGTGCCGGAGGACGCGGTCAGGAACACGCTGATAGCAGAATACAACGACCTCGAGGGCATGACGGAGCTCTTGACGGAAAGGAATGACATTGCTGCTGTGATACTCGAACCGGTAATGGGCAATTGCGGCCTAGTGCTGCCGGAGGAAGGATATCTGCAAGACCTGAGGTCTTTGACCGAGGAGAATGATGTATTGTTGATATTCGACGAGGTCATCACCGGTCTCAGACTGGCACCGGGCGGGGCCCAGGAACGTTTCGGCGTCATACCTGACATCTGCACGATGGGAAAGGCCATCGGAGGCGGTCTGCCCGCCGGTGCGATCCTAGGCCGGGAGGACATCATGTCATTGATATCCCCTGCCGGAGACGTGTACATGGCTGGGACCTTCTCCGGCAATCCCATGACATCAGCGGCAGGGAATGCGGTGATGAACCAATTGGATGCCGGTTCGTACCGTTCACTGGATTCCAAGGGGAAGAAGGTATCTGATGCCATACGGGACATCATCCAGGACCGTGGTATCAACGCATGCGTCAACCAGATAGGTTCGATGTTCCAAATTTTCTTAGGAAGGGACGAGGTCAAAACCCACGCCGATGTCCAAGAGTGCGATGCTGGGACCTTCCGTTCCCTCTTCCTCTCGCTGTTGGAGACAGGGGTGTATCTCCCTCCCTCACAGTTCGAGACGAATTTCCTGTGTACAGAACACCATAAGAACCACATCGACAGGATAATCGAGGCCTTCGATACATCGTTACGGGAGGTGTTCAGATCCGCATAGGGACCAGAGGGAGCGCTCTGGCTCTCAAACAGACCGAGATCTTCATCGCCGAACTGCAGAAACGTTTCCCAGGTATGGATGTCGAGGTCAAGGAGATCAGGACCAAGGGGGATGTCGATGTCTCGACGCCTTTGGAGGATATGGGTGGTTTCGGAGCCTTCGTCAGGGAGTTGAACAACTCACTGATTGCCGGCGAGATCGACGTGTCAGTCAATTCCCTCAAGGACATGCCCGTGCTGGACCAGGAAGGCATCGTGATGGCCGCCGTGCTGCCTCGCGGTCCTGTCAACGATGTGTTGGCCCCTTGCCGCTTGCAGGATCTTCCCTATGGATCGACTGTCGGCACCTCTAGCGTTCGTCGAGCCGCCATGCTGAGGCGTCACCGTCCCGATGTTAAAACAGCCAACATCCGAGGGAACGTGGGTACTAGACTTCGTAAATTGGATGAGGGGCAGTACGACGCCATCATCCTGGCACAGGCAGGCATGGAACGGCTGGGGATACCAGGCGGCCATCCACTCCCATTGGAGCAGTTCCCCTGTGCACCAGGGCAGGGTGCGATCGGGATAGCATGCCGGTCTGATGATTTTGAGACCATATCCATCTTGAAAGAAATGAATGACCTCGTCACATACGAGGCTGTCACATTCGAGAGGTCATTGATGAAGGCTCTGGGAGCGGACTGCTCGGCCCCCGTCGGTATACACGCCCGACGGGAGGACGGAGGAATGAGACTCATCGCTTTGGCACTTTCCAAGGACGGTGATGGGTTCAGGGAGGTGGACACCGTCTTGGATCCAGAGGATTCCGAATCGGTGGATAAGATAATCGATCATCTCATGGAGGTGTTCTTGTGACAACTACAGGCGTGGTACATCTGGTGGGCGGAGGTCCTGGCGACCCTGAACTGCTCACGGTCAAAGGGAAGAGACTCATCGAGTCTGCAGATGTGATAGTCTATGACGCGCTCATCGACAAATCACTTTTGGACCTGAACCCCGAAGCAGAGCACATAGATGTGGGGAAGAGGGGAGGGAACCATAAGATGTCCCAATCTGACATCAATGCGCTCCTGTGCCGTTTGGCCGCCCAAGGGAGCAACGTGGTACGGCTGAAGGGCGGGGACCCATTCCTCTTCGGACGTGGGGCCGAGGAGGCGGAATCACTCCGGAAGGCGGGACTCGAGGTCCACGTGGTGCCCGGGATATCCTCAGCAATATCCGTGCCCGAATTATGCGGTATCCCCGTTACTCACCGCGACCATGCGTCAATGGTCACCTTCGTTACCGGACATGAGAGGTCCGACCGCGACAACGACAGACTGGATTGGGGCAAATTGGCGGAGTGCGGCGGCACCATAGTGGTCCTGATGGGCATGGGCAACATCCCTCGTATATCGAAGGCATTGGTGGATGGCGGTATGCCTTCGAGCACACCCGTGGCCGTCATAGTAAACGGTTCGACCCCACGTCAGAAGGTGCTCAGGACCACCATCTCAAGGGCCGCTGATGATGTGGAGGCCAACGGTATGAAGGCCCCCGGAATCATAGTCATCGGTGGTTGCGTGACAACCATGGATGTCCTGGGAGATATGGGATGACCACGCTGGTATTCACTCGGCCAGAGGAGAGGCTGCCCTCATCCATAGAATTGGCTGAGAAAATGGGTTTCAAGGTACTCGCCGCCCCATCGCTTCGAATAATCGAGGGCGATGAGGGGGACATGAGACGATTCGAGCAGGGGATGGTGGAAGGCACGTATGCCGCAGTGGTCATCACATCCGTCACTGCCGTGGAACATTCTATCGCGAAGGTCAGGGATGAGAGGATCGTCTCCCGAATGCATGATGTGGTTTTGATAGCGATAGGAAGGGCCACCCGGGACAGTCTGCGGGATCTCGGATTCGACCCCTCAATGCCGGATGAATACACCTCGACAGGTCTGGTCGACATGTTCTCTGATACCCTCAAGGGAAAGAGGGTCTGCCTACTGCGTTCTGATAAAGGAAGCAGGATATTGAACGATGGCCTGATCCAGGCCGGTGCAGATATAGACGAGATCCACGTTTACAAACTGGAACCTGTGATGGAATCCGCAGGGATGGACATCATCCTCGATGAGATGATCGAAGGCACCATCGACGCTTATGCATTCACATCCGCCCTCTCCGCGAAGACCTTCCTCGACATCGCAGAACATCGAATCGGTAGGGACCTGGTCGTCGATCGTTTCAAAGAGGCGGTAGTGGCGGCGATAGGTGCACCCACCGCTGAAGAGATCGAGCGCCTCGGTCACACCGTGGACATCGTATCGACCAAGGCGGATTTTCCTATGATGTTGCAGGAGATAAGGGAGTTCCTCGACTCGATATCAGTTTGAATATTACTTTTTCAATCAAAAATAACACAACAAATATTAAGAATGATACCATAACGTGTTACTGAAGGTATTTCAAATGAGCAAAGAAGCAATTCTACTGGTGGGCCACGGTTCCAAACTGGATTACAACAAACAGGTATTGGAACTGCAGGCAGAGAATCTTAGGAAGAAGGGATACAAAGATGTCTTCATCGGCTACAATGAGAAGACTATGCCCCTGGCGGGTGAGAAATTGGCGGAACTGGCATCGATGGGTTACGACCTCGTTTATGCCATGCCTGTTTTCATAGCCTCAGGTGTGCACATAACCCGCGACATCCCCCGCAAACTGGGTATTCCAGAGGGAAGCGATGGTGGAGTCGTGGAGATAGATGGACGGGAAGTCACTGTGAAGTACGGAAAGGCACTCGGTGACGATCCCCGGATAGCAGACATCCTCATCGAGAGGATCTCCGATCTGAAGTAGGCTTCAAACCATGGATGTCCTGGTCCTCGACCTCACCCACGGAGGTGACATACTAGCCCGTAGGCTTATCGCCCGTGGCGATGCTGTGACCGTCGTCGATATCTACAACCTCGCCACCGATGAACAGTTGCAAACATTGCGATCGGAAGGTATGGAGGTCAGTAGAAAGGTCCCGACCAGGGTGTTCGACCTTCTCACAGCACCATCCCATTGTCCCGACTCCTACATAGGTGAGGCGGGGTTCAACCAGAGAAGGACCTTCCATGAGATGGTGGGAGAACTCATCGAAGAAACCCCATTCAGAATAGAGGTCACGGGGGTCAAAGGAAAGACGACAACATGCTACATGTTGGCAAGATTGCTTTCCTTACAAGGTAAAAGGGTGTTTTTGCAGACGTCCCGAGGAAGGGAGGAATGGGTTAACGGATGCGCTTCCAAGGCCATGGAGGTGGTCAGTATAGCACCAACGTCCTTGTTGATGCTTCCTAATGATGGTTATGATTTCATCATAGCCGAAGTTTCATTGGGTGGGAGCGGAAAGGCCGATATCAGTCTCATGACCAACCTAGCCGATGACTATCCGATAGCCGCCGGGACCAGGAGGGCACGCGAATCCAAGGCCACCATCTTCAACGAGAACGGTGAGAATCTGATACCACATGATGAAGAGGATGTTTGGAGGGGGCTTGTTCCCGATGGTTCCACGACATACGGCGGCAGAGTGACGTTCGAGGATCCCCCATCTTTGTCCGAGGGCGCTGTCGTCAAGTTCGATTACGAAGGATCTGCGGAAATCAGCCTGTCGCCATCATACATACCTCAGGCTTCGAAGGGAGCCTATGAGGCCGTTTTGGCCATCGCGGAGCTTTTGGAAATTGAGAGCGATGTTTTGATAGAGGCAATTAAAGGATTCGAAGGAGTTCCAGGTCGCGGTGAGGTGACGAGGAACGGGGACGGTTTCCTGATAAGGGAAAGGAATCCGGGGATATCCCATGTTTCCATCGGACATCTTCTCTCCACACTATCGAATTTCATGGATGTGAAGGACGCAGCGGTGATAATGGTCCCCGCCACAAGAAAGGTTTGCGAGAAGATGGACATGGACACCATCAAGGACGTCGTTGGATCCTACGGTGCCTATCTCCACGTCACTGATGAGGGGTCGCCACAATCATATGATGAGATCCTCCGCAATCACAGCTTGACATTCCTGTTCCAAAAAGAGGCGTATCAATGACCATTGTTCTCCATCCCCGCCCCAATCCGATCATCGCCGCAATGTACACCCTCCGTGACCTTGATGTGGACGTAATAGTGATACACGGCCCGTCCGGTTGCGGATTCATGGCTTCAAGGATGCTCGAAGAGGCCGGCATAAGGGTGGTAACAACCTCCATGGTGGAGGACGATCTAATTTTCGGTGCCTCTGAGAAGCTCTACGACGTGATCGGTACGGTATGTGATAGATTCACGCCCAAGAGGATCGGCGTTGTCGGTACTTGCGCGTCAATGATAATCGGAGAGGACCTTTCGATGGTCCGTCATTCACAACCCGGGGTGGAGATAATCCTCGTCGATGTCCATGGGTGCATGGGGGATAACACCCAGGGAGCGATCAGGGCCATGGAGGCCGCTTGTTTCACCGGCATAATCAATGAGGGAGAGCTGGGCAGACAGAGGGCGATCCTACAATCTGCCACTGATCTTGAGAAGAACCAGGGTATGGCTCACGGAGGATACATACAACCTACCCGAGGGCCGACAAAATACGGAGTATCAAAAAGAATATTGGAAATTCTCTCCTCGGGCGGAAGCGTCAATGTGGTGATGAATGCCAAAAAGGAACTTGCCTATAGATTTGCTGACATAAATCTTGCCATTGAGGAGGCTTCAAGGGCCGTTGGGGGGGATGTGAGGCATTTCATGAACCTGGACCCCAGTAAAGGATTGCCTCGCATACGACGTTATGCATCAGATGTCCTCGATAGTATCCGGGGTCAAGGCATAGAACCCATAATCACGGGGGGATTGGATGAATATGCGGTTCTTGGAGATACGATAGAAAGTCAACTGTCCGAACATCCTTCCGACCTACTTGTCATCACGGGCATTGCACATGCCTATGCCGGTCTGAGAATAGAGGACATAATCATAACCGATCAGCCGAGGATCCTTGCAAATTTCCTGAAGGGGGGTTACATTTCAGCGGTAGGGGAGATCGCCTCACATTCCTTGGTAATGGGCACCAGATCCGTAATACCATCCGAGACCGGGGATACCATCAGACAGATGATAGCGGACCAGGAGGGATGAGATCTCCCGGATAGTCATATCAGGAACCGGCAGCGGCTCCGGGAAGACATCGATATCCACTGCCATAATGGCATCACTGAGTGGAAAATCATCCGTACAAGCATTCAAAATCGGTCCGGATTTCATCGACCCCATGTATCATCGACTGGCCACCGGACGCCCATCGAGGAACCTCGACGGATTTATGATGGATCGGGATACGATAGTGTCCCACTTCAAGCGAGCTTCAACCAATGCCGACATATCCGTTGTGGAAGGGGTCCGTGGCCTCTATGAGGGAATGGATGCCATAGAAGAGACCGCCTCCACAGCCCAGGTCGCCAAGTACCTCCAATCCCCTGTAATATTGGTGGTGGATTCCAGGTCTTTGACGAGGAGCGCGGCGGCCATGGTGCAGGGTTTCAAATCCTTCGATAAAGAAGTTGATATCGCAGGGGTCATATTGAACAACGTTTCCGGTGAGGCCCATAAAACAAAACTCTGCCGGGCTATTACTGAACTAGCTGACACAGAGGTCCTCGGGGTGGTCTACCGGGACAGTGGAAAGAGTATTCCGGGGAGACATCTTGGTTTGGTGACTCCTGATTCCAACACCAATCTGGAGGAGTTGAATCATAACCTTTCATCTTTGGTCGAGGAGGTTGATCTTGATAGGATCAAGGAGATAGCCGATACCGCGCCCGACCTGGTCGATGTCAAGGAGACCCACTGTAATTCCGATATCGGTAAGGGACTGACGGCCGCCGTACCCTACGATCGATCATTCTGTTTCTACTACCCGGAGAACCTGGAGAGATTGCAGGATCTGGGTGTCAAGGTCGTCACATATGGTCCCACTGACGGTGACGAACTCCCTGACGCCGACATCCATTACCTAGGCGGAGGGTATCCCGAACTGTATGCCGACATGATATCAGACAATGACTCATTCATATCAGGCCTGAAGCGTGCTCACGACGAGGGCTCGATGATAAGAGGGGAGTGCGGAGGGATGATGGTGATGTGCCAAAGTATCCGTGACATCGAAGGCTTCTCCCATAAGATGGCAGGGATTTTCCCCGCCGAAGCGAAGATGCACCCCCGGCGACAAGGGTTATCGTACGTGGAGGCTGAGGCCATGTATGGAAGAAATGCCATTTCGGTCAGGGGGCATGAGTTCCATTACTCCGACATCACGGTCAAAGGCAATGTCGGTTTCGCATATCGGATGTTGAGGGGCAAAGGCATTGATGGCTCGTTCGACGGCCTGATGTCAAAGAACGCCATAGGGACATACATGCATCGTCATGCATTGTCGCCGGACGACCCCATGTACAGGCTTGTGTCCGAGTTTGACCGTTCACAAAATTGAAAATCCCCTAAGCAACGGAATGAATCCGCCGAACCGTTTAATAAAATCATCAGGCGTTAATGACTGCAACAACATTATTTACACGAAAAAGGTTGGATTGACCGTGACCTCCCGCCAGAATGACGAAAGGGGCATCATCAGGATACTGTATGTTGATGATGATGAAGATAATCTTCTGGTGGCAAAGGCCTTTCTTGAAATGGAACCTGGATTCAAGGTCGAGACCGTATCAGACCCCTCTTCCGCCTTCATCAAGGTATGTTCGGGTGAAGCTGATGTCGTTGTGTCGGACTTATTGATGCCGGGGAAGGACGGCATCGGACTATTGAAAGACATCCGGGATTCAGGCTTAGACATCCCTTTCATAATCATATCCGCACGTGGACGGGAAGACGTTGTTCTGCGGGCCTTTTCTGAGGGAGCCGATTACTACGTACAGAAAGGCGGTGAACAACGGTCACAATTCATTGAATTGGCAGGAAAGATACGTAACTCCCATATCTCCCGGGTCCGTGAAAAGGAACTGTGCCTATTGAAGACGGCCACCGAAGCTTCCATCGACGGAATAGCGATACTCGGTTCTGGCCTCAATATCTCATATTGCAACAATGCGTTCGCCAGTATCGTAGGATATCCGAGTGCTGATAAACTAACAGGAGTGCCATTGGATTCATTTTTGATATCAAAGAAGGAATCAGATGATTTGATAAAACACATCACCGCATTGGGCCCTGGAAGCCATCGCCTATCGAGGAAGACGATCGCCCTGAATGACGAGTCAGCTATCACGGTAGAAATCTCTGTGAGCCCGTTGCCGGAAGGCGGAACGATATTGGTCGTCAGAAACGTCGAGGATCTCATCAAGAAGGAGAGCGAGGTCAAATCATTGAACGATACCAATTCCGCTCTCCTGAATTCGATACCGGACAGGATACTGCTCTTGGATGTTGACGGGGGGATTGGAGATAATCAACAAAATGAGTTCCTATGTATTTCTGGGAAGGGCCCCGAAGGAAGGGAAGTCGTTGCCGAGGAAGGTATAAACGAGGATCTGCGGGAGTTCATATCGCATAACATGGAAGAGATGAGGCGAAGGGGTTCTGTCACACCCTTCAATTACGTCCGGGAATCGAATGGAGTGTCACGGTATTTCGAGGCGAGGATGGCCTTTGTCAACAATCAGATGTTGATGGTGATTGAAAGGGATGTCACGGAACTTGAAAACGCCAAGAAGATGGCTGAGTACAATGAACGCCAAAGCGAGGAATCCCGACGTCTGTTGGAGTCGATCCTGCAGACCCAGACAGAAATGATCTGTCGTTTCAACGGGGATACGACCCTGACATACGTCAATGATGCCTATTGCCGCTATTTCCGGAAGTCTCCCAAGGAACTCATCGGTAGGAGGTTCCTGGACTTCATTCCAGAACTTTGGCACGTTTCGATTTTGGAAAACCTCTCCCAATTGACTCCTGATGATCCAATCTTCAACTATGCCCATGAGGTCGTCAAAGAGGATGGCTCCATAGCATGGCAGGAGTGGACGGACACCGCTTTTTTCACAGTTGATGGTGATCTTCTTTACATCCAGTCTGTGGGAAGGGACATCACAGAGGCAGTGATTTTGAAGGAGGAACAGGAGCGGCAATCCCATTTCAAGGAGATCCTCATAGAGATACTGTCAGATTTCATCGGTTCTGGTAGGGAAGGATACTACCATTCGGTCCAGGATTCATTACGGCAGATCGGTGAGTTCGTTGGGGTGGACAGAGTCTACACATTCAATTATGATTTTCACAACAACGTATGTAACAACACACATGAATGGTGCGCTGATGAGATCGAACCGCAGATCGGGAATCTCCAACGGGTCCCTCTCAAGATAATGGAAGAATGGACGAGGGCACACCGATCAGGAGACATCATCCACATATCGGATGTCACATCCTACTGGAATGATGCCGTGAGGTCCATCCTTGAGCCACAAGGTGTGAAAAGCCTGCTAACGATACCTTTGATGGATAACACTGGTTGCAGGGGGTTCGTCGGATTCGACTCCGTCAGGAGAAGAAGGGATTTCAATCCCACTGAGATATCGCTACTGAAGATTTTCGCTGATATGCTGGTCGTTCTAAACTCAAGGATGGAGGCGGAGAGGGACCTACGGCATGTCAACGAATTGAACCGGACACTCATCGACAACTATCCGGATGTCGTTTACGCCACCGACCTGGTCGGTAATATCATACACATAAGTGAGAATGTCAAGGACATTCTGGGATACAGCCCTGATGAGTTGAAGACGATGGGCCTGGATTTCATAACCGGCCCCAGGGAAGCATTGGAGAGGATGGGCCTGGAAAACCTACAGGGGATGATAACAACCGGGGATGTCTCCAATATCATCCGAACTCCGTTTGATATCCAGACCAAGACCGGACAGATCATCAGGGCTGAGACCACCAACCGTCTTCATCAGAGCGAGGACGGAAGATGGATAATAATAGGGTATGCAAGGCGAGTCCTGTGAGCACTCAAAGATTGTTGCGGCGGTATGACTGTTTGATCAGCATCAAAAGATAATCGATGTCGTCTCCTGGCTTCATAAGTATCTCATACTCACCGCTGCCCCAGTGTTTGACATCGGATACGTCCCTCGCAATCTCACGGGGATCGTCCAATTCACCGATTGCCAGGTTGATCCATATCTTGAGTTGGGTCTTTTGCACCTGTATATCGACGAAAGGTGTGTTGGCACGGAATGATATGTGGTGTTTGGAGGGTACGACCTCGATGTCATCATCTATGTCCAATATCCTCTTCCTAAGATGGCTGTAAACCTCAAGTATCTGCTCGCCCTTTTCCTCGAGAAGTTCCTTCTCGGAGTAACCGGCAGCTGATTTCACCTTCTTCTTACGGGGTTTCGGAGTTACCCTCTCCACCATATGGGTAGTGGACTCAACCAGTGCCTCGGGGCGGGATACACGATAGGGTCTGTCATCAAGAAGTTCCAAACCACTCTCCAAGTCTGACATCGAGACGCGGTCCATTGATATCACACCGTCTGATATCTTTCCTCCCTTGTCAGTGAAATACCTACCTTTTACATGGTGATGGTCGTTATCGAATTCCAGAGCGCAGAAGCCCTCATGGAGGGATTTTATGCCATCGTTCTGCTCAACCGCCTCGGAACTATAGGGATAATACAGATAAGCCAAGTATGGCTGGGTTATGATCGATGCACTTACTCCTGAGTATTTCGATGTCTTGTTCCCAGTACCCTGAGCCAGCATTCTGACGTCAATGTCGGACAATGTCTGGGTAACACTTATGTTCACGGTCTTCGGAGTGGAGTATTCTTCATCGGACGCCCAATACTTACCTGCATAAAGGCCATTCAGGGACGGTGTCATGAATATGCCTATTTTGCTGAACATCCGCCATAGGTAAAGGTCGATGGCGCTGTAGGCAAGATAACCGAAGGACAGCACCCATGGTATGATGAGGATGGCCAACTCCCAGGGGCCCACCTGATCCGAAGTGCCTATGACGTATAGCCCTATGAACAAAAAGACCGTCATACCCATGACTGCAAGGTATGTGTTGCGGAGGTCATCGTTGTTCACAGTATAGCGCACCATACTCTAGGGTCATCCTCTTCAGGATATAAAATGCGTTTCTATCCTTTTAAAAAATTGTTCACATCATTCATTTAGGACAAATCGGATGGAAACCCATATCGATTACTGTTAAGCACAGCACAATGAGAAACAAGGTCCGCTTTTTGTGAATTAAAGAGTGGATATTAAACAGGGTAAAAAGTTTGATGGAAATGTTCGTTTGGTTAGAATCACAAAGTCAATATGAACGGGAAGAACTCAATAAGTTCCCCCAATAGACTTGTTATCGATTCTGAGATTTCCGGACCGGAATTACCCAATCCCGATCTTACACTATCGATTATATCGCGGATTCCTCCGGATATCTCCTGTCCCAGATTGTTATTCTGAGGGCTCATCCTATCACCTCTGAGGTTTTTTTCATATTATAACTATTTATAACTAACCTTTATACCGATATTATAGTAATATAATTTAGCTTGATTCATTCTTCACCCAGACATACCTTTGATCAATAAACGGAACATTGTCTTAAAGTAATCCGGATGTGATAATCGAGATCGACTCAATTCTCACAGATCGGGATATTATTCGATGTAGGGTCAGAAAAGCATTCGATGTTTTGTAATGGTTGAGGATCGCTTATCAATCCACAGCTGTTCTACCGCAATCACTTTCAATCATGTCCATCCATAAAGTGGTCATGAAGGTCGATGTGCTTGCTGTCGTCGGTAGCAAAAGACGTGAAGGTAACACCGCAAGTTTGGTAGCCGAAGTAACGAAATCATTGGAAAACCACGGATTGAATGTGAAGACCATAAACCTTGATGATTACAGGATAGAAGGATGTCGCGGTTGTGAGGCCTGCAGTGATGATTCCACCTGCATAATCGAGGACGGGATGATGGACATCTACCCTCTGATATCGGAGGCCGACGCCATAGTACTGGCTTCACCTACATACTTCTATAATGTCACTTCCGATATGAAATCCTTCATAGACCGTACATATTGTTTGATGCATTTCCATCCAGAGGATCGATCGGTTTGGACGAGCGAGAACGAGATTCACGGCACCAAACACGCGGTTACAGTTGCTGTTTGCGAACAGAAGGACATCGCCGACATGGGCTTCACATCACAGGCCATGGAGCTTTCATTACAGGCCCTGGGATACAGGGTTATCGAGAACATCAGGGCCTTGCATATGTTCGGACCCGACGATGCATCTTCCGATGCCGATACCTTGCAGTCGGCCCGCAACGCAGGCATCAAACTTGCTAGGATGCTGAGTATGACAAGGAATCTCAAATCTGAAAAGAATGAACGATGATGGCTGCGTGGAACCACTATAATCTTTTAGGAATCCTACGGTCAAACTTATGGGGGTCCGCAATTCCGATTCATATTACGGTCATTGCCGGATATAGCGTTGACAGGGCGGAATCATTGTCCAAGTCGGTCTAAGAGCCTCGGCGGCTGTTGCAGTGCTTGCGTTGAAGCATTCCCGAGAGGCGGGGACATCGCGTTCTCCGCGGAAAATCCATCATCACACCCCACCAAAACAATATTGAGCTATGATGGCGCATACGAACACGGTGATCCTTTGACTAAGCAGTGTCGTCACGATTATCGTCTCTTCAACAATCAACCCGGAGAATGGAAGCTCATATGGGAGTGCCGTAAATGCGGTGTTCTCTGTATCTGCAAATGCTTCCAGAACGCAATCGAGAGAATGACAGATGCTCAAAGGTCATTGGAATTCCCCCTCGGTCATGATATCGGGTGGCTTGCTTCTGAGAAAGGCGTAGCAGAAGCGGATATCGAAAAAATCCTGGAACAGATGGAGTACTGCGGCATGGCTTGTGAACTCTGTCTTGACAAGGAATCGACCCACTCCTACTCTGAAGACAGGTCGGCGAGCACTGAATTCCAGAGAAGGTATGGGGCATACATACTCAGGGACGCCATTGTTTTGGCATCCGATGACAAAGGAACAATGACGCGAGCTGAAATGATGGAGAAAGCCGAGGACAACCTTAGGGAAACCTATGGTTTCCGTCCCCGCGGAGAGACGGAAGTGGATGGTGATAAGCTTCATGGAATCGTCAAAGGTCTGTTTCCCGATGAGGAAATCTTACGCCACCACAGTCCGGGATGGCTGCCCGATGATGCTCTGGAGGTTTTCATGCCGGGATTGGGCATTGCCGTAGAGCATCGTGACATCTCCCACTACGAATTGTCTGAGGATAATGACCTTGCTAAGTTGAGTGAAAAAATTGAACAAGATGAGAAACGGGAGAAGGCGTGTATTGAGAACAATGTCAATCTGATAGTCTTCCCATATTACATCTCATTGGACCGGGACACGGTGGGATGGAAGATAGCCGAGATCCGCAGCCGTCAAAGATAATCCCCATATCACCTGACCACGATAACCGTAGTCAATGCATGTCGGACCACACGTTCGGAAACACTGCCGAGAATGACCCTTTCAAAGGTGCTTTTCCTTGAGGTGCCGAGTATTATCGCTCCCGCACCCACCTCGTCGGCATAGGACATGATCCTCTCAGCGGGCAGTCCGTATTCTATGGCGGTTTTAACCTGCAATCCTGATGCCGTTGCCTTAGTACCAGCTTCCACCATCTTCGGCTCGATCGCTTTAAGCATCAGTTCCCCATCCACATCCTGGCTTGGTGTGATCACACACAGGATGTGCAGAACCTCACCGAACAACTCCGCATATCGCAAAGCGTAATCGAATGCCTTTTCGGTATGAGGCCTGTGATCGATAGCCAGAACGACCGCCATTTAAGTCCCTCTGAAATTGATACTGTTGGTGACTAAATAATACTATCAATGGGTCGGATGCTCTGGATGTATCCTGGTCCATTAGAAAAATTCTTTTAACCATTGTTATATAACGCAACCGCGAATGATGAATCCGTTCGTTTCAGTATGGTGGAACAGATGAGCAGAAAGGTATATGCTGACAACGCCGCGACGACGCCCATGTCATCGGCATCGATCAAGGCCATGATGGAATGTATGAGGGACAGTTATGGGAATCCTTCCGGTGTGCATTCCCTCTCCCAAAAGGCCAGGGCCATCATGGACGATGCCCGGAAACGCATATCAGCCTGCATCGGGGCCAACCCCAATGAGATTTTTTTCACCAGCAATGGTTCCGAATCCGACAATTGGGCCATCAAGGGTGTTGCTGAACTCAAAAAGGACGAGGGAAGACACATCATCACAACATCGATCGAACATCATGCCATAATAAACAGCTGCGAACATCTGAAATCGCAGGGATATGACATAACCTACCTGCCAACCGATGACACTGGCCTTGTATCCATCGAATCACTGGAGAATGAGATAAGGGAAGATACGATACTCATATCGGTGATGATGGCGAACAACGAGGTAGGCACCATCCAACCCATCAGGGAATTGTCAAGGGTGGCCAGGGATCGGAAGATCCTGTTCCATACTGATGCTGTCCAGACCGTCGGTCATATACCGGTCATCGTTGATGATCTCGGTGTCGACCTTTTGACGATGGCCGGCCATAAATTCGGAGGTCCGAAAGGAGTGGGGGCATTGTACATCCGCAGGGGGATCAGGTTGCCGCCGCTGATACATGGCGGTGGACAGGAGAAGGGCATGCGCGCCGGTCCCGAGAATGTCGCCGCCGTCACAGGCATGGCGGCCGCATTGGAGGCCTCGATTGCTGAGATGGAAGAAGAGGCGGAGAGACTCACCGGCCTCAGGGACAGGCTCATATCCGGGATTCTAAAGATACCTGACTCATGCCTTACCGGCCATCCCACATCAAGACTTCCGGGGATAGCCTCCTTCGCTTTCCAAGGCATTGAGGGAGAATCGGCCGTCCTGATGCTGGATTACCGCGGCATCCAGGCGTCCACAGGGTCTGCCTGCTCCACTGGTTCACTCGCCGCCTCCCATGTTCTTGACGCCATAGGGGTTCCCCCGTCATTGTCACACGGCTCGGTCCGATTCTCACTAGGGGCGGTCAATACCGAAGAGGATATCGAAGCCATATTGGAACACATGCCTATCGTTGTGGAGCGGTTACGCTCACTCCCTCCCCTCTGCAATTGTGGGACGAAGAAGAAGTGACACCTCTCAGCAGATCGACCTTCCAATCGCCTCGACATTCTCCAACGGCGTACCGGGGGCGATATCGCATCCTGCACCGAGTATGAAGCCTATTTTGCTCGCCTTGGCGATGATCGCAAAGACCTCGTGACTAACCCCTTCGGGAGTCCCCGAGTAAAGTGTCTGAGTCGGATCGATGTTGCCCAGTATGGCGTGGTCGATATGTTCCGATGCCAACGCCACATCCACCATCGCATCCATGGAGAAAACGTTCGCACCCATGTGGGCGATGTCCCTCAATCTGTCATTGGTGTCCCCGCAGATGTGGATCATCGAGACCTTGCCTGCATTCTTGATACGGTTGGAACAGGCTTTCATATAGGGCGCTGAGAACTCATTGAACCCCTCCGGCGATATCAAAGAGCCGGAAGCGGTCGGTTCGCATAGTGCGATCATATCGGCCTCTGTGCTCAGACAGGCATCACAATAATCGGTTACAGTCTCATCAGCAAGACGCAGCATATCCTTCACGTACGATGGTTCTGTGAAGGTCTCCATCATAAGCTCCTCGACACCTCTCATCTCCCCCACCAGTGTGAATGGGGAGACTATCGTCATCGTCAGCAGTTTCTCATCCTTCACCTTTGACCGTAGGTATTCGGTTGATTTTATGGAACTAAGCATGCGATAGTCCTTGTAAGGGTCGGGTATGGAAATATCATCCAGGTCTCCAGGGGATTTTATCACCGGCTCGATCGTCGGTATGGTACCTGTCTCCGGCACCTTCACCGTACATCCTAGGGCCTCCACCATGGAAAGCCAGTCCCACATCGATTCAAAACCGTCGAAACCGCACCTATCCGCAACATCGATCTGGGCCTGAGCGGCCAGTTCCGGTTTGTCTATCGACTGCTGGACTGTAAGACCTGCCAGGCCCAATGCCCAATATCCTTGGAAAGGAGGCAGGAATGGCGTACGGTCAGTCTCCTCCAGCGCAATGGCGGCCATCAATCTCTCTCTACCGTTCATGTATCATCCTCTCCGATTCGTCTCACCGATTGTGAAACATTTCATCTGAGGGTATAAAATCGCTTTGATTTCTTACACAAAGAACGAAGAGAAGGCCTTCTTGAGTGAAAGGGTAGGAGGAGATGATATCAATTGGCGGGGAAATACGATATGCTGCCCTCATACCCCATATTGCGCACCATTTCCATTACCCTCTCGGTGACAAGGTCGTCAACATCATTGACCCCGTCGATGACGACCAGCTGCGCCTCTTTCAATTGATGGGACAGTGGTTTCTCCCATACGCGGTGATGGTTGTTGAACAACCGGGCATCCAATATCACAATGGTGCATATCTCGCCAATATCGAATCCGGTGCAGCCCATCATCGCATCGATGACTACAGCAGGCTGTGCGTTGTGGTTGGTCTCGAATATTATGATCTCCGGCCCGGACCGCGAGGAGATCTCCCTGATGGCAGGTATCAGATCCGATTTCAATGAACAGCTCACACAACCACCACGCAGGTTCTCAACACTAACATCACAATCCGTCACCAGGTCGAATTCCTTACCCGTCATGTCGTTTCGTAGAACGACCACATTCCGAGGCCCATCAACCATCAGATTTTCAATAAGGTATGATATGAAACCAGTACGGTCGACACCTAATGGGGCGGCTACCATGATTATATCCATTGAACCTGGAACGTCTACACGATTGTTATCATTTTCCATATCAATGCCCCGGAACATACACTTCTTTGATGTTTTGTGAATGATCGATTTCTTCAATTCAGATACCCGTTGCTTCCGATCTCGATAAAAGATTTCAATATCCATTGAGAAGAACACTGCTTATGCTAGTGCATATCCCATCCGGGTTAAAATTGGCAGTGATTATTATTAATAATTTATCTTCAAAAAATCAAATTTCCAATGACCAGTAGATATTTCAATGCCAAATGGACAAATTAAATCATCAGGTTCCAGTATTGAATTAATGAAAGGGTGGGTTTTGACAATTTTCTATTCAAAATTGAGTTGTTAAGAATAGTTATGATGTCCCCCCTTATCCGATACATTTAATATAGTCTGGAAAAAAATGATTTCTCTACGATCTCGAACAAGGAGGATTGACGATGAGCGGAAAAGAAGAAAAGAATAAACTTGATTGTATAAAGGTCCCACCGGATAAGATCAACAAAGAGGAGATACCTTCAATAGTGGAGGAGAGGACATCAGAACGTACTGCGCAGGAAGTTCTGAAAAAGACCATGGAAGAAGGCATTCAGACCGTGTGGGAAAGATTCGAAAAACAACAACCCTCCTGCAAATTCTGTGCCACGGGGGTGTCATGTCAACGTTGTGCCATGGGGCCATGCCGGATCATGGGGGGAGAGAAGGTCAGAGGCGTTTGCGGTGCAGATGCCGATATCATCGTGTCCCGGAATCTCCTGTCCTGGATGGCCACCGGGGCGGCCGCCCACTCCGACCATGGCAGGGAGGTGGCGGAGACGCTGCTCCAGACAGCCAGAGGCAAGGCGCCTGGATACGGTATTACCGACAATGCCAAATTGAACGCATTGGCAGAGGAATATGGCGTCAAAACCGATGACGACAAGGAGACCGCGGAGAGACTTGCCATATCTATGCTTGAAGAGTTCGGAACGTTGAAGGGGAGCCTCAAAATGATGGAGAGAATGCCAGAGGGTACCTTCAATCTGCTGGAGGCTTCCGGTTTGATGCCCCGGTCGATAGACCGAGAGATAGTGGAGGCGATGCATCGCGTCCATATGGGCGTGGGGGCTGACTATGTCGATATGGTCGCCCATGGTGTGAGGGCCTCGCTGGGAGACGGATGGGGAGGTTCCATGATAGGTACCGAGATCTCCGATGTGCTGTTCGGCACGCCGACCATAGGGAAATCGAAGGTCAACCTCGGTGTCCTGAAGAAGGATCAGGTGAACATAGCCCTGCATGGACACAACCCCGTCCTTTCGGAGATGATAGTCAAACTGGCAGCCGAACCTGAACTCATCCAGAGGGCCAAGGACGTAGGTGCCGAGGGAATCAACCTGGTCGGACTTTGCTGCACCGGTAATGAACTTTTGATGAGGAAGGGCGTACCACAAGCGGGCAATCATCTGAGTCAGGAGTTGGTGATAACCACTGGTGCCCTGGAAGCGATGATAGTTGATTACCAGTGCATATTCCCGTCACTGCCCTACACGGCGGCGTGTTACCACACCAAACTGATGACGACATCCCCCAAGGCCAAGATCCCCGGCGGAGACCATTACACGGTCAACCCGGAGAATGCCTTTGAGCAGTCCAAGAAGATGTTGGAGATAGCGATAGACAATTACCCCAACAGGATGGTCGAGAGGATTCTCATACCGGAGAATCCGGTCGAATCCATCGTCGGATTCTCAGTGGAGGCGTTGAGGTCGGCCCTCGGAGGGTCCTTGAAGCCGTTACTCGATCTGATAATCAAGGGAGATATACGCGGTGCGGTCGGTGTCGTGGGATGTAACAATCCCAAGATAAAACAGGACCATGGGCATGTGACATTGGCGAAGGAACTCATAAAGAGGAACATAATCGTGGTGGAGACCGGTTGTGCCGCCGTCGCCTGCGGTGAGGCCGGCCTGATGTTACCAGAGGCCGCTGACATGGCCGGGGACTCGCTGGCTGCGGTCTGCCGCTCATTGGGCATCCCGCCCGTGCTCCATATGGGAAGCTGTGTGGACAACACCCGTATATTGGTCTTGGCCGCCGAATTGGCAAGACTCGCAGGTGTGAGGATGGACCAACTCCCTGTGGCCGGAGCGGCTCCGGAATGGTACTCCCCCAAGGCGGTGGCCATCGGAGCGTATTTCGTCGGATCCGGAATAAGTGTCGCACTGGGTGTGATGCCACCGATAACCGGCAGCCCGAATGTTGTCAACCTGCTCACCGAGGGTTTCGACGGAGTGGTGAACGCCAAGTTCTGGGTTGAACCGGATCCGGTGAAGGCGGCCGAGATACTCGCAGAACACGTGGAGGCCAAGAGGTCGGGGCTGGGTATATGAGTCGGAAGGCGGCCTCACAACTCGCCAAGGATCTGGATTCCCGACAGGGGAACATGGCTGGCCGACGTATAGTGGTGGCTGGCAAAGGCGGAGTGGGTAAGACCACCCTCTCCGCCACACTCTGCCTACTCGCCACGGAAAGGGGGAGGAGGGTCCTCGCCCTGGACCAGGATGTTCAACAGAACCTCTCCTATTCCTTGGGTATGGACGCTGTGAAAGCATCCGCACTCCGTTCCATAACCCAAGAGCTGGATTACATCGAGGACAAAGTGGGGATGAGGCCTGGAGAGGGATGGGGAGGTCTCATGAACCTCAATCCTGACGTCTCCGATGTCGTGGAGAGATTCGGTGTGAGTCTGGATGAGAATCTGAACCTGATAGTCATGGGAGGGGTGAACCAGGCTGCGACCGGTTGCCTATGCCCTGAGAATTCCCTCCTGGGAGCATTGATAAGACATGTCGATGCTCGAGATGATGACATGATCGTGATGGATGCCCAGGCAGGCCTGGAACCTTTCGGCCGTAGTGTTGCCAAAGGTTTCAGCAATGTGTTGGTCGTTGCCGAACCATCATTCAACTCTCTCCAGGTCGCGGCACGCGTCACCGGGTTGGCAAGGGAGATGGAGATTCCGCACATCGATCTGGTCATCAACAAGGCCTTCGACCCCGTGGAGATCGAGATGGCTTCAGAGACCATAGATTTCGATATGTTCGACCACGTTTTCGCATTGCCGTTCGACCCCACCGTGAGGGAGAACGAGCCGGACATGTCAGGTCTGATCAGGGGAGGAGGGCCGTACATAACGGCGGTTGGTGAATTGATGAATATCCTGGAGGGCGATTGATTCCCTTCCCATAGGAAAAATATAGTTGATTGACGCCTACTGTAATCTGAATGGCCAAAAGCTGCGTGCTAAAGGGACAGGAGGTGGCCGAAGCCCGTAGACGGGCAAAGGAGAACAAAGGCGGTCCCGACCTTCCACCCACCACATGGGGAAAGCTGGTCAGTGCATCGATGATGCTGACTGGTTTTTTATTGCAGACGGATTTCGCCAGTCCGAACATGAGGGTCGCAGGCATCGGTCTGGCATTATCCGGGATAATTCTCATAAGCATCATCATCTATATCGAGGGCAAATCAGACCGTGAAAAGGGAATATGAATGATTCTGAATCATTGATATTTTAAAGTATAAATATTAAAACAATATATCCAAATCGGACCATGGAAGCATATGGGGCCCACCGTACACTGTTCATCATCGGTTACTCGATAATCATACTGGCATTGGTTGCAGCCGGTATAGGATTGTTTTATGATGATGGCGGAGAACCGTACACCACGCTGAATCATCTCGGTGAAGAGGTGGAGATTTACGGTAAGGGTCTTTACGCCAATGATTCCATTTTGATCGGTGCCGCCAATCAAGGAACGGATGCGATCGTTCTTCTCGTCGGCATCCCTCTGCTGGTTTTCTCCCTGTACCTGATTGCGAAGGATGAAAGGAGGGGCTCGGTCCTAATGGCAGGGGCATTGACATATTTCCTCTATGTGTATGCCACATTCTCACTGAGTATCGCTTTCAACCGTTTGTTCATCGTCTATGTCGCACTTTTTGCCCTTTCTTTGTACGGCCTGATGATATGCGTCTTTAGGATCAAGGAAATGAATGACGCCTCGCCACTCGTGAAAACAAACGGTAAAGGCTGGATAGGCTATCTGATGATCATATTGGGATCATTCACCGGCCTAGCCTGGGGTGTCGAGCCTCTGATGGCCCTTCTTACTGGGGATTTACCGAACCTGACCATCTATCCGACCCTGTTCACACATGCATTCGATATGGCGATCATAGTTCCCATCTCGGTCATCAGCGGGATATGGATACTGAGGGGCAAGGATGAGGGTTATCTGGTCGCAGTCCCGGTCATCATGTTATTGGTGATGGTTGCTTTGAGCATCATCTCCATGACTGTGAGTCAATACTCCGTCGGTCTGCAATTCAGTGTACAAGAACTGATGGTGTTCGTTGTGAGTTTCATAATCTTCGGACTGGTGGGAGTGAAGGCGTTGAAAGACATATTCTCAATGTTGGAATGACCGTATGATCCAGATATCGACGATACCGCGACACGGGATTTCGATACCGATGACTAAAACACGATACCACATGGTTCGCTATGTCCTTCAATCCAGGAATTCCTCTTTGAAGAATGTGTGCTGTCTGTGACGGCCTGGTTTAGCGGATCTGCCCTTGACGGTTATGGCCTGGGTCGGACAGAAGTTGTAGCATCGGAAACAATCCGTGCAGGCATCAGTCCATTCCAGAGTGTCATCGGTCTTGGTTATGGCATCGGTCGGACAGTTGTCGACGCACTCCATACACATTATGCATCTTTTTGGATCGACTCCGAGGTATCTGTATGTCCGACCCTCGAATTTTGGTCCGACCCTTTGCCCCCATCCCATGAATCTCCCTAGAAGAGACCATTGTATCCATATTCGTTTCCCTCGAGAGATGATGACATCGCATGTCTTCTCCAGTTCCTCTCTTGACTTGTCCAGCCTCAGTCTCAGTTTTTCCGTTTCCACGGGATTATAGGTCAATATTGGTATGCCGAGATTGGATGTTACTTGAAAATCCCTGGCAACCCTGAGGTCAAGATTGCAGGATTCCAATAACGGTTGGAGCTGTATGCATCCCGTGCCGCTGAAGACATCCATGGTGGTGAGGACGAATGCTTCCTTCCGGCCTATCGATCCCATATCGATCCGTCTAGGCAGGGAAATCAAAAAATCCCTAACTATCGGAGGAGCATCCGAACTATAGATGGGATGGAAGATTCCTACCGCATCCGCTTCGATCAATTCCTCCTTGATGGCATCATAGTCGAGATCCTTCCATCCATCAAGGGAATGCAAAGAAACGATATGTCCGGATTTTTCAACTATCTCCTTGAAATTCGTTGCCAGCCACCAGGTGTTACCGGTACCGCTGAAATAGAAAATTGTGAAATTGATACGTCTTCCTCCTTGTTATGGGTATATCCACGTGTCGCTAATAATATTGTCTCAAGTTCAATAATGAATATGTCATAATCAGGATGGTACGTAAAGATTCTGAGGAAGATGAGTTTCAATCCTGGAAATTAGAAAGCGATGTTTGAAGGTCCGCAAGGACTCACCGCTGGCAAATTGAGCGGGAGTGACCAATCGATATCGATCCCTGAATGAATCTTTCGTGGCGGAATGCATATCCCGCCATGATGAGGGGGCACCTTCGCGAAAAGCTTCAAACCCCTAGTGATAGATGACCCTGGCCTTCCTATTCAAGACATCCTATGGGAAATATCCAAGGTCTGCTGTTATCGGGTTGAAGTTCGAGAGAAACCTGAAGATCCCCCACTATCAACGCTTGACCCTGTACTGCATCCTCGGTGACCCTGACATCTCCATGTAATATCCGGCTATCATGTCATTCTTCAATTCAGCGATATGGATCGGAGAGAGCTC
>PWNH01000117.1 GCA_003557905.1 Methanomassiliicoccaceae archaeon | reverse complement strand
GCCTTCTCGAACCTCCGCAGGGCCGCGATCCCCTCCCCGTCGGGGCGGAGGTGGATGTGGTTGTCGTAGATGGGGACGGCCATGCCGTGACCAGCAACGAACAAGCTAATTATACTTGCGTGGCCCTCTGAAGTCCGATGGACGCCAACTCCCGTTTCCTGGTGAAATCCTTCCGGCGCTACTACCGGGAGAACCCGCCACCGTTGCCGCACCGTTTCGGCAGGAGGGAGTTCGGATTCATGTTCTTCGACCGCGATTATATGCAGAGGCACACCGCCTTCCCCCGGGGGGAGGAGATGCAGTCCTTCCTGGTGTCGAAGGTCCCGTCGCACTGCTACCACTCCACCGCCTACTATCAGACGCCGGGCGCACCGACGATGGAGGAGAAGACCTGGATGGGTGCCGACCTCATCTTCGACCTTGACGCCGACCACCTGCACGGCGCCGAGGGCATGAGCTACGGTGAGATGCTGGAGGCGGTGAAGAAGGAGATGCTGCGCTTGTTGGACGACTATCTCTTCGGTGACCTCGGCTTCACCGAGGACGAGGTGCGCATAGTCTTCTCCGGCGGGCGCGGATACCATGCTCACGTCCGCAAGGAATCGGTGCTCTCACTGGGGAGCCCGGAGAGGAGGGAGATCGTCGATTACATCACCGGCAACGGCCTCCAGAACGAGTGGGTGTTCCCGTTCAACCGTACCGTCCTGTCACAGGGGAGGTATTCCAAGGAGTACAAGGACCGCACCATACCCGGTGACGACTCCGGAGGATGGAGGAAGAGGATGCGCGTTGGACTCGTTGAGATGCTGGATGTGATGGAGGATTCCACTCCGAAGGAGCTGAAGCAACTATATCCCGCCCTCAAGGACAACACCGACAAGGCCGTCGCCAAGGTCCTGGAGGAGCTGTTCTCCTCCCAGGGCGGTGCCCGCGGCAGGGACAACATGCTCTCCTCGGGGATGATGGCGGGTTTGACCAAGAAGTCGCAGGAGATCATCGTCAAGGTGTTGGAGAACGACGTGCGTCCCCGTGTCGCCGGGGAGGTCGACGAACCGGTGACCACCGACGTGAAGCGTCTCATACGCCTGCCCGGTTCGTTGCACGGTAAGTCCGGTCTGCGCGTCGTTCCTTTGAGTTATCGCGAGCTCCTTGATTTCGATGCCCTGCGGGACGCCGTGCCGTCGACGCACGGCGATGAGGATGTCCGGGTGGAGATGCGCTTCGATGCCGACGTGGACCTGCGGGGGGAGACCTTCAATTTGAGCGGAGAGGAGACCGTACCCTCCTATCTGGCCGTCTACCTCCTCGGTAGAAGGATGGCCGACCTGGTCTCCGCCAGGTGACGACAATGATTTAAACGCACATCGCCTATAATTCCCAGACATGAGCGATCCTTTAGACGTCACCAACATGGAGAAGGACGGCAGGCTCCTCGCCATCCGTAAGCTGAGGGCGAAGCTGTTCCGCATACAATACGCGGTCGCCTTCGTCTTCTCCTTCCTTCTTCTGTTCACCAGCGGCGGTTTCCAACTAACGCCGTTGTACGTTCCGTTGGAGAGTTTCATCTATTTCCTGCTGGTGATGGGTCTCCTGTTCTCTGTGCAGACCTTCGTGTTCAACTATCTGGAGATGAGCCTGTCGCGTAGCCAGACCGCCAAACACTTCATGATCCGCAAAGCGCAGAAGAGGACCGTGGGCAAGGCATTGCTGTCCGTGGGGGTGCTGTTGCTGCTGATCACCCCCGCCGTCATCGATGGCGCCGAGGGACTGATGTCAACGGATGCCGGGGCTGTGACCGTCTACGCGTTCTACAACAAGGATGTGCTCGGAGTCTCGGTGGTGGAGTCGATAACGGTTTCCAGCAGTACGGACGTCGAGGTCTACATCATAACCGAGCAGGTGTACAGCAACATTCAACTGACCAAGACACAGCTGCAGGCGAACAAGTTGAACACCTTGTTCCAGGTGGGTCCCGCCGACGGCGAGGTGGAGATCATGCTGCCGCCGTATCAGAGGGAGAACATGTACGTCATAATCATGGCGGACGAGGCTTTCGCATCCGCCAACGTGGCCCTGAACACCAAGGTCGACCCCTACATGACCACCTACGTCCCGGTGTTCGCCTTCATCTTCGCCTTGTCATACATCGGATATGCGATATGGTTGGTGCCCAGGCGCATCCGTTTCAGCCGCGAGGCGATGTACAGCTGATGCAGCAGCATGTATCGGTCTCGACGACCTCGAGGCCGCTCTCCTCGGCCGCGGCGACCGTGGAGCGGGAGGGTGATGCGAAGTTCCTCACACCCATCTGCAACAACCTCTTCTCCAGATTTCGCAACGAACGGGGACGCATGCATCCCAATGTCGGTTCCAAGCCCAGGGAGAAGGCTGCCCGGAACGCTTCCAGCATTTCCTCTTCGGACGCCTCTATGCCTTCCAGCGGCGTTCCGGGGGCGGATGTCAGGCCGAGTATCGCCACCTCCCCGATCCCGCAGTCGGCTATGATGCGGAGAGCCTGTTCCCAGTCCGATGTGCTCAAGCCCACTGTCACGTGGGGAAATACGCGGGCACCGCTGTCGCGGGCGGCGGTCAGCGAGCGCATGTAATCCTCCGGTGAAACGCTCAGATGGAGCACATCGCGTATCACGTATTGGTCCCCGTGGATGTCCAGGCATATGGACTCGACCCCCGCATCTACCAAGAGCCGACACTCCTCGGCGGTCGGCAGCACGGCATGAACCGCGATCCTCAATCCTTCCGACGTCAACTTTGAGATTGCCTCGTTGCAACCCGACAGATCGAGCCGTCCGCGGCTGTCGCAGCCGCCGCTTATCATCGCCCCCTCTATACCCTTTATCATGCTCAGGTCCCGGTGCAATGACGAAGGCCTGCTGGCCAGCATGCCCTTTAGGAAGTGTCCGCGGCAGTGGTCGCAGCCCAATCCGCATTCCGTCCCCGTCACCGATACCGCCGGAAAACGACGGCCAGGGTAATTCACGGTCAAAGTCCTCATAAAACACTCCAATAAGTGATTACGAACCAAAAGGTTTATTCAATGGTTATAATTCCTATGACGGGTAATCGACATGAAGGGATTCCAAGCCGTAGGCTCTTATAAGGCCGGTCGCAACTGGCAGGATTTCAAGATCCAGTTCGCTGCAGAAGACATTGAGGCCGCCAAAGAGAAAGCCATCTCCACCCTGGGCAGCAGGCACAAGGTCAAGAGATGGGAGATCAAGATGGACTCGATGGAAGAACTGTCCAACGACCAGATAACCGACCTCGTCGTCAAGTACATCGTTGAGGGAAAGTAAATGAACGACGAGGAGCTCCGTCAGGCCATGGCCATGCTGGACGTCTACCGCAACCAGCTTGAGTCCGCGGGGAGTCAGATCCAGCTCCTCCAGATGTCTTTGGAGGAGGCGGGAAGGGCCAAGGACACCCTGGAGGCCTTCCATTCGGCCCAAGAGGGTGATGAGATCCTGGTCCCGGTCGGAGCCTCCTCATTCGTCCGCGCCAAAGTGGCTGACGCCGATGTCGCCATCATAGGCGTGGGCAACAAGCTCTCCGTGGAGAGGAAGATGGATGATGCCATCGCCTATCTGGTGGGCAACATCTCCGAGTTGAAGGAAGCCTTGACCAAGTCCAAGGAATCGATAGCGGAGCTGGAGAACCGTGCCCGGCAGTTGTCGGCGGCGGTCCAGAAGGCATACCAAGAGCGTCAGTGAAGATGTTCGAGTCCCTGAAGAAGAAGCTCAGCGGTCTGCGCCGCAAGGTCAAGGACCTGCCGCCGGAGGAGTTGGGCATCGACACCGCCCCTACTGATGAGGTTCCTGTAGAGGAGGCGCCGAGGGTCAGCCGCAAGGAGCGGAAGAAGGCCGGCCGTGAGGAACCCCGGGAGATCGTGGGTGACAAGGGCAAGAAGATCAAGGAGAAGGCCCTTGACGAGCTTCTTTGGGAACTGGAGTTGGCGTTGATGGAGGCCGATGTGGCCCTCCCGGTCGTGGAGGCCATCAAGGACGGTGTCCGCGAAGGCCTGGTGGGAAAGAAGCACGACCGCTCCCTGGAATTATGGGATGTCGTGGAGACGTCCCTAAAGGATGCGGTGCGCAAAGTCCTATCGTTGAACGAGTTCGATTTCGACGAGTGGATCAAGGGACGGCCGAGGCCGGTGACGATTATGTTCGTCGGCATAAACGGCACCGGGAAGACCACCGCCATCGGCAAGATCGCCAAACGTCTCCTCGATGCTGAGTATTCCGTCATCCTCGCTGCCGGCGACACCTTCCGTGCCGGGGCGATCGAGCAGCTGTCGGTGCATGCCGACAACCTCGGCGTGAAGATAATAAAGCACCAATCCGGCGGGGACCCGGCGGCGGTCGCCTACGATGCGATCGAGCACGCCCGGGCGAAAAGGAAGGACGTCGTCCTCCTGGACACCGCCGGGAGGATGCAGACCAACAACAACCTCATCGACGAGATGAAGAAGATCAAACGTGTGGCGAAGCCGGACCTCATAATGTTCGTGGGTGACTCCCTGGCGGGGAACGATGCTGTGGAGCAGGCGCGGGTCTTCGATGAGGCGGTGGGGATTGACGCCGTTATGCTAACCAAGATAGACGCTGACTCCCGCGGAGGGGCGGCACTCTCGATCGCCCACACCGTGGGCAAGCCCATCGCCTTCGTGAGCAACGGTCAGGAATACCACCAGATCGTGAAGTTCTCGGTCGACTGGATGGTCGACCGCCTGTTCTCCGACTAATCGCGGCAGAGACGATGGAAAGTCAGGGCGAAGGTCTTGGCGTCATCGCTGATGTTATCGATGGTGCAGTACTCGTTGGGACAGTGCACCTTACCTTCCGATGACTGCCAGACATAGGCGTTCCAACCCTGCAGGCGGAAGAAGTTGGCGCAGGTTCCGCCACCGATGCCGACCGCCTTCGGTTCCACGCCGTGCACCTCTCTGATGGCATCGGCCAAGGCCTTGAACCCTTCAGCATCGACGTCCGATGGTTCACCGGAAACGGTCAGCTGCACCACCTCCACATCGATGCGGGCGCCGCTTGACGCCTGATGCTCGTCGGCCACCATCTTGACGAAGCCTATCATCTCCTCTGGATCGTAACGCGGCAGGAGACGTATGTCCATGAAGAAGCGGTCGCGGGAGGGGATGGTGTTTATGTTGTCCACGGTGGCGTCACGGCGGGTGGGCTCGAAGGTCGAGGTGGACGGGGTGAACATCGCATCCTCATCACCGTACTGGAGTCCGAGGCGTTCAAGCAGGTCCACCAGGAACCTTGCGCCCACGCGGTAGGCGTTGAGGCCGTCCCCGGGCTTGGACGCATGGACCTGCTTGCCGTGAACCGTCAGGCTCAACCACACCAGGTGCTTCTCCGCCACCTCGATGAGGCTGCCGTCAGGGAGTCCCCAGTCGGGGACGAGGAAAATGTCATCATCGGAGAACTGACCGAGGTCGATGAGATGCTGGATGCCTTTGATGCTCAGGGTCTCCTCATCGGACACTATTGCCAAGCCTATTCCCCGGCGCGGTGAGTGCGGCAGTTCCACGGAACGGGCGGCGTATATCGAGGCGATGACCGCCTGACCGTTGTCCTCGGCCCCCAGGCCGAAGACCTTTCCATCGGAAACATGGGGCTCCCAAGGAGGCGTGTCCCAGGAGGCCAGCTCCCCGGGGGGGACGGTGTCCAAGTGGGACACGATCCACACCGTTCCCTCCCGGCCCTCGCCCTTACGGGCGATGATGTTGGGGCGCGGGTGCTCATCGTCGGCATCGAAGCGCTGCACGGAGTCGAAGCCCTGCAACAGGGTCTGCACCATGTCCGCCCTGGCGCCCTCCCCGGTACCGGCGTTCATCGGTCCCAGGGCGGGTATGCGCAGCATGCGCACCAGTGCGTCCACCATCTCCTCCCGCCAGGCATCTATCCGACCAAGGCTGTCGTCCGCACTCATCGGCGACATTAGGAGTGGCGGCGGATATTATTCTATCTCTCCGCGCGGATGATCATGGTGACGGCGTTGCCGCCACCGAGGCACAGGGTGGCAAGACCGGTCTCTTTGTTCCGGTCCTTGAGGGCATGGACGAGAGAGGTCAGGACCCTGGCGCCGGATGCGCCGATGGGGTGGCCGATGGCGACGGCGCCGCCGTTGACGTTGAAACGGTCGTCTTCCACACCGAGACCCTTCATCACCGCCAGCGAGGCGGTGGCGAATGCCTCGTTATGCTCGAAAAGATCGATGTCGTCGATGGTCATGCCCGCCTTCTCCAGAACGAACTGGGTGGCCGGTATGGGGGCCTCCATTATCAGTTCGGGGGCGAGGCCTTTCCCTCCATAGGAAACGATGGACGCCATCACGTCAAGCGAATGCTCCTCGGCGAAGTCGCGGGAGCACAACATCAACGCGGCCGCCCCGTCGCTCAGCTGTGAGGAGTTGCCGGGAGTGACGACGCCGTCCTTCTTGAAAATGGGCTTGAGTTTGGCCAAGGCCTCCAAGCTGGTGTCGGCGCGGACGCCTTCGTCAACGTCCACGACGGTGTCACCTTTGCGTCCCTTGATCACAAAAGGCACGATCTCATCCTTGAAACGACCCTCCTCTATGGCCTTGGCCGCCTTGGCGTGACTGTTGAACGAGAAGATGTCCGCCTCCTCACGGCTGACACCGAACCTCTCCGCCACGATCTCGCCGGTGTTGCCCATGTGCACATCGTTGAAGATGTCCCACAGCCCGTCGTGGACCATGCCGTCGACGACCTTCTGGTCGCCCATGCGGTAGCCCCAGCGGGCACCATGCATCAGGTAGGGGGCGTTGCTCATGTTCTCCATCCCGCCCACCATCACCGCGTCGAACTCGCCGGCCTTGATGGAATCAGCGGCGAACATGGCCGCCTTGAGGCCCGATCCGCAGACCATGTTTACGGTGGTGGCGCCGATTTCCATCGGAAGCCCGCCGCCCACCGCAGCCTGCCGGGCGGGGTTCTGACCCAGTCCGGCGGAGAGCACATTGCCCATGATGCAGTCCTGCACCTGCTCGGCCTCCAGCCCCGAGCGTTCCAGCGCCGCCCTGATGGCGGCTGCACCCAACTCGGTGGCCTTGATGCCGTTGAAGGTCTTTCCGTATTTTCCGATCGCGGTCCTGGCCGCACTTACTATGACTGCCTCTTGCATGGGATGAGCCTCTGAATTTGACTACAGCGGTCTAATTTTCAGGATTATAAAAGATTGTCGGTATGACACTTCGACTTTAGACGAAGTCCAACGGCTGACACAGTCCCATGCGGCATAAGGGCTTGGAGAGGTGGCGCCGTGCGCATACCGGCGGCTCATACCATCCAGGTATCAGCATCCTTGTCTCCTTCCCCATCGGCGCCTCGTCCTCGGCGATGTGCACGGAACAGTCACGGCACCGGTATCCGGCGCCTTTGCCGACGGACTTGGTGGCCCTGCCGCAACGGGGGCAGCGGGGGTTGCCCGTCTTCACGATGACGTCGGCGACACTGAGCACCTTAATCTTCTCCAGGTTCAAGGTGCGGGGGGAATCGCGGAGCTCGCCGAACGCTTCTATCTCATCCCCCGGTCGTAACGCGCGAATGACGTCACGGAACTCCTTGGAAGGTTCGTATGCAGCGCATTCCATCTCCTCGTCGCGGTGCATGGTGCGGATGATAACATACCCGCCCTTGTTCTCGATGGCGGTGGAAGAAACGGTCATGCGCAGACGGTATGAGCGGTCGGGCAGGAGTTCTGATGCATCTTCGATTATGTGATCGTCGCTTCCTTGATTCGTCAAAAAGGTCAACCATATGGACGGCTCCTCGCCTTCCAGGACCTCCCTCGCCGCCAAGAGGTCATCGAGGTCGTCGCCTCTGACACCGAGGAGCACCGGGCAGGGCGTGGAGGGGGAGATCGCCACCTTCCTCCACCGCATCTCGATGTTGTTGAACGTCGTCGGATACAGGGCGTCCATCCTCTCCACCGAGGACACGGAGAGAGTGCGTTCGGTGCCCCAGCGGCCGGGTTCACGGTATGCGAGGAGCTCCAGACTCCTATCCCGAGGCCTCCAGGACATGCCGCAGGCAGCGCCGATTATGCCGCGTCCGTCACCGAGGCCGTGCCTCACCGCCCCCATCTCATCGAGCATGGTGGCGACCTCCCCGACCCCCAATATGTCCCGCACCCCTCTCCAGTAGAAGGACTGGGGGGGTTTTGTCCTTGAGACCACGAAGCCAGGGTTGGAACCGCGCTGCTGATTCTCCTTCACGTACGGCAGGAAGAAATCAACGACCTCGGCGGCATCGACCTCTCTCTTGAGGCGGGGGAGGAAGACGATGTCCTCTCCATCATACTCACCGATTTTCCTCGGTTCGCCGCCGCCGACACCGACACGCATCGTCAACGCCCCGTTACCGCGTGTCTTCCAAGGGACGGCGGGGTTGAGACGCACCAATCGCGGCATCCCTATCAGGTCGTAGGGCATCTCCGCTATCATCTTCGCCAGAAGATAGGATGTGCACATGCCCTCGCGGGAGTCGGTGTCATCGACGGCCACGTACATACAGGGGGATGATTCCCTCCACCGGTTTAAAGGGCTTTCATAGCGGGGAGCGGAAATCCTCGGCGAAGAGTATAGCGCGGTCGTCCGACATCCTCGCCGTCAACAATGTGAGCGTCCCTTCCTCTGGAACATCTATCCTTTTGTCCGCGAACACCCTGATGCTCTCTCCGCGCATGTCGGTTATCCACAGCATGGTCCCCTTCTCCGTCGACCGGCTCTCGTCCACCACGCAGAGCAACTCCGCCCTCTCGCCCGGCCTCATGTCCTGAACGCAATCCGCCATGGACGCATCGAAACTAGCTACGTGCAAGGTGAGCAGTACGAAGAAGCAGGCCGTTAGGACCAACAGCTGACGGTCGTTGATTCGCTTCCACATGCATCCTGATGAATCGCCATCGATATGAGTCCGTCCGCTGCATCCAGGCTTTTTGCGGTGATTGTTTTAAGTCTTTAACGACGATTACCTTGCTCATGAGCAAACCGTTCCGTGTGGAGCATGCGGACATCCTTTGGCCGGTCATGACGGTACTAGGTGTTGGTACGGTGATTGCCAGCGCCTATGAGTTGATGACTCTCGAAGGTTCACTGCTGGGGGGCTGGAGCTTCTACACGCTGATCATCGGTATATTCTTCGGCATATGGGGGATATGGGAGTTGGCGGTGCATGTGAAGAGGATGCGCAAGATGCGTCGATTCCTGGAGATGGAGGGCAAAGCCCATCT
>PWNH01000132.1 GCA_003557905.1 Methanomassiliicoccaceae archaeon | reverse complement strand
CCCGACGCCAAGACGCGTGAGTACCTTCTCTCGCGTGACGCGACAGGAGGGGAGGAGATGTTCAGCGATGGCGACCTGTTATGCGATGAGCACCCGATAGACTGTGATGACCTCGTGCCCCTGGTCGCAGCACCGCACAGTGTGGACAACGTCCACCCAGCGGCAGAACTCAGCGACCTGCGGATAGACCAGGCGGTTCTCGGTAGCTGCACCAACGGCCGTCTCGAGGACCTGCACGCCGCCGCCTCGCTGCTGCGCGGCAGACAGATACCGAAAAGCGTGCGTCTGATAGTCGTTCCCGCCTCGCGCGAGGTGCAGCTCGAGGCCATGGGGGACGGGACAATCGCCGCCCTCATGAAGGCCGGTGCCATCGTCACCAATCCGGGATGCGGCCCCTGCCTCGGTGCTCACCAAGGAATACTGGCATCCGGTGAGAGGGCCATCGCCACCACCAACCGCAACTTCCGCGGACGAATGGGCTCCCCCGATGCCGAGGTTTTCCTGGCGTCACCGTTGACGGTGGCCGCCTCCGCCCTGACGGGAAGGATAACCGACCCCCGCGAGGTGATGGGATGATCAAGGGCAGGGTGTGGAGGTACGGGGACCACGTCAACACCGACCTGATAATCCCCGGACGGTATCTCGACAACTACGACATGAAATCCCTGGCGACCCATGCCATGGAGGACATCGACACCGGCTTCGCCTCCGCGGTCCGGCCTGGTGACGTGATAGTGGCGGGACGCAACTTCGGTTGCGGCTCATCCCGTGAGCAGGCGCCACTGGTGCTCAAGGAGCTGGGAGTGGGCGCGGTGGTCGCGGAGAGCTTCGCCCGGATATTCTACCGCAACGCCATCAACGTCGGTCTGCCGGTAATCATATGCGCAGAAGCATCCTCATTGACAAAGGGGGACGAGGTGGAGGTGGACCTCCGTGCCGGGAACATCACTGGCTCGAACGGGTTGGACGCATCGTTCCCTCCCCTGCCGGGGAAGCTCTTGGAGATACTGGAGAAGGGCGGTCTGGTGGAAGCGATGAAACAACGCTTCAGACCGTGCCGACCGGATACTGGCCCACGATGACCCCAATCAAAAGTTTTATAAGGGACAGGCTAATACGGAAATACTCCCGGTGTGGTGAGCTTATATGAAGTACACTAGGTTTGAGAAGGCAAGGATCGTTGGCGCCCGAGCGCTGCAGATCTCCTTCGGGGCGCCCGTCCTGGTGGAGTACCCAGAGACGATGATAGACCCCATAGACATTGCCATGCTGGAATTCGAACAGGATTTGGTCCCTATTTCAGTGGCTAGAGGGAAAAATTGAGGTTTTCACATGAGTGAAGCGGAAAGGAATGATCTTTTAGTGCCCGAGGACATATACCTCACATCAGGCGTACACATCGGCACCCAGCAGAAAAGCGCCGACATGAAGGACTTCATATACAAGGTCAGGCAGGACGGCCTGTACGTGTTGGATGTCAAGAAGACTGACGAGAGAGTGAAGGCTGTGGCGAAGTTCCTGGCCAAATACGACCCCAAGAGGATCCTCGTCGTCTCATCCAGGCAGTACGGCCAGCGCCCCTCCAGGGTGTTCTCCCAGGCCATAGGCGCACCGGTGTTCGGCGGCCGTTTCGTTCCCGGAACGCTCACCAACCCCACCATGCCCAAGTTCATGGAGCCCGACGTTATCATGGTCACCGACCCCGCCGCTGACAAGCAGGCGCTGGACGAGGCACTATGTGTCGGTATGCCGATAATCGCCCTGTGCGATGCCAACAACGAGACCCGCAACGTCGACCTCGTCATCCCCACCAACAACAAGGGACGCCGCGCCCTGGCCTGCATCTACTGGTTGCTGGCCCGTGAAGTGCTGCTCGCCCGTGGTGACCTGAAGGCCCCTGAGGACTTCAAGATGGAGATCGAGGACTTCGAGGCCCGTCTCTAGGCAAAACCATTTTTACCAACCCACTTTCTTCTTTATACCATGCGGTACCCGATAGTTGCGGGACGTTTCTATGAGAGCGAGGGGGAGGCCCTCCACAGACAGATAGCGAAATGCTTCCAGCACCCCCACGGCCCCGGGCCGCTGGGTGTGAACGGAACGAAGCGGGACATAGTCGCCATGCTGGCACCCCATGCCGGTTACATAGCGTCGGGACCGGCGCAAGCGCACGCCTACCATGCGATCGCCACCGACGGACTGCCTGAACTCTACGTGATAATCGGTCCCGGCCACACCGGCCGCGGAGCGCCGGTGGCAGTATCGGACGAGGATTTCTGGACGCCGCTCGGTGTGTGCGAGACGGATATGGACGTGGTCTCAAGGATGAAGGGCATAGTCAAGATTGACCGCAGCGCGCATCTTCACGAGCACTCGGTGGAGGTGCAGATACCGTTCATACAGTTCATCGACCCCGCGCCGAAGATGGTGGCGGTGGTGATGAACGTCCAGGATCCCGAGAGCGCCGCCGAGACCGCACGCTCGTTGCGTCAGGCCTGCGAGGGTAAGGACACGGTGTTCATCGCATCGAGCGACATGTCGCACTATGTGAGGAAGGAGCGCGCCAACCGCGAGGACCTGGAGGTGCTCGACAGGGTGGTGGACCTCGATGTGCAAGGGATGTACTCCGCCATACGCCGTCTCGGTGTCAGCGCCTGCGGTTTCGGACCCATCGCCGCCGCCATGATGGCCGCCGAGCCGTCGTCGGCGAGGCTGCTGAAGTACATGGATTCCGGTGACACCATCGGCATGGGCGACGTCGTCGGCTATGCGGCGGCGGAGTTCCGCCGCTGAGATAATTTTATCATCGCCCTAACCATTCCATGAATCATGGATTACGACAGGGATCTCGGTTTCTGTCCCAGCTGCGGCGGGGATGTCAAGGGTGATGAGTCGTTCTGCCGCAACTGCGGACGCAGCCTTCAGGATGTCGACACCCGCCGCCAGCCGGTTCGCAGCAGGCGGCCCCGCTGGGCGTTCATCATCCTTGTCGTGACCGGCATATTCCTGCTGTGGATGGGCGTGAGCACCCTGATGGACCCCCAACCGGTCATCGACGAGGTGATGCTGCAGCTGGACGGTATGGGTTTCGATGAGGAGTTCGCCGAGACCTTCGTCATGTTCTACGGCTACTCGATGGTGGCGACCGCCCTCATGGCCTTGGCCGCGGGCGCCATGGCCTATGCTCTCAGGTACTGGTTGCTGTCCATGGTCTTCACGCTGCTGGTTGCGCTGAGCACGCCGTTCTTCATATTCTCGTTCCCGGCGGTGTTGGCGCTCTACCTGCTGTGGAAGGGCCGTGGGGATTTCGCCTAGATCCTCTTCAGCTTCCCAAGGACGGGCTCGTAGATCAGGCCCTTGTCCATGAGCGAGTTGCTGATCTCCTCGAAGTCCACTTCGCTTATGCCCTTGGCCTGAGCCTCGTCGATGAGGCGGGATATCGGCGCTCCGCGCCCGTCAGCGTCCAGCTCGTCGATGAGGTCCATTATGCCATCCTCCACGTCCACGTCTATGGGGGCCTTCTCCTCTTCCTTGGAATCGAAGGAACCGAGGTCATCGGTGAGTCCCAGGTCGACATCCTCGTCGGGAAGCAGGAATCTCAGGCCTTGCTGCAGCACACGGATGTAACGTCCGGAGTCCGGAAGGCCGTAGTGGTCCAAGGCGCGTATGATGCCCGCCGCCAGTGGTCTCCTGACGCCCTTGGCGACCAGGCCCTCAACGGTGGCGGCCTTGTCGCCGGACACCGCCATGCGCATGGCCTCCATCCTCTCCAGAGTCCCCTGGCAGGCCTCAAGGACCCAGGCGTCGCGTGTCGCCTCGTCTATCTCCACGATGCTCTCCGGACGTATGGATACGAAGACCCTGCCGTCCTCGGGGCTGTAGGTGCGCACCTTGCCCACCACCGCCACGAAGGACGGCGCGGCCATGTCCGCCAGTGCCGCCGAGGCCTCCGGCTGATAGCGGCCGGCGTTCACGAAGAAGGAACCGGAGGGGTCGTTGACCCTCGCCCTCCACATCGGTTCATCCTCACTGCCGACGTTCTCCTTGTCGGTGAGGACGCCAGCAGCGATGACGCGGTTGATCCTGGCGCCCAAGGGGGTTACCAGGTAGGAGGGCGACTTCTCCTCGTCGCCCTTGTATGTCAGGGAGGAGGCGTTAAGCTCGGCGGAGAAAACCCTCCAGGCCATCTCACGGCTCATCATAGCATCGCCTCCAGCTTAGCGAGGAGCTCACGGGCGCCAGCTTTGACGTCCACGGTGACCGGGCCGCATTCCTGCACGATCATCATCATACCGTACTCGTCGCTCACAACGTTCCCCCTCATCTCCGCCTTCTTGGCCAACAGGCGGGACTCCATCTCCTTGGCGACCACGTCCGGGTCATGGTGCTCCTCGGTCATCCTCATCGCCTCCTCCATGCTTATGCCGGAGAGGGACTCGGAGAGTTCGCGGTTCACTATGCACGTAAGCGCACCGGTGCCGTCATCCAGCACCGCCTTGATGCGCAGGTCGGGTTGTGCTTGTACCCGGCCGTGGGTTATGCACTCGTCGTTCAGTACCGAGCGCCGGCACTCGGGGCATCTCTTGATGAGGCCGGAGCCGTTGCGGATGTCCACCAGGGACCCGCGAACCAGGACGTCCAGGCCTCCGCCCACCGTCTCCAGGTCGCTGATGGTCCTCGGTGTGGACGAGGTGAGCTCCTGCAGGTCGCCGATGTCATCATCGACCCTGGTCACGCTAACCCGGTCCCCGAGGTTCAGTTGCGGTATGCCGCGGAACGCGCGCACATAGGCGTTCTCGATCCTCAGCACCTCGCCGGTCTCATGGGGGAATTCCACCCAGGATGAGAACTCCACCTTGCCGCTGTCATCGGCCAGTGTGCCGGTGAATATCGTCCGCGGTTCGCCCTTGACGTTGATGTCCTTGGGCATGATGGAAAGGAGCTTGGCGGTGACGCTGACGTTGCTCATGCCGTCCATGAGCTCGGCCACCTTGGCCTCCTTCGATGAATAGGATATGACCCGTTGCGGGACGTCGATCGAACTCTCGTCCTTCTCCACCTCGGTCCTCTTGCCGAAGTTGATCTGCGGACGGTCGTTCCATGTCTTAGCGTAGGCGCTGCGGACGTTGTACGTGGCGCCCTTGTCGAGGGAGAAACGACCGGTCTCCCAGGACGTGAAAGGTATGGTGCCCGTCTCATCGCCGAGTATGCCGCTGAGGATGGTCTTGCTCTCGCCGCGGGCGGTTATCTCCCGCTCCTCGACGTGGACGATTTTCACGAGCAGGTCTACGTTCTGCTCGTCGCCCCTGACCTGTTCTATCTTCTTCTTGACGCTCTCGCCGCTGACGAACTCCAGTTCGTCACCGCCGTATTTGCGTATGATGCCCCGTTTGGCGGCATCCACGGTGGAGCGGTATACATTGATGTAGGTGTCCAGTTCACGGACGATGGTCTCCTCGTCCGCCTTACCTTCCAGCACCCTCTTCAGTTCCTCTATGGTGGGTGTTAGTTCTTCCAATACCATTTTCGATTCCTCCCTTGTCACGGGGGACTTTATTCGTTAAGGTGTTTCTTATTAAAAGTAATACATCAAGGGTGGGCGAAAATGATGCGTCAAAGGTAAATAGTTTTTAACAGATGGTTGAACGAGGTTCTGATGAGCGTCATAATGGATATATTGGCGGCAACGACCAGCGAGGCCTTCTACCTGTTCCTGCTGGCATTGTTCACATTCATCGCCACCTTGGCACTGCCGTTGCCGGTGGAGGCCGCCCTGTTCCTGGGGCCGGATACCAACGTGTTCTTCCAGGCCATCGCCCTCGGTCTGGGGAAGGCCGCCGCCGCGGTGGTGGCGCTGCGCATTGGGAAGGACATCAACCAGATCATGCAAGGGCGCTTGATGAGCACCAGCCTGGCCAAGGCGTTCGTGAACTTCTGCAACTATCTGGTGGTGAAGTTCCATTACGCCGGTCTGTACTTCATACTCAGCATACCTCTAATGGTGGACACCGTGCCCGTCTATCTGTTCGGCATATTCAACGATGAGGGGACGATACGTCCGATACCTTTCGCCTACGTTAACTTCCTGGCCGCCGTCAACCGGGTCATAATAACCATGGTCGCCTTCACGATATGGGGCGTCGAATTGACATAACGCGACCGAAACTTTAAATCAGAAATCACCATGTTATTATATGGTTCCCAAAGAGAGGATTGACGCACTTCTTGCCGAATACGACCGTGACGACATAGTCATCGCCACCCTCACCTCTCACTCATCATTGCAGATTTTCCATGGCGCCCGTAAGTTGGGCTTCAAGACCATGGGCATGACGGTGAACCATGACACCCGCTACTACGACGCTTTCCCATTGGGCAAGCCGGACGAGATCCTGAGGTTCCAGGACTTCGACGAGATGTTCGCCCGTGCCCCGGAGCTGGTGGACAAGAACGTCGTCCTCATACCGCACGGGTCTTTCGTGGAGTACATGGGCGCCAAGAGGTTCCAGAACCTGGAGATACCCGTCTACGGCAACCGCTCGGTGCTGCAGTGGGAGTCCGACCGCGACATGGAGAGGCAGTGGATCACCTCCGCCGGCGTTGCCATGCCCAAGATGATCGACGACGCGCGTGAGATCGACCAGCCGGTGCTGGTGAAGTACCACGGCGCCAAGGGCGGTCGCGGGTTCTTCGTCGCCAAGGACTATGCGGAGTTCAAGATGGGCATCGACCATACGCAACCGTACACCATACAGGAGTACGTGCTCGGCACGAGGTACTACCTGCACTTCTTCTACTCGCCGTTGTCCACCGACGGATACCACGCGCACGAGGGCAGCCTGGAGATGCTGTCCATCGACCGCCGTGATGAGAGCAACATCGATGAGATGTACAAGCTCGGTTCCCAGGAGGACATGAAGCGTCACGGTCTCTTCCCCTCGTTCGTGGTCACCGGTAACGTCCCGGTGGTCATCCGCGAGTCGCTGCTGCCGAAGGCCTTCGACATGGCGGAGAAGATCATCAAGCGCTCATACGAGATGTTCGGCGGTATCTGGGGGCCGTTCTGCTTGGAATCGATCGTCACCGACAAGCTGGAGTTCAAGGTCTTCGAGATATCGTCGCGCATAGTCGCCGGTACCAACCCGTTCATATCCGGTTCGCCGTACGCGGACATGATCCATCCCGGCATGAGCACCGGTGCGCGTCTTGCCATGGAGATCAGGAAGGCCGCCGACGAGGACCGGCTGCCGGAGATCCTGTCCTGAAGCAAAACCCATTCCCTTTTCTCCAGGAACATTCAAAGCATCAGCTGACCGCTTGAATAAATGAGACGGGGCGATGCCCCGGTGGGAATAAAAAAAGATTTCGAATCAGTATCCACGCTCGGCGTAGCGCTGCTCGATATCGATGCTGTCGGCCTGTATGCCGCGCATCGCGTCGCCCAGGCCCTTGGACACTTCGGCAATGACCTTGGGGTCGTTGAAGTGGCTCACAGCTTCGACGATGGCCTTGGCGCGTATCTCCGGCTCGGAGCTCTTGAAGATACCGGAGCCGACGAACACACCATCGGTACCCATCTGCATCATCATCGCGGCGTCCGCTGGCGTCGCGATGCCGCCGGCGGCGAAGTTGATTACCGGCAGCCTCTGCAGCTCGGCGACCTCCTGCACGAGATCGAAGGGAGCCTCGATGTCACGGGCGAACATGGCCATCTCCTGGTACTCCATGCCCTTGAGGGAACGGACAGCCTCCATGATGGTCCTCTGATGCCTGACCGCTTCAACAACATCACCGGTGCCGGCCTCGCCCTTGGTCCTTATCATCGCTGTACCCTCGGCAATTCTTCTCAAAGCCTCACCGAGGTCACGGGCGCCGCAGACGAAGGGCACGGTGAAGGGGCGCTTGTCGACGTGGTAGAACGGATCGGCAGGTGTCAGGACCTCGGACTCATCGATCATGTCGACGCCCAAGGACTCCAGCACCTGAGCCTCTACGAAGTGTCCGATGCGGCATTTCGCCATCACGGGGATGCTCACGGCATCCATTATCTCAAGTATCATACGGGGGTCGGACATCCTGGCGACGCCGCCCTGTGCCCTTATGTCAGCGGGCACCCTCTCCAAGGCCATTACCGCCACGGCACCCGCTTCCTCAGCGACGATAGCCTGTTCGACGTTTACAACGTCCATAACCACTCCGCCCTGCTGCATCTTGGCGAAGCCCCTCTTGATGAGGTCACTGCCGTGGCGGAGTTTTGACATGTCGAGTTCAAGAGCCATTAAATTCACCTTATTGGAGTTATTGTCCATTTTTACTTAAGACTTTCGGACATATATGTACACAAATGAACATTTAAGTACATTATTTTTAAAAGAAATCACGCCCCGTCACTCGGTTTACTGCCCTTTGAAATCAATACGGATATCGTATAATTTCTACGATATAAGCATTATCGTAAGCGGTGGATAACAAAGGATATGTAACCCTCTGGTATTTTGGTGGTCAATGGTATCCAAGAGGCTGCAGAGCGTCCCGGTTTCCGGAACGGTGAAGATCTCCAACGTGGTTAGCCAGTTGCGCCAAGAGGGAGTGGAGATCCTTTCGTTCTCGATGGGTGAGCCTGATTTCGGCACCCCCGACAACATCATTGATTCCTGCATCGGTTCGCTCAAACAGAACTTCACCCAGTACACGCCGTCACTGGGGATACCTGAGTTGAGGAAGGCCATCGCCGACAAGACCCGTGCGGAGAACGGCATCGACTGCAAGGCATCCAACGTCCTGGTCACACCGACCAAGCACGCCATATTCATGGCGGCATTGGCGTTCCTGGACCCTGGGGACGAGGTTCTTCTCTCCGACCCGTCTTGGGTGACCTATGAGGCCTGCATCCGCCTCGCCGGTGCTTGGCCGGTGTACGTGCCGACGAGTGACGAGACGGAGTTCACCATGACCCCGGAGTCCGTCGCCGAGCGTGTGACCTCACGCACCAAGATGATAATCCTGAACTCACCCTCCAACCCTTGCGGCTCGGTCATGCCCCGCGAGGACATCAAGGCCATAGCCGACATCGCCCAGGACAACAACATAATGGTGATGTCCGACGAGATCTACGAGAAGATTATCTACGAGGGCGAGCACGTCTCCATTGCATCCATGGATGGCATGTTCGACCGCACATTGACGATCAACGGCCTGTCGAAGACCTACGCCATGACCGGCTGGAGACTGGGATGGATGGTCGCATCGGAGGAGAACATCGACGCCATCAACAAGCTGCAGACCCACTCCGTTACGTGCTGCACCTCATTCACACAGCCCGCCGCCGTAGAGGCGCTGCAAGGTCCGCAGGACAAGATGAAGGCCATGGTGAAGGAGTTCAAGAAGCGTCGCGACCTGGTATGCGACCTCATCGAGGACATCGACGGCATCGAGTGCGTCAAACCCAAGGGCGCGTTCTACGTGTTCCCCAAGTACGAGGCGGACATGAACTCCGAGGATTTCGCCACCCACCTCCTGAAGGAGGCGCACGTCGCCGTCACTCCGGGCGGGGCCTTCGGTCCCTGCGGTGAGAAGCACTTCCGCCTATCCTACGCGGCGAGCGAGGAGCACATCAAAGAGGGCATGGCGCGCATCGACGACGCCATACGCCGATTGTGAACCTCCCGATACCCTGTGGCTACGGTCGGAAACTTTATAACATCACTACATTTAGGGCACAGTCGTCGCCCGCAAGGGCTGGCACTGATGAAGGAGGGTAGTTGTGAATCGCAGGCTGTTCACCGTCGGTCCCGTGGAGGTCAGGGAGGAATTGGTCAAGGCCATGTCCAAACCTATGATCATCCATCGCGGCAAGGAGTACAAGACACTCCACGAGAACATTGTTGAGAAGACCCGGAAGGTGCTGGACACCGATATGGAGGTACTCTTTGTGGGATCCTCCGCCAGCGGTCTGCTGGAGGGTTGTTCCCGTTGCGGTGTGAAGAGCAAGGCCCTGGGGATATCCAACGGCTCCTTCGGTAAACGCTGGCAGGAGATCAGCGAATCCAACGGCAAGACCGTCGTCAAGGCCGAGGCCCCGTGGGGGCAGCCGATCATGCCCGATCATTTCGTGGACGCCATCGACGATTCCATCGATGCGGTCCACTTCGTAAGCAACGAATCCTCCACCGGCGTTCTCAACCCCACCGCTGAGATAGTGGATGCCATCAAGGAGCGCAGCGACGCCCTGGTGATGGTCGACGGCGTCACATCCGTGGCCGGGACCGACCTGAAACTCCGTTCCCTGGACATCGACGCCCTTGTATTCGGGACACAGAAGGCATTGGCCCTTCCCCCCGGTATAGCACTGGTGGCCTGCTCCGAGCGCCTGTTGGAAAGGTCCAAGGACGCCAAGGACGCCGGGTTCTACTTCAACCTCAACGAACTGCATAAGAAGAACGCCGAGAACTACGCCCTGACCACGCCGCCGGTCTCATTGATGTACGGCCTGGACGCGCAGCTGGACCGCATGCTCGCCGAGGGCATGCCCGCCCGCTACCGCCGCCATCAGGAGATGAAGGCCATGGTGCACTCCTGGGCGGAGGGACGTGACGGACTGTATGCCAAGGAGGGTTTCCGTTCCGACACCATATCGGTGATCAACAAGGGCGACATGCCCTTCGACGCCTTCCATTCAACCCTTAAGGAAAAGGGCTACGAGATATCCAACGGATATGGGAAGATTAAAGAGACGACCTTCCGCATAGGTCACATGGGCGACCTGACCGTCGCCGACATAAAGGAACTCATCGAGAAGATGGACGAGACACTGGAGGAACTAGCATGAAACTGCTTGTAACCGACCCTCTCTCCGAGGAAGGTATCAACATACTCAAGGAATCGGGAATACCCGTGGACGTGAGACCGGGATTGAGCGAGGACGAACTCTGCGATATAATCGCTGACTACGAGGGCGTTATCATACGCAGCGGCACCACCATCACCGCCCGCATCATCGAATGCGGCAAGAAGCTGAAGGTCGTGGGACGTGCCGGCGTCGGTGTCGACAACGTCGACGTGCCCGCCGCGACCGCCAAAGGGATACTCGTGATGAACACCCCCTCCGCCAACATCATATCGGCGGCGGAGCACTCCCTGGCGATGATGATGGCCCTGGCCCGTAACATCGTATGGGCGCACCAGTCGGTCCATGAGGGCAAGTGGGAGAGGAAGCGCTTCACCGGCGTCGAGCTCTTCGGCAAGACCCTGGGCATCGTCGGTGTCGGCCGTGTCGGTGCGGAGGTGGCCAAGCGCGCCGCGTCCTTCGAGATGAAGCTCCTCGGTTACGACCCCTTCCTGCCCGAGGACATCGCCGAGAAGCTGGGCGTCAGACTCACGACCTTGGAGGAGGTCATATCGCAATCGGACATCATCACCGTCCACGCCCCCCTCACCCCCTCGACTAAGAACATGATCGACAAGGAGCAGTTCGCCATGATGAAGAAGAAGGCGCTGCTCGTCAACGTGGCCCGTGGAGGGATTGTCAACGAGGACGCCCTCACCGACGCTCTTACCAACGGCACCATCGCCGGGGCGGCCTTCGACGTTTTCGCCGAGGAGCCCCTCAAGCCCTGCAAGCTCCTCGAGTTGCCCAACCTTATCACCACTCCTCACCTGGGAGCATCCACAATCGAGGCCCAGGAGAAGGTCTCGGTGGAGATGGCGGAGCATGTGCTGATGTTCCTGCGCGACGGTATCATATCCAACGCCGTCAACGCCCCCCGCGGGCAGGTGGACAAGGAACTCGAGCCCTTCGTCTCCCTGGCGGAGAGCATGGGATCCTTCGCGTTCCAGAGCCGCAGCGGTCCCGTCGACCGTCTGGAGGTCAAATGCTACGGTGAGCTGGCATCCAAGAACACCCGCATGGTCACCCTCTCCGCCCTGATAGGCGTACTGTCCCACATCGTCGGCGACAACACCAACATAATCAACGCCGAGTCCATCGCCAAGAGCAAGGGCATCAAGATCGTGGAGACCAAGGTCGACGAGTGCGACCACTACACCAACATGATCAGCGTGCGCATCGGCAGCAACGACAGCTCCCGCGAGGTCCGCGGGACCGTTTTCCCGGGACAGCAGGCCCGCATCGTCGGTATCGACCAGTACAACATCGAGATACCCTTGGACGCCGACTTCCTCATGGCCGTGTACCGTGACGGTCCCGGCGTGATAGGCATGATAGGCCGCATGCTCGGCGAGAACGAAGTGAACATCGCCGGTATGGTCGTCGCCCGTGAGGGCAAGGAGAAGAACGCGCTGATGCTGATGACGGTCGACGAGGCCGTTCCCGAGAAGGTCATGGATGAGATAAACAGCCTTGACCGTTTCGAGGAGGCCCGCTTCATACGCCTGTCGCAGACGCGGACCTATATGAGTTAGAGTTTGGACTCCACACTCCTCATCTTGGTGACGAGGCCGTCGCTGACCCCTTCACGGTCATCGATGTCGATGCGGGTGAGCACCCGCTTCGAGGCCGACCTAACTGCCTCATGGCAGCGCATGATGGTCGCCATCACCTCCCCCGCTTCTCCCTCGATGACGGTGGACATCGGTGTTAGGCGGTGGGCCAAACCACTCTCTCTGACAATTCGCAGGCACTCGGCGACCTGTTCGCTGACGCTCTCGCCCTTGTCCAACGGAACGATGCTGAAAGATGCGATCATAGGTATGCCAACGCACTCCGCGTTTTAGCAATTTTTCGTTATCCTTAGAAGATACGGACACAATAACCTTTAAATAACTGCAATCAAACGTCTATCATCTACGATTTCTGAATTCTCAGGAGGAAACACTATGGAATTTACCTTGAATGAAAAAACGACACTAGAAAATGCTGTAGAGCAGGAGTTCATGGTAGATCTGTCGAAACGAACCACTTTGACAGCAGACGATCTAACCATGGCCATAAGAAACGGAATAGACACCCGCGGAATGCCAGCCGAGGAGGCCGAGCATCTCGCCCAACACATTCTCAACTTCTTCGGATATTCTGACCGCATCATCGATAACATGCTCGAGCCCGAGGACCGTGACGCTTTCTACATGCTCGAGGACACTGGTATTCTAACAACCGAGAGGGAGGAGACCACCCTCTACGACGGCAGGGAATGGCGTATCCACTATTGGCTGTTCCGCCGTGACCGCATCCTCGACCTCCTGGGAAGGAGCGACGATACGGGCGAAGTCATCAGGGGTCAGGACTCCATATACGATGACATACCGGAAGAGTTCTGGACCCGCGAGTGATCCAGTTTCACCGAACTCTTAGAAAACCCCTTCTTAAACACAATTATCTCTGATAGCCATGCGTCTTTTCCCCTACCCTCCCCGTGACCAGCAGGAGGAGTTCGTCTCCCTGGTCCGCGGAACGGTCCGGGGGGCTGGCCATCTAGTTCTGGAGAGCGGCACCGGCACCGGGAAGACGGTGTGCTCACTCGCGGGCGCCCTCGAGGCCTCCCTGGAGATGGGCAAGAGGGTCGTGTACCTGACACGTACCAAATCCCAACAGCGCCAGGTGATCATCGAGGCTCGGCGCATATCCGAGAAGGAGAACGTTCTGGCGATGGGCATCCAGGGCAGGAACTCAACCTGTCCGCTGGCGGCCTCCGACGAGGAGTTGAGCAAGGGCAGTTCCGAGGAGCTGTCCAAATACTGCGGGGAGCAGAAGCGCAAGGCCATGGCCGGCGAGGGTGGCTGCGAGTACTACCGCAAATGCCTGGAATTCGACGAGGAGGAGATGCTCGCCATCTGCCGTGAACGGATGCCTCAGGTGGAGGAGTTCGTGGCCATATGCGCCGAGAGAGGGGCCTGCCCCTACGAGATGATGAAACTCATGCTGCCCCACGCCGATGTGGTCGTCGCCCCTTACAATTATTTCTTCGTCCCCTTCATCCGCGACCGTTTCCTGTATTGGATGAACGCCTCGATGGAGGAGGTGGTGGTCATCGTGGACGAGGCTCACAACCTCCCCGACTATCTCCGCGAGGTGTGGACGTCATCCCTCAGCCTCTATCACCTGCGCATGCTGCGTGCGGAGGTGGAGGAGTTCGGCGACCCGGAGGTCATGAACGGAGTGTCCGCTCTCGACATAGCGGACATCGTCGAGGAGAAGATCATGGAGGCCGCCGAGGACTATCTGCGTGACGAGGACGGATTGATCCCGCCTGACCTTCTCACCACCGGCATGATGATGGAGCTGCGCACCAGCTCCAACTCCTTGGAGAGGATGTACCGCAACCTCTGCGACCACGGTGAGACCGTGAGGGAGTCCCGCAAGGAGAGCGGCCGCCTGCCGCGTTCCTATATGCTGATACTAGGCTCGTTCCTGCAGACCTTCGCCTCCCTGGACGAGAGGCATTATGTGAAAGTGGTGACCGGAGGGGAGAACCTTTCCCTGCAATGCTACTGCCTCGACCCGTCCTTGGCTGCTGAGCCGCTGCTCAACTGCCATGCCAGCATCCACATGTCCGGCACATTGGAGCCCATAACCGAATACCGTGACTCCCTCGGACTGGGCGAAGAGGCCACCGCCCGATACTTCAAGAGCCCATTCCCGCCCGAGAACCGACTGGTGCTGCATGCTGAGGACGTGACCACGAAGTACGAGGTGCTGCAGAGGGACCGGGACACCACCCGCCGGATACAGGATTATGTGGTCGAGCTCTGCGACTCGACATGCAGGAACACCGCGGTGTTCTTCCCTTCCTACATGATGATGGAACGGTTCATCCGCGACGGTGTGGTCAAGAGGATGAAGAGTGAGGTCCATATCGAAGTTAAGGGAATGGCACAGGTCGAGTTGATGGAGACGGTGGAGCGGTTCAGGAAAGCGGAGGGCGCGGTTCTTTTCGCCGTATACGGCGGCAGGATATCCGAAGGCCTCGACTTCCCCGATTCCGATATGGAGATGGCGGTGCTGGTCGGAATACCCTATCCCCGGCCTTCGGCCCGCAATCAAGCGTTGCTCACCTATTACGACATGAGGTTCCGCAAAGGTTGGGAGTATGTGATGAAGGCCCCCACCCTTCGTAAGATGAGGCAGGCCATGGGCCGCGTCATACGCTCCGAGACGGACAGGGGGGCGATAGTGATACTCGACAACCGCGCCGCCGCCTTGGGCCAATTGGAATCGATGCCTTCCGCGGACCCGGTCGGTGCTGTCAAGACCTTCTTCTCAGCGGGAAAGGTTAATAATCGTGCTACCTGATGACCTGGCCATGGAATTGGCCGAGGCCGTCATCATCGCCGCCAGTGGATTCTGGCTCGCACTCCCTGCCATGCTGCCCAACTCCGCCGCGGTCCTGACCGGCGGCGGGACGCCGGTGGATCTCGGCAGGAGCTGGAAGGGAAGACGCCTGCTCGGTGACGGCAAGACATGGAGGGGATTCCTCGGCGGCGCCGGGGCAGGCGTACTCCTTGGACTGGTGATGCTGGGCATATCCTCCTTGGCGGGTTGGGGGGACAACGGCGGCTACGGCCCCATCGGACAGGCCTTGGGCGTGATCGTGGTTCTGGCCGTCGGTTCGTTGCTGGGTGACATGCTCGGTTCTTTCGTCAAGAGACGGTTGGACGTCCCCCGTGGGGCCAAGATGCCCATTCTCGATCAGTACGACTTCCTCATCGGGGCGTTCGTCCTGGTGGCCATCGCCTACCCGTCCTGGTTCTTCACATCCTATATCGAGGGCTGGAACATCATGGCTCTGATAACCCTCCTGGTGATCACACCGCTTCTACACCGGGGAATGAACATCCTCGGCTATCGCATGGGGAAGAAGGACGTACCGTGGTGAGATCATGATGCTGGAGAATGCTTTGAAGGACTGCGGCGCCCTGCGTTTCGGGGAGTTCACCCTCGCATCCGGCGAGAAGAGCGATTATTACGTTGACATAAAGAAGGCCAGCACCCGCCCCGACGTCCTCTCGGTCATCGCTGACGAGATGGCAGAGGTGCTGGATTCCGGACCTAGGCCCGACCGTGTGGCCGGCGTCGTCCTCGGTTCCATACCATTGGCGACCGCCCTCTCCCTGCGAACCGGCATACCCTTGCTGATGGTCCGCAAGGAGAGGAAAGGCCATGGTACCGGTTCCACGGTGGAAGGCGACCTTGGAGAGGGCATGCGCGTGCTGGTGGTGGAGGATGTAATAACCTCCGCCGGATCGGTGATATCCGCTGTGAAGCAGCTGCGGGAGCACGGTGCGGTGGTGGACACCGTCCTGACGGTGATAGACCGCGAGGCAGGCGGCAGGGAGGCCCTGGCCGCTGAGGGCCTGAGGCTGGAGGCACTCCTGACCGCCAGCCGCCTTCTGCAGAAGTGATGAGGCCTGAGAGGGACTGCAGGCTCTGCGGTCTTCATTCCGGGCGCACCATGATGGTGCTCCCCTGTGGCGACCCTTCCTCAAAGGTGTGTTTCGTGGGCGAGGCCCCGGGGGAGAAGGAGGACCTCAGCGGGACGCCGTTCGTCGGTCGTTCCGGGAAGCTCCTCGACAAGATGTTGGCGGAAGAGGGTGTGGACAGGTCGTCGATAAGGATAACGAACACCGTCAAGTGCCGCCCGCCTGGCAATCGCGATCCAACAGCGGATGAGATGGTCGCCTGCCGCCCCTTCCTGATGGCGGAACTGCAGGACTGTGATGCCATCGTCGCCCTGGGGCGGTCGGCATGCCGCTCCCTCGCCGGCCTCACCGAACCGATGAAGGACATTGCCAATAAAAGACTCACGATCGACGTGTGCGGGCGTGAGATACTTCTGATACCCACCTACCATCCCGCCGCCTGCATCTACCGCAAGGAGGCCCGGGAGGGTCTCCGGGAGACCATACGTTCCATCAGGCCTTTGGTCTGAGGAACCTTTTCCTCCACAGATAGAAGAAATCCTCGCCGCCGTCCTTCCAGGATGACAGTTTCACATCCCCGACGCGACGGCGGTAGCTTATCGGGACCTCGACGGCACGGGCCTTGCGCATCGCTTCGATCTTTATCTCCTCCGACAGGGGCATGCCGTCCGAGTTCAGCTCGAACCTGTCCAGAACCTCAGGGAAAAACACCCACATACCGCTCTGCGAATCCTTGATCCTGATGCGGAAGAGAAGGTTGGTGGTGAAAGTCAACACCCAGTTTCCGAAACGGTGCATGGGGCTCATCGCGCCCTCCTCAAGGTCCCCGAAGCGGTTGGTGGTGATGAACTCCAGATCCTCGTCGATCAATTTTCTGCACAGGTCGGGGATGATCTCCGCCGGATAGGTGCAGTCGGCGTCCAGTGTTGCGAATATGTCACCGTCAGCGGCGGCGAAGCCGGTCTTGTAGGCGACACCGTACCCCCTTCTCGGTTCGTCGACGACCCTGGCGCCCTTTGACCTGGCGATCTCCGGGGTACCATCGGTGGACGAGGTGTCCACGATCATCGCCTCGTACTCGAGGTCACTGGCGGAGAAGGCTGCATCTATCTGGTCCAGCACCTCTCCGATGGACTCGGCCTCGTTCATGGTGGGTATGATCACTGACACCTTCACAGAAAATCCTCGCCTGGCAATACCGCTGGGATTAGTTAACAGTTACTGAAGCATCTTCTTGGCGCCGAAGTACTTGAAGCCGATGTAACCCATACCCGCGGCGCCGATCCTCACCATGTACCAGAACGTCATCTTCCTCTCGGTGAGCATGTTGATGGGGTTGTACTTGTGCCAGAGCCGGCCTTCGTACTTGATGTTCAGTTGTTTGCGGCCGGCACCGTTCCAGAACGCCTGGTTCACGAAACCGTAGACCGTGTTGCGGGTGCGGTTGTAAATGATCGCCTCAGGGTTGTGATGTATGTTGAAGCCGGCATCGGTGGCGCGGATGTTGTAGTCGATGTCCTCGGCGGTTATGAACCACGGATCGACGTCGCCCACTTTCTCATACACCTCACGACGGTAGGCAAGGTTGCAACCCGGCCAGCTGCAATCAAAGCCCTGGTTGTACAGCTCGACGCGGGCCAACTCCTCCCAGGCGCGCAGACCTAGGGAAACGCTGCGACCGGCGACCAGGTCGTGGCCGTCCTCGACGATGGAACGGCGCATCTCCCTCAACCAGTTGGGGTTGGCGATGCAGTCGCCATCGGTGAGGGCGATGATATCGCCCTTCGCTCTCCGCAGCCCGTGGTTCAGGCTTTCGGCGCGGTTCCTTCCCGCCTTGTACAGATGGATGAAACCGAACACCTGCTGGTACCCTTCGATTATCTCCCGGGTACGGTCGGTGCTGGAACCATCGACGATTATTATCTCCAAAGGCCCCTCCTGAACCACCAGCGAATCCAAGGCATCGCTGATGCAATGCTCCTCGTTGCGGACCTTGAGCACAACGGATACCAACATCATCCACCCATCTCCGTTTTTTTATAAATCATGTACCGAACTCAGTCCCGCTCCCCTATCTCCTCCCGTATGTAAGAGAGCATCTTGCGGGGGTCCAAAGCATTGGCTATCATCCTGATGTCATTCCGGCGGAGCTCCTTGACGATGAACATCATGGTCAGGAAAAGGCCCATGGTGACGGCTGCCAGGAACAGCATGGTCAGGAATCCGGTCATCGGCAGGACCTGTGCCAAGGAGACCATCGCCAGGGCGGTGATGCCTCCGCCGATGATATGCAGGCCGATGCCGCGGTAGATGCTTATCCCGGCGATGCGGCGGGTGAACATCTCGACGATGACCGCATAGGCGATCCAGGACACCAGGCCCGCCATGGCGGCGCCGGCGGCCTTCAGTTCCAGCATGGGTATGCCGAAGAACGAGGTGGGTACGAACACGATCAGCAGCATAACCCTCATCCCCAGCACCACGATCTGCGTCTTTGCTGTCAGGTCGGGTCGGTTGCAGCCGATTATCACCTGACTCTGCACGCCCATGATCAGTATGATGTAGAGCATCAGCGACATCACCGTCAGCGGCCCTCCGGCACCGACGAAGCCGTCGCCGAAGACTATTCCTGCAACCGGATAGGCGAAAATGAAGAGGAAAACGGCGATCGGCATCGCCAACATGGAGATGAAACGCTGCGCCTCGGAACTGATGTCGCGGATGCGCTCCATGTCGCCGAGGGCATGCCACTCCGAGATGCTGGGGAAGAGCAGGGTGTTGATGGCCGCACCGAATGTAAGAACCAGTTCCAGTAGCTTGTAGGAGGAGGCGAAGTAACCGACCTCGGTGGCATTCCAGAAGAAACCGAGCAGGAGGACGTCCAGGTTAACCAGCAATGCGCTGAGGAACACGATACCCGAAAGCGGCAGGGCGAAACGCAGATAGTTGCGGAACAAGGTCGGTCGCACGAAACGTATCCCGCTGCGCCTGAGGAGGAGGATGCCTACCAACACCATGGCCATCGCACCGAGGACATAGGCCAAGGCCAGATAGGTCGCCGACGCTCCCTGCAAAGCGAATATCACTATCACCGGCGCCCGCAGCAGAGGGTCGATGAGATGGATGGACTCCGACTTCGATATCTCCTTGCGGGCCTTGAACAGGGATGTGAAAACCCCTGACATGTTGCACAAGCCCCAATAGAGCACGAACAACAACAGGGTGTAGATGCTGGCGGTGTAGATCTGGTTGCCGAGGACGAAGATGTATACCAGGAAGAAGCCGATGGTGGCGGTCATCATCACCGCCGTGAGCGCCATCTTGACGATGATGAAGGTGGAGAAACAGTCGTTTACGTCCTGCCCCTCCGATATCCTCTTGACGTTGGCGGAGGAGAACCCGAGGTCAGAGATGGCGTTGAACGTGGCCGCGAAGGCCATCGCCCACATGAGACTGCCGTAGGCGTCACCCACGTATCGTGTCATGGTGGTGAGGGCGACGAAACCGATCATCGCCGCCAGGACGTTGGAACCCATTATGAGGAAGGACTTACGACCCATTGTAACGCCGGCGCTCTCCTTCTTCACCATACAACAACACTCCATCCGAAGTCCCGACGGTCCGTGGATTGGCAACTACATACCATCGATTAATAATTTGACCACCATTCTCCCCTTATGGGGCATCTAGAAGGGGTGGAAGGGTTCCTGATAGACATGGACGGCACGGTGTACAAGGGAATGGAACCCATCCCCGGGGCCAAGGATTTCATCTCATATCTCAAAGAGAAGAACAAACCTTTCGTGATGCTCACCAACAACTCATCCTCCAGCCGTTCCCATTATCTGCGCAAGCTCACCGGAATGGGATTCGACGTCGGCATGGAGAACATACTGACATCCACCACCGCCACCGTACTGCATCTGAAATCAAAATGCAAAGGGAAGGCCGTCTACCCTCTGGGAACCCCGCAGTTCATGGAGGAGCTGCAGGAGGCGGGGATCGAAGTGTCAGACACGGCACCGATCGTTCTGCTGGCATTCGACCGCACCATCACATACCAGAAGATCAACCACGCCTATCACCTCCTCCTCCAGGGGGCGGATCTCATCGCCACCCATCCCGATGACCTGTGCCCGACGGAGGACGGCTATGATGTGGATGTCGGGCCGTTCATACGGATGTTCGAGGAGCTGAGCGGAAAGAAGGCCCTGATCATCGGGAAGCCGAACCCCGCCATGGTGGAGATGGCCTCAATCCATCTCAACGTCCCGGTGTCAAAACTGGCGATGGTCGGGGACCGACTTTACACCGACATGAGGATGGCGGTGGAGAACGGCATGACCTCCATCCTCGTCCTCAGCGGTGAGGCGGATGAAGGCTCCCTGCAGGAATCCGGCATGACGATCGATGTGGTGGTGGACAGCGTAGCCGAACTGGTCGGAAGGGAATGAAGGCGCTGGATGCACCGACAACCTTTATATACGAACTAATCCTCTTATAAACCTGGACAGGTCTGGCCTGTCCTCGATGGGATGCGACACAGGGTCCCCGCACAGGATCCGCCTCTCGCCCCGCAGGGGGTGTAAACAGTGTACCTTAAGCAGATAGAGCTGGAGAACTTCAAGTCCTTCGGCGGGAAGCTAAGCATTCCTTTGCTGGAAGGCTATCTGGCGATAACCGGACCGAACGGCTCCGGTAAATCGAACATCTCAGATGCCATCCTGTTCGTCCTCGGGCCCAAGAGCTCCAAGGCCATCAGGGCCGGCAAGCTCAGCGACCTCATATTCGACGGCGGCAAGAGCCGCAAGGCATCCGATTTCACCAAGGTCTCCCTGGTGTTCGACAACAGCGACCGCGTAATACCCTGGGATGCCGACACCGTACGGCTGACCCGTCTGGTCAAGATGTCGTCCAGCGGCGAGGGTTACAACTCATATTTCTATGTCAACGACCACCGCTCCTCTCTGAGCGAGTTCGACGACCTGTTGTCCAGCGCCCGCATATCCGCCGAGGGTTACAACCTTGTGCAGCAGGGCGACGTCACCCGCATCGTGGAGATGGGCAACCTGGAGCGCAGGAGGGTGTTGGACGGCATATCCGGCATCTCCCGATTCGACGCCGACATCGCCAAGGCGGAGGAGGAACGGAGACAGACCGATGACAACCTGGAGCGAATATCGATAATAAAGAAGGAACTGGAGACGCAGCTTCTGCAATTGGATGAGGAGAGGAAGGCCGCCCGTCGCTACCTCGACGCCAAGGCCGGTCTGGACATCGCCAAGGCCGAACTGGTTCACAAGAACCTGGAGCTCGCCCAGGCCGAGGCGGACAGCATCCGGTCGCAGATAGATGCCTACGACCAGGAGATAGCGGCCATCGCCGCCGAGAGGAAAGGGTTCCTGGAGGATGCCCGTAGGTTCGAGGAGGAGAAGCAGCGCTGGGAGAGGGAGATCGAGGACCGCGGCGGTGATGAGTACCGTCAGTTGAAGGAAAGAAGGGACGTGCTCATGGTCGAGGCGGCACGGCGCAAGGACCGTGCCGAGAGGGCGGACTCCGACATCAGCGATGAGGAGGCGGAGCTGGAGGCCTGCCGTGAGGAGGCGGTCCGCCTCAACGGTGAGAGGGCTGATGCCGATGCGGCGTTGATCGCCGTGCGCAGTGAGAGGGACGCCGCCGCCAGCGAGAGGGATTCGGTGCAGGCGGACCTTGAGGCGCTGCGTGATGAGATCGAGTCTCGCGGCGGGGAGCTCTCCCGCCTTCAGGATGGGATTGCGGTCGCCGAGGAAGGTGTCGAGACGCTGCGCGACAAGCAACACCGCCTCAGCATCGAACGGGGGGCGCTGGTCAACGAGGGTGATGCCCTGGAGCGTGAGATGTCACGTTTGGAGGAGGACCTCGAGACGGCCAAGTTCGAGGCCCAGGATGCCGAATGGCAGATGAGGGAGCTCAAGAAGAGCGAGGGCGAGGCGGCGGAGAGGCTCAAGGAAGTGAGCCAACGCCTGAGAGTTTTGAAGACCGAGGAGACCCGCCTCAGTGAGGAGGAGAGGGACCTGCGGCAGGCGGTTCACCGCCTGGAGAGGGATTACATTTCATTGAAGGCGGAGAAGGAGGCCGCCGAGAACCTCCAGAAAGGATACAACCGTGCCGTGGTCTCGGTGCTCGAAGCCAGGGATCGCGGTACGATCAAGGGGATACACGGGACCATCGCCGAACTGGCGGAGGTGGACGAGGAGTACGAGACCGCCCTGTCGGTGGCCGCCGGGGGCCGTATGCAGGCGATAATCGTCGACGATGACAGCGTCGCCGCCCAGGCCATCGATATGCTGAAGAGGACCAAGGCGGGCCGGGCCACCTTCCTTCCCCTGAGCAAGATGCAGGAGGGGAGGCCGAGGGCCAAGGCAATCATGGCCGCCGGGCGCTCATTGGGGTACGCCATCGACCTCGTCCGTTTCGACCCGGCATACCGGGCGGCGTTCTGGCACGTCCTCAGCGACACCGTGGTCACCGAGGACCTCTCCTCGGCACGGCAGTTGATGGGCGGTGTGAGGCTGGTGACATTGGACGGCGAGGTCATCGAGGCCGCGGGGGCGATCGTCGGCGGCAGTCTCGCCAAACAGGGCATGAAGTTCGGTTCGGCATCGGCGGGCAGGCTGGAGGCCGTTGCTGAAGAGCTCCGCATCGCCACCGGAGCATTGGACCGGTTGGTGGAAGAGGTCGCCCAGGTCCGTGGGGGGATGAGGTCCGCGGAGGAGGAGTTGCGGTCGGCCAGCAGCAGCGACCGTGATTTCAAGGATTCGATGCAGCGTCTGCAGGGGAAGAGGGACGAGGCCCGCGAGCGCCGGGACTCCCTCAAGGAGGAGCTGGACGGCAACAACGCCGCGTCAGTGGCCAAGGATGCTGAGCTGAAGGCCAAGGATGCCGAGCTCGCCGCCTGCTCCGAGGAGCTCGAAGCGACACGGGAGACGCTGCGCGGAATGAAGGCGAAACTCCTCGAGCTGGCGCCCGAGGATGTGCAACGCCGGCTGTCCGGGTTGCAGGATGCACTTTTGAATGCGGACCGCAATCTCGGCACCATAGAGGGCAGAGTCATGGCCGCCGAGACCACCCTGAACAACCTGGATTCATCCATATCGAAAAACGATGGCGCAGCGACTTCATTGGAGTCTAGACTCAAGGAGTTGGTCTCGGACAGGGACTCCGCCCGTGCCGAGGAGACGGAGATAAGGAAGGAGATGGCCGCCGTCAAGTCCATGATGCAGACCATGGAGGACGAGGTCAAGGAGCTCCGTGACAAGAGGGACGACGCCTATCGCAATTCGGTGGCCCGCAACTCCGAGGCCGAATCGCTCAAGGACCGGATGACCACCAAGGAGGATTTCCAGAACGGCCTGCGCGTCAGGCTGGCGCAGACCGACCAGAGGCTGGAGCAGTTGCGCGTCGAGGCGGAAGGGATCAAGGTCACCGTCGAGCATCCCCTGCCGTCCCTGGACAGCATCCGTTCCCGCATACGGAAATCGGAGGCGGAGCTGGAGGCGATGGGCAATGTTAACCTGCGCGCCATCGAGGATTACGAGGAGAAGAAGGGCCGCCATGACCGTATGATGGAGGAGGTGCAGAGGCTGGAGAACCAGCGTGTGGAGCTCCTCGCACTCATGGACGGCCTGAACGAGGAGAAGAAGACGGTCTTCGACATAGTGTACAAGGCCGTGGACGAGAATTTCCGTTCCATATACGCCGACCTCTCCGGAGGAGGGGAGGCCTACCTATCGCTGGAGCATCCCGAGGACCCGTTCTCGGGCGGACTGCTGATCAACGCCAAGCCCAAGAACGGCAAACTGCTGCGACTGGAGGCGCTGAGCGGCGGGGAGAAGAGCCTTACGGCCTTGGCATTCATATTCGCCCTGCAGGAGCACCAGCCATCGCCCTTCTACCTCCTGGACGAGGTGGACATGTTCCTGGACTCGGTGAACGCTGAGATGGTGGCGAGGAGGGTGAAGCAGAGCTGCGCCAAGGCGCAGTTCGTGCAGATATCGCTGCGCAAGGTGACCCTGGGCAAGGCCGACCATCTGATGGGCGTCACCCGTCAACCGAACGGGATAAGCAAGGTCATAATGCAGCCCAACCTGGGCGATATATCGAGCACTTTGAAGGAAGCGGAGGGGAGCACATGAGCGAGACGAGGGACCAGTCGGTGCTGGAGCACCTTATGTTCCACCAGGCTCTGGTGGATGACGAGGCGGGCATAGCGAAATTGCAGAGGTATCTGCGCATATTCGACGAGGGTGAGGGCGAATCGCTCTGCGACCCCGTCGACGAGTCCATACGCTCGGCGTTCGAGCTGGTCCTCAGCCATGGGATGGACCCCTGGGCCATAGACCTCATGGAGTTCACCCGTCTGTATACGAACAGGATAGGCAAGGAGCGCGTGGACCTGATAGTGGCCGGCAAGCTGGTGCATATGGCATGGCAGGTCCTGCGTCTGCAGAGTGACGAGATAATCAACGAGAAGGAGAGACAGGACTGCCCGTTCCAGATGTGGGACATGGACGGTCTGGTGGATGACCTTTACGAAGAGCCGGCGAGGCTGCTCCCGCCGCCGGCACTGCTCACCCCAACCCTCCGCCGCCGTGAGCTGCGACCCGTCTCACTGATGGAACTGCTCGACGCCTTCGAGGAGGCCCGTCGCGAGGTCGAGCGCGACCGCACCCGTTCCGTGAGGGCGAAGACGACCGCCCCCTTCCGCAACCAGGCCCACGACGAGGACATGGAGAGCGATGTCGACCGGGTATGGGAGCGCATACAGAGATTCGGCGCCGGTCCTTTGGCCCTGAGGGAGCTGTTCGGATGCGACCACACCGCCAACATCTCCTCCTTCGTGGCAGTGCTGTTCCTGGTCCGCAACGGCCTCCTGGCGGTATGGCAGGACGAACTGCCGTACGGTGAGGTGTTCATAGAGATCAAGGTGGATTGGATGCAAGGCAAGGTCGAGGACGCGGTGCTGGCCGAGACCGAGGACAAACTGGTGATGTGAGTGGAGCCCAAGGCCCTGGTGGAGGCGGTGCTTTTCGCCTCCCATGAGGGATTGCGGGCGGTGGACGTGTCCAAGTCCACCGGTCTGAGCGAATCGCAGGTACGCAGTGCCCTCAAGGCATTGCAGGATGATTATGAGGAGCGGGGCTCAGCACTGCGGGTGCTCCGCGCCGGTGGACGCTACTCCCTCTGCCTGCGTGAGGAGTACCTCCCCTACGGGCAGCAGTTCTCCCCTCCCGAGATACCGCCGTCCACGCTACGCACGGCAGCGATGATCGCCTACCATCAACCGGTGGAGCAGAGCGAGCTCTGCCGGACCCTAGGTCCGCGCGTTTATGACGACGTCCGCAAACTGAGGGAGATGGGCCTGGTTGACGCCAGGAAGAAAGGGCAGACCCTGGAGCTGAGCACCAACCGCCGATTCTCGGAACATTTCGGCATCGACGCCCACCGCCGCGAGGACGTCCGACGTTGGATGGACACCGCGCGCGAGAGCCAACGTTAGAAAACCTTTAAAAACATGATTCAGTTTTCACGTCTGATTGAAAAGGTCATGCCTCTCGCTTTATTGGAGAAATCCCTCGACAAGAGAATATCCCTATTACTGAAGGACAGCAGGGTCCTGGAAGGGAAGCTCACCGGCTTCGACGACTACATGAACATGGTACTCGAGGACACGGAGGAGACCACTGTGGAACAGAAAAAGCGTCTCGGAACCGTAGTTCTGCGTGGCAACAACGTCGTGAGCATATCAACCCTCTGAATCAAGGAGATGAAGGCGGCGATACTCGCCGGAGGGCAGGGGACGCGACTGCGACCCCTGACCAACGGCATGCCCAAGCCATTGGTGCCCCTTGTCGGCAAACCGCTCATAAGGCACATCATAGACCCGCTTCCGGCCGAGGTCGACACCGTCATATTGGCGGTCAACTACCGCAAAGACGACCTCCAGGCTTATTTCGACTCTGTCGACGTCGGTCGCGAGGTCATTCTGGTGGAGGAGAAGGAGCCGCTGGGAACCGGCGGGGCGCTCAAGAACATATCCCAATACCTAGATGAGACCTTCCTGGCCTTCAACGGTGACATCGTATGCTCCCTGGATGCCGCCGCGCTTGTCGGATTCCACCACCGTTCAGGTGGGATCGGAACGATCGCCCTGTGGAAGGTGCCCGACCCCAGTGCCTTCGGCGTTGTGGCCCTGGACGCTGACCGCGTAACATCATTTCAGGAGAAACCCGCCCCCGGGGAGGAGCTCTCCGACCTCATAAACGCCGGTGTCTACGTCTTCGAGCCGGAGATATTCGAACACATACCCGACGGTGTGGTGAGTCTGGAGAGGGACGTCTTCCCCAAAGTGCTGGACCGCGGCCTCTACGGCATGAGGCTCGAAGGCCACTGGGTGGACTGCGGCACCCGCGACAGTTATCTGCGGGCGCAGGGGATACTTTTGCAGGAGAGGGGCAAGGGCAACGTCTTCAAGGACGGATCCTCGGTGGCCGCCGACGCAGATCTGGCCGAATCAACGGTCATGGCCGGTGCCAGTGTGGGGTCGAAGGCCTTCGTCCGCAACTCCATAATATGTCCCGGAGCCAAGGTGGCAAGAGGCGAGAAGGTCGTTGACACGATCTTCCAATAGGCTCTGATAAAAAGGTTTTCCCGCATTTTCCCATCATGTGCCCGCTCATATCGATGCAATCGATCGGTGGATTCGAAAACCGAAGAAAACTATAGAGATTCTATATCCTATATAGATTACAATCATAGCAGATATATACATAATCATCAGTCAAGAGACCGCCGATGCCGATGAACCTGACAAAGAGGCTAGACGATCTCTCCAGCAGGAGGGACATCCGCAGCGGATGGTTCGGGATCATCACCCTGTTCTTCCTGGCATTCATCATATTGCCGACGGTTTATGTGCTGATATACGGCATTACCGACTTTCAGAACCTGAGCGACGTAGTCCTTGACGACCCTGAGACGATGTCCCTGATATGGGGGGCGGTATTCGCCTCTTTCAGCTTGGCGTTGCTGGTCACCGTCATCGACCTCATCGTCGGCATACCGATGGCCTGGATAATGGTGCGCAAGGAGTTCCGGGGGAAGAGGATCCTCGACACCCTTATCGACATGCCATTGGCCTTCCCCACGGCCGCCCTCGGTTTCTCCATCGGTATCTTCTGGGGAATGCCCATCGACGCCCCTGTGCCTCCGGGAGCGCTCGGAATCGTGGCCTCCCCTTACATCCTCATAATGCTTCTCCACATCATCTTCACCTATCCCTACATGGTCCGTTCCCTCTCCGCCATCCTGGAGCAGATCGACCAGAGTTATGAGGAGGCGGGGATGACATTGGGCGCCAGCCGTATGACCGCCGCCCGGACGATAACGCTGCCTCTGTTCCGCGCCGGCCTCATAACCGGTTTCATACTCTGTTTCGCCCGTTCATTGAGTGAGACGGGCGGTACGTTCATCGCCCTCATAACCGTCGGTCAGGCGGACAAGTTCTTCACCGGCCCCACACTTATCGCTTGGTTCAAGAGGTCCACTCTGGCGCCGGAGGAGGTAGAGGCGATATTGGCCGTCGTCAGCATCATACTGATAGTGACGGCGATAATCTTCCTGCTCATAATCAAGTTCGTCCTTGGCAGGATAAACGTGCCATTCGACAAGGTTTGGCCGCGATGGGAGCGTGTATTGAGCCGAGGCATGGTGCCCAAGGCCAAGGACGCCATCAGTTTCGTTTGGCTTTTCACCATCGTGATAATCCCGTCATTCTTCATATTCGCCTATCTTCTAGTGCCCTCTCCCGCGGAGATGGACTGGTCGGGGCTCATTGACGCTCTGGCCTTCTCGTTCATGGTGGCCGGCGTGGTGACACTGGCGGACATAGTACTCGGTGTTCCGATGGGCATATACATCGCCCGGCACCGGGACAAGAAGTTGGCTCAGGTGGTGGATTCCCTGGTCAACATACCGCTCATCGTCCCCACCACCGCCTTGGGATTCTCCCTGGCCCTGTTCTGGACCAGCCAGGACCTGGTGACCAACGTTACCTTCCTGGTCATAATGGCGCACATAGCCTTCACCTATCCATTGGTGGTGAGGAATGTCGCCGGGGCGGTCATGGAGGTGGACCCGTCGTATGAGGAGGCGGCGCGTACCTTGGGTGCAAAACCGTTCGCCACCTTCCGTACCGTTCTGTTGCCCATCGTCCGTTCGGCGGTCCTTGCCGGCGCCATCCTCGCCTTCACCCGCTCTCTCGGCGAGACCGGTGCCACGGTGGCTGTCAGCTCCGAGGCCAACACCGTTCCGGTCTACATAGTCAACCTGATGAGCTCCGGCGATTACTACCTGGCAGCCGTATCGGCGATGGTGCTCATCATGGTCTCATTCGTGTTCATGTTCGCCCTACGCTATGTCATCAAACGTGATGGAGGCGGTTACTGATGACCGTTGTCGAACTCAAAGGCCTCAGTAAGAGATACGGCAGCACCATCGCCGCCGATGGTATGGACCTAAAGGTGGAGGAGGGTGAGTACCTGTGCATCCTCGGCCCCACCGGGGCGGGCAAGACTACCGCTCTGAAGATGGTAGCCGGACTGATAGATCCCGATTCCGGGAAGATCCTGTTCGACGGTAAGGACTATACCCGTGTCGAACCCGAGGCCCGTGAGGCCGCCATGCTGTCGCAGGTCTATTCATTGTTCCCGCACATGGATGTCAACGGGAACGTGATCTACGGCCCCAGGATAAGAGGCTGGGACTTCCAGGAGGCCCAGGACATCGTCGACAACATGCTGGAGATGGTCCATCTCAACCGTCGTAAGGACGCCCTGCCCCGCGAACTGAGCGGAGGCATGCAGCAACGCACGGCCTTGGCCCGAGCCCTCGCTTCAGGTTCTAAGGTCATACTCCTCGATGAACCATTGAGGGCATTGGACGCCCGGTTGAGGATTGAGCTCCGCCGTGAGATCCGTTCGTTGGTTAAGGCGATGGGGATCACCGCGATACACGTCACCCACGACCAGGAGGAGGCTATGGTCATAGCCGACCGCGTCGCGGTCATGAGGTACGGCAAGGTCGTGCAGGTGGGGACTCCCAAGGAGGTGTTCGACACCCCGGTGAGTCCATTCGTGGCCAACTTCGTCGGCCAATCCAATTTCTTCACCGGCAGGCTCGTCTCCAACGGTGACCACACCGTGGTGGAGAACGAATTGGGCATAAACGTCAAGGCCCGTCCCTGTCAATTGCCAATAGGCTCAGAGGTGGTCGTGGCCATCAAGGTAGGGAACACCCAGCTAAAGACCGAGGAAGGGTTCTTCCTGGGGCGGGTGGAGAGGATACTATACGAGGGCGTCACGATTCATGTGGATGTGATCGCAAACGGAAAACTGTTCTCCGCCAAACTCCCCAACCGCAAGTTCGAGGATTTCTCGCCCGGTGACGAGGTCGTCGTGGGATGGTCGGCGGACGAGGCGACGGTGTTCCCGATGCCGGAGAAAGGACTGGAAGAGGAGCTGAGGTTGGAATAATGCCCCGCATATCGTTGCAAAAGGTCACAATGAGGTTCGGCGACATATACGCCGTGCGGGACATAGACCTGGTCATCAAGGACGGCGAGTATCTCACCATCCTCGGTCCGTCAGGGTGCGGTAAGACATCTTTGATCAAGGTGATCTCCGGATTGTGGACACCTTCGGAGGGAAGGGTCCTGATAGACGGCGAGGACGTCACCGACGTGCCGATAGAGGACCGGCAGGTCGGTTACGTGTTCCAGAACATCGCCCTGTTCCCTCATATGAAAGTCGCTAAGAACGTGTCGTTCGGCCCTCGTATGCAAGGGAAGACCACCGAGGAGGGACAGGAGACGGCGGACCGGTTCCTGAAACTCGTCAACATGCTCGACCGTCTCAACATGTTCCCCGGTGAGCTGTCCGGCGGGGAGCAGCAGAAGGTGGCCATCGCCAGGGCGATGGCATCCGGTGCCAGACTCCTACTCCTCGATGAGCCGCTGTCCGCACTGGACGCCCGTGTGAGGATGGACCTCCGTTATGAGATCCGTCGTCTGGTGAAGGAGCTGGGCATAACCGTCATACACGTCACCCACGACCAGGATGAGGCCATGTCGGTTTCCGACCGTATCGTGGTCATGCGCAACGGCAGCATCGTGGAGAGTGACAGCCCCATGAGGCTGTACAGACGACCGAACAATTTATTCACCGCCTATTTCATAGGGGAGACCAACCTATTGGAGGGAATGGTCGCCGACAAGGACGACCGCAACATACTCATCAAGCTGAGGGACGGTACGGACATCAAGGTGGGCGGGAACCGCCACTTCAATATCAACGATGCCATCGTCCTATCGGTAAGGCCGGAGTATGTGTACCCTGCCAAGGAGGGTCTGAGCGCCAAGGTCGTCCAGGTGATATACATGGGCAGCTATTGGCGTGTGGTGACCCGGGCGAAGAGCGAGGACATAGTGGAATACAACATACCCAAGCACCACGAACCTCCAAATATAGGTCAGGGGTTGGAGCTGGTGTTCAACCGTAAGATGTCCATGGTGTACAAGAGGCCCAAGGAGGGCATAGCGGAGGCGGTCAGGCTTGAGTGACAAGAAAGGAAAGTCCCTATTGGATTGGTTCGGCAAGAGGCGTGAGGACTTCGTCCTCAAAGGCATGAGGGAGCACGGCCTCATCATCATAGATGCGGTCAACGAGCTGGAGAGGAGCATCATAGCCATGTCCAAAGGTGACGATGACACCGCCATGGGCGCCGTCAACCGCCTCGTGCTGAGTGAGAAGGAGGCGGACAGGATAGAGGACCGTCTCGCTTTCAAACTCAGCAAGGGAGAGCTCGATCCCCGCGAGAGGGAGGACCTCATGCACCTGGTACGCAAGATGGACCGTATCGCCGACTGGGCGATGGAGGGTGCCATTCACGTTCAACTCATAATCGAGGCCTCCATCGATATACCCAACCATATCTGGGAGGCACTGCGTTCGATATGCAACGAGCTCTCACTGGCCACCAAGATGCTGTTGCGTGCGGTGGAGAGGCTGGGCGCTGATGAGGATGACACCCTCAAGTGCATCCAGAACATCAAGTCCCAGGAGAGGGTGATCGACGAGCTCAACGTCTCCATACTCAAGAAGATCCTCACAGCGGACATGGACCACCGCGGCACGATGATGTCAAAGGGCCTGCTTGACTCAATAGAGAAGTCCGCCGACCGCTGCAAGGACTGTGCGGACACCATCCAGATCCTCATAACCGCCCGTACGGACTGATACCATGACCCAAAGGCTGTTCGGCACCAACGGTGTGCGCGGCATCGTCAATGAGGACATGAACTCCGCCCTTGCCCTCCAACTGGGCAAGGCCATAGGCAGTTTCATGGGCGGCAAGGTAGCAATCGCCACTGACACCCGCACCTCCCGCCATATGATATCCTCGGCGACCATCGCCGGACTCACCGCCGTCGGCGTTGAGGTCCTGGACCTGGGAGTGGTGCCCACGCCGGTTCTGCAATTCTACATCAAGAACCGCCCCGAGGTACGGGGCGGGGTGATGATAACCGCCTCCCACAACCCGCCGCAGTTCAACGGCATCAAGTGCGTCGACCACGACGGCACCGAGATGCCGCGTGAGAAGGAGATGGATATCGAAGGGCTGTTCTGGTCCCAGATACCATGTGCGGATTGGGAGGATGTCGGTAGCGTCCACCCCGTATCCGAGGCCGTGGAGGAGTACCTGAACGCGGTGATGTCCCATGTGGATGCCGCCGCCATACGCGATGCCTGCCTGACGGTTGTGATGGACTGCGCCAACGGTGCCGCCTACTCGGTCGGCCCGATGCTCATGGACCGGCTCGGTGTGAGGGCGGTCACCATAAACGCCGACCCTCAGGGGAAGTTCCCCGGCCATCCTAGCGAACCGACCGCCGAGAACCTCCGTGACCTACTGTCTTTGGTGGTGGCGGTGGGGGCCGACCTCGGTGTCGCCTTCGACGGCGATGCCGATCGGGCGGTCTTCGTCGATGAGAAGGGAGGCTATCTTCCTGGCGATAAGAGTCTGGCCCTGGTCTCCAAAGCGATGCTGAGTGAGAACAAGGGCACTGTGGTCACCCCCGTGAGCTCATCGTCCATGGTGGAGGAGGTCGTGAGCGCCGCCGGCGGTACGATAGACTACACCGCAGTGGGCTCTCCGATAGTGGCCCGGCGCATGATTGTGACCGGGGCCATATTCGGCGGGGAGGAGAACGGCGGCCTGATATTCCCCGACCATCAGTTCTGTCGGGACGGGCCCATGACCCTGGCTAAGATGTTGGAGACCGTGGTCCGCAACGGCGCACTGTCACAACAGGTGGCGGAATTACCGGTGTACCACACCGAGAAACGCAAGTTCCTCTGTCCCAATGATTCCAAGACCGGTCTGCAGGAGAAGGTCAAGGAAATCTTCCGCGATGAGAGGGTGGACGATACTGACGGCATCAAGATACTGTTCGATGACGGCTGGGTCCTGATCCGCGCTTCCGGCACGGAGCCGATATTCCGCGTCTATTCGGAATCCAAGGACAAGGACAAGGCCACTGAGAGGGCGGACAGGATATCGGCCCAGTTGGAGAGTCTGGTCTGCTGATCAGAGCAGCCATTGCAACAGATAGAAGAATCCGAAGAGCAGGAACACCGCACCGGCCAAAGACCTCATTGTCTGAGGCGACACCTTGGTGCTGATCTTCTGGCCGAGATACACCTCTATGGCCACCATCACTATGAATGCCAAGGAGGCTCCCGCGATCACCGCCAGCGCCTCCCCGGTCGACGCTGCCAGGGTGAATATCGCGATCTGCGTCTTGTCCCCCATCTCCATCAGAGTTATCAGCGAGAAGGTGGCGAAGAAGCCGCTAGATGAGCTCGTTGTGAGAACCTCTTCCGTTTCATCCTCTTTCTTAACCAGCATGTAGGAGCCGTAGGCAAGGAAGACCAGGGCGGCCATCGGTACGATGATGGAATCATCAACCAGGTTCGACACCGTGGCTCCCAGTAGGGCCGCGATCACCGATAACAGGAACAATGCGGAAACGGCACCGAAGAAAACCCCTCTGCGCCCATAACGGGCGGCGAGGGCTATCACCGCGAACATGCTCTTGTCGCCCAGCTCCGCAACGCCCACAAGACCGAAGGTGCTTATGAGAACGCCGAGGTCCAAGCGATCACCTTTTCTTAGAGCTGACCGCCATCGCCTCCCGTATCAGACGGGCGGCGAGGACCGAGGTGTTGCCGTTGTCATAGGGGGGCGATACCTCTACAACATCGAAACCGACCAGCCGCTCACCTATGATGTTGATCAGTTTTTTGACATGCAGAGGAAGGAGGCCGAAAGGTTCGGGCGTACCGGTGCCGGGGGCGTAGGCGGGGTCGATCCCGTCGATGTCCACAGTCAGGTAGACCTTCTCGTTCTTAAGATGGTCCAAGGCCCTCTCCGCCGCCCATTCCATCCCCTTCTCGAGGATGGTGAAAGAGTCCACATGGAAGGGCAGGCCAGCGTCGACCTCCTCTTTGGATATGGAACGCACACCGAGGCTGGCCACATTGTCCTTGCCGACATGGTCGGCACAGCGTCTCATGACGCAGGCATGGCTGTTCTTCATCCCCATGTATTCGTCGCGGAAGTCTGTGTGGGCGTCGACGGATATGACGGAGATGTCCTTACTGAACGCTTTAACGATGGGAACGGTGACGGAATGCTCGCCACCGATGGTTATGGGGAACTTGCCCGCATCGACGATGCGGGAGGCCTCGATCCAAGCGGCCTCGACCATCTCGTCCACCTGGGCGTACTCATCCAGGTCTCCCATGTCGTGGACTTTGAGGTCGCCGATGTCATGGTCATGCTCGAACATGTACATCTCGAGGTTGTAGGACGAACGCCGTACTGAATCGGGCGCATCCCGGCAACCGGCACGGAACGATGTGGTACGGTCGAACGGTATTCCCATTATGACATAGTCAGCATCCTCGAAGGAATGCTCGCAGTCCGCAAAACTCGCTCCCCGTATCATGGAATGATCACATCAGGCGCTGGCGGCCCATGGCGATCATGTACATGACCTCGCCGCCCTCTTCCAACGGTGACTCGATATCGTCCGGTATGGGTATGATCAGGTTCTCGTAGGTCTCCAGGTCCATCAGTTGAACCTCATTGTTGACTATCGAGAGTATCTGGGCACGGCGCTTGTCTATCATCGGGACCTGGACTTTGGCCTTGACCGGGGACACCAGGGTCTTCTTCGAACCGGAGAAGATGCCCGTCCCTTCTATCCTGGCCTTCGCCCCGCCATGCTTGCCGGGTTTCGATGTGCTGATGGCAGTGATCTTGCAAGGTTCGTCATCTATGTTGACGTACCTGTTCACTTTCAATTCCGAGACTTCCTTCTGCTCCCACATGAGAATCGCCTCATTATCGTCATATCCTTTAAATATTTTTGTTAACCGTTGAATACGACCAGTATCCTCAACGCCGCCTCTGGCGACGTCTCGGTCCTTTGGCACTCTTCTCCTTCTTCGGAGGCTGCGGATATCTCTTCCGGATGTCCTCCACACGGGAGTTGAACTGCTCTACCAATTCATCACCACGGTACTCGCCTCCGTACTGATCGACACGGGCGGCGATAACGGCCTTGGCCGCCAGCGCCCGTGATATGTTGCCCCGTTGCCAGTAGGGGGAACGGTGAACGGAGGGATGCTGATATATGATGCCGTGTTTCGGAGGCTTCTTCTTCTCCCGAAGATGACGGAACATGGCCTTCTCAGCTCCCAGGAGCTGAAGTGTCGATGCCGGCAATGAAGCCAGCCTCTGCAATCCTCCGGCCAATGATATCATCCGCGCCGCCAGGTTCGGACCCAGCAGTGCGCACATGTTGGGAGCTATCGGCTCTATGTTGGCGGCTATGTACTCCTCGAGCACCGCCCGGCGCTCATACATCTGCACCAACCCCTCGGCCATACCGCGTATGCTCTCGATGTCCTCGGGATCCATATCGGCGCCCATCGATTCGAAGTCCAGTGACAGCTCCTTCATTATACCGTCCCTCTCACCGTGCTCAGCGATGAGGGATGCGTACCTTCTCTCACGGGCATGGTCCGCCAACTCGGGGAAGTGCAGGCCGTACCATTCGTGCAGTCTCTCGTTCATGAGGTTCGAGGTCTCGATGAGATCGTCCAGCCCGCGTATGGCCTGCACCAGGTTACTGTCCTTGGCGAGGGGTTCGCTGGTGCGCAACCTCCCCAGACCGACCATCACCTCATGCATCAGCTCGCGTCCGTGCGTATTCGCATCGGGGACGATGAAAGATGAATCGAACATCCCCGGTTTACCGAGAGGCGACTGGCGCTGCTCGCTGACACGGACCCGGCGGTCGCCGACGAGGTCCTTCTCCTCCTCGAGTACCTCACCGCGTTGAACCTTGGCCAATCGCTGCGAGATCGCCTCAGCGTCAGGAGGGAACACGCGGCTATCGATTATCCTCGTCCCATCGCAGAGGAAACAACCGAACCATTTGGTGACTAGGTATTGCGCCATGGTCATCCCTGCTTGATCCTCTCTATCTCCGCGGCATCGAACTCCCGCGCCCGGTCGCCGACTATGAACTGCAGACGGGCATGGAACTCCAACTCCTCCATCCGGTTGAAGGCCGATATCAGGTCGGAACCCACCGCCAGCGCCCCATGCCTCTCCATTATGAGACAGTCGCTGTGAACATGTTCCCGTACCGAGTCCACCAGGCGGTTGGTGCCCGGTGTCCCGTACGGCGCTATGGGCACCTCGCCCAGAAGCACAGCGCCCTCAGGGGTCAGATTGCTCTTGAGCCTCTCTCCCATTATTGCCAATGATGTGCAGTATGGAGGGTGGCAATGGACTATCGCTCCGACATCGTCCCGCATGCGGTAGTAGATGAGATGCATACCCACCTCGATGGAGGGCCTGCCCTCACCGATGACCTCGCCATTGAGATTCACCTTGATCATGTCCTCTCCGCGCAGCATGCCCTTGTTCCTGCCCGAGGGCGTTATCACAATGTGCTCTGGATCCACCCGCACGCTCATGTTCCCGCCCGAGGAGAATGTCAGGTCGCGGTCGTAAAGCAATTTGCATATCCTCGCCAACTCGTCCCGGTGTCCACGTTCGTCCATCTTATTCACTCCTCATGGCGTCGATGTCCTCTGCGGTGAGTATGCCCTTCTCGGTTATGTAAGCAGTGACATAGCGAAAGGGTGTTACGTCGAAGGCGGGGTTCAGTACCTGGACGCCATCGGGCGACACATCCACACCGCCTAGGTGGGTGATCTCCTCAGCGTCACGCTCCTCGATGATTATGTCGTCGCCGCTGGCGGTCCCGAAGTCGAAGGTCGAGACGGGTGCGGCGACGTAGAACGGGATCCCCAGTTCCTTGGCGATGACGGCCTTCTCATAGGTGCCCACCTTATTGGCGAAATCACCGTTGGCAACTATGCGGTCCGCTCCCACTATGACCATGTCAACCCCGCGGCGCATGAAATGCCCCGCGGCACCGTCGACTATGACCGCGTGGTCTATGCCCTCGTGGATCAGCTCCCAAGCCGTCAGTTGGAGCCCCTGCAGACGAGGCCGGGTCTCTGATGCCAGTACCTTGAACCTCCGTCCCTCGGACCATGCCACGCGGATCGGTGCCAGGGCGGTACCCACATCCACCGTGGCCAATGCCCCGGCGTTACAATGGGTCATCACCGTGTACCCGTCCTTTATCAACGGCGCACCGTGCACACCTATCGCCATGCAATTGTCGATGATGGCTGAAACATAGGCGTCCGCCGCCTCCACCGGGTCATCGCCCGCCGATATCCTGTCCGCCATATGGTCGACGGCGTAGAACAGGTCGTTGGCGGTTGGTCTTGCAGCCTTGATGACTGCGCCAGCTTCGGTCAGGTCGGCACCATTCAAGGCCGCCAGTGCCATCCCGTAGGCGGCCGCGGCGCCGATGGACGGTGCGCCGCGGGTAACCATGTCCCTGATGGCCTTGGCCACCTGTTCGTGGTCATCGTATCTTACGAATGCGACTTTCCGGGGCAATAGCCGCTGGTCCATCATGACCAACCAGCCGTCCTCGAACCATAGTGCCCTGATGTCCCGTTCCGCTCCGTTGTCCTTGAACCTCATGCCACTACCCTGCTGAGACAATAATCCCGAATGTAGATTAAGGTGATGGCATAGCTTGAGAATTTAAACGGGAAAGTTAATTAGGAATTATCTCGATGGGCCTCTGCTCCCATGGATGAACCTGCATTCGATATATACTCAACCAGCTCCGGTTTGAAACAGATATGCAACCCGGTCCGACAAAGGATTCTCACAGAACTGCAGGTAAAGGACCTTTCCTTGACGGACATCGCGAATATCACCGGTAAGGCCCAATCGACCCTCTCCGTACATCTGGATAAGATGGTCAAGGAGAAGCTCGTCTCTTCACGGGACGATCCATCCGACAACAGGCGTAAGATATTCTTCCTGTCATCCAAACCGGTGGCCAAGTCCACCAATCCCTCGGATGAGATGATGAAGTACATGCATAAGACCATCCTCGACTCCTCCGGCACGCCCTCGTCATTCCTCAAAGGGTTGATGCGGTCTCTGTTGATAGGTCTGGAAGCGATCGGTCTGGCCATAGATCCTGCGATGTACGAGGTCGGCAGCGAGGTCGGTAAGGCGCTATCGACGAAGGTGGAGTCCACAGATATCGAGGACATAGTGTCCGAACTGCAGGAGTTCTATGAGATGCACGACCTCGGCGAGGTGTGCGTCTACACGTTCATACCATTGACGATAATCATCCGTGATGACTACGAGACCAATGCAGAGACCGGGAACAAGCTCTGCATGTTCCACGAGGGCGTGTTCAAGTCCGTCCTGGAGAACAAGACCGGCCGCCGCTTCATCATCACGGAGAACGAGTGCTTCGGCATCGCCTACAACTACTGCAAGTTCATCATCGAGCCCGTCTATTAAGGCGTGTAGCGGGTCGGGTGCCTCACGGAATCCTTCAGCCACACCAATTCTTCGGCGTGGGGCCTTCCCTCCACCGCCCTCCTGATGGCGTTGCGCATGGCCTTGTAGTTGTTGACCCGTATTCGCCTCTCATTGGCGGCGGCAGGATGCACGAACACATTGGCTATAAGGCGGACACGGTCCAGCATTTCACGGGGCAGGAAACCGTCCTCGACAGCCTCCTCCACCGCCTGGACGACCCCGGCGGATGCCAGTTCCATATGCCTCTTCTGCTTCGCCGTCCTCGGTGTGACGGTGGGCACGACCATGCAGCGCGGGCTGTCCATGACCTCCTTGACCCGGCCCTCCTTGTCATTGACCAATGATGCTTCGTAGGCCCTTCCCACCGGTCCGTCGTCGGCACCTATGAGCAGGTCGACATGGGCCGCCTCGTGCGCTGACGGGCCGGAGTAGGCCTCCCCTATGAGCATCCTGAGGTCGACCGCATCAGGGGTGTGCGGTATCGATGCCACGGAACTGTCGCAGGAACCGTCGCCGATTGTCATGCGTACCGACTTGGCGGCAAGGAGGCCCAGTCCCGACAACTGATGGCGGAGCTCCTCCCAGTCCTCATGCAGGAAGTTATCGCCGGGCAGCGCCGGGGGCGCCGGCCTCCCCATGTCCCGACCCATCATCCACAGGGCGGCCTTGGCCACATGATGGGGGCAGGTGTGGGATATGCGGCAGATCTTCTGTATCCTCATCTGCAAGGAGCGGGCGGAGTCCAGGTCGTTAGCGGTGATGGCCTTGAATATCGCGTTCCAGAGGTCGGGTATGAAGTTGGCGGTGGGCAGGACGGCCGCTTTACAACCTTGTGCCAGGGCCATGGCCGCCACCTCGTCCTTGCCGGCGATGATCGCAGCGTCCTCGACCTTCTCGTTCAGGGTGGCGGTGTAGGCCATGTCGCCGGTGGCATCCAGAATGCCTATGACATTGTCCAGGTCGGCTATGCCTTCGGTCGTCCACCATTCCCTCTCGGCACCGGTGTAGCGGCAGACGTTGTGATTGATCAACGGGAAACCGAGGGCGTTCAGGGCCTGGAAGTGCTCGTAGCGCTCCTTGCCGCTGCTGCGATAGAAATAAGGGTCGACCACGAGAGCGGCATCCGCACCTAGGTCCGATGCCTTCAGTGTGAGCTCCTTGGCGACCTTGGTGCTCGATGACCCGCTTCCGACTATGACAGGGACCCTGCCGTCAACCTCGTCTATCACCATCTTCCAGACTTCGACCCTCTCCGTCTCGGTCAGCTGAACGAACTCACCGACGTCAGATGTGCATACCAGGCCGTCGACGCGGCCCATGAGCCATCGCACATGCCCCCGTAGCCGCTGCTCGTCGACGTTCAGGCGCTCATCGAACGGTGTGACCAGCGGTGTGAATATTCCTTGCAGGTCTCCACTCTTCATTCCCCCACCTCCATGAGCAGTTCCTCCATGGCACGGAGGGTGGCCTGATGGAAGTTGACGTATATCGAGGAACGGTCGAGGGCGTTGGGGTCCATGAACACCCTTGCCAGCATGATGTATTCATCCATGATTTTATGTGGGATCCGACCGTCGGCGCACAGGTCGGCGATGGCCTTGGCTATCGCACCTTGGGCCGGGCCGTAGACCATGTTTGCCTGGCGCATGTTGCGCAGTTCCATGACTGGTATTATCATGCAGGGCGGGAGGGTGGCCAGGTTCGGCTCCAGAACAATGGGCAACGATTCCTTCCCGTGGTTCAGATAGACCAGTTGGGAAGCGAACACGTCTCCCAGGAGGCCATCTTTACGCCCCAGGGCGAGATCGATGACCGCACTCTCCTCACCGCTCCCATGGGATGCCGTTGACAGGCGCACCCCGTTACTCCTCAGGTCGTCAGCGCTGATGCCTATGTCCAAGAACCTATCATCCAGGGGGAGGTCGTATTCAACCCTTGACTCACCGGCCCTCTCCAACAGGCCTATCCTCTCCAGCTCGACCTTTATCTCCTCCCGGTCCTCGTGCAGAAGCGAACCTCCCTCCTTCAACGGTCCTCGGGCCTTACCGGCCGGCTCGCCTATCATCCTCATCGCCGCCTTCAAAGGCACCGCCAGACCATGTCTCATGAACAGTCGGGACAGCTTCTGCACCCTGGCCTGCAGTATGCGGGATTGATCGTCGTCGCCCTCGGTGAAGGACCTGAACATCTCCCTCCATAACGACGGATACACCTGTGCGCTACCCAGTATCATACCTGAACATCCCACGCACAGGGAGGGATAGACGGTCTCCTCATTACTCACCAGGACATCCATCCTGCCCCTGACCTTCTCTATCACCTCCATCAGGTAGGGCATGTCGCCTGACGAGTCCGCCAAGGCCACCACGTTCTCCACGTAGGACAGGTCCTCCAGGACCTTGCGGGGTATGCGGCCGATACAGCTCTCCATGGGATTGTAGACTATTATCGGCAATGATGTGGAATTTGACACTTCGAGGAAGTGTTGATGATATCCCTTGTCGGAAGGGAACAGGAAATAGGGTGTGGATACGATCACCGCATCGGCGCCCGCCGCCTCCGCGAATGCTGAGAGCTGACAGGCAATCCGGGTGCTGGCCGAGCCGGTTCCCACGATCAGCGGCACCCTGCCCGCCACCTCGTCCACGGCTATGTCTATCACCTTGCGTCTCTCGGTGTCGGAAAGGTACTCGAACTCCCCCTCCGCCCCGCAGACCACCAGCCCGTCAACCTGTCCGACCATCCGTGAGATCAGTTTCCGTAGGGCGGACTCGTCGACGCCCTCATCGGCGTCGAAGGGCGTGACCAGCGAGGCGTAGACTCCGCTGAAGATGGGTTCTTTCAACATAGGGCTCAACGCTCCTATGATACATTTGTACATAAAATGTTCTAATCGATGCTCAAATGCGTAGATACCTCAGGAGCACACCCTCGCCCAGGACCTCCATGCCGGCGAAGCGCAGACGTATGGCATCCTTGCCCTCACGCCCCTCACCGTCGGCAGGCGTCGGCGAACTGCGGCCGCCGATTATCAGCGGACCCACGAATACGTTGTACTCGTCCACCAGACCCTCGTCGAACAGGGAGGCTATCAACTCCCCGCCTCCTTCCACCATGAGCGTCCCGATGCCGATTTCAGCAAGTATGTCCAACATCCTGCGCAGGTCGACACGGTCGGCTCCGCAGCAGAACGATTCCGTACCCTCCCACCGACGATCGCATCCCTCGCCGTGGAATATCAGGGTGCGTGCCCGACCATCGAGCACCTGGGCCGAATCCGGGGTCCTTCCCCGGGAATCTATGACCACCCGCACCGGGTTCTCATCCCTCTCCAGCCCTTTGACGGTCAGATGGGGGTCATCGGCTACGACGGTGCCCACCCCGACCATTATCGCATCCACCGACCTGCGCAGGGCTTTGACCCTCTCCATGTCCTCGGGGGTTGATATCCTGGTCTGGCGGCGGTCGTATCCCGCTATCTTGCCATCGGCGCTCATGGCGCAGTTCACTATGACCTTGGGTCTCATTCATTCCCTCCCGGCTCCACCTCTATGCGGTACCCTTTCGTTAAACGGCTGATATGGAACTTGACATCCAAAAAGGTCTCCAGAAGGTCCATCTGGCTCAGCAGGTGCTTGCTGATACGCCAGACCCGGAAGACACTCCCGCCGTCAGCCAAAGCCATGTATGGCACCAGCTGGTCGGCGGCATGGACGTCCAATGTGCCCCCGCCATCCATCTCCACTATGAGGTCCTTGGCGGCCTCCTCACCGACCAGTCGGGCGGGGTTCCCACGAGAGCCGAGGGCACTGGCGCCCATCATGCCGTTGCGGTGCACGGCCACCAGAGATATCCCCGCCCCGGTGGAGCCACCCTGGCGGATGTCCCTCTCCACATTCAGGACGGCTATGTCGGACAGCATCTCCTGACAGGACCATGCCATCTCGTCCACTATGCGTGGCGGGAGGTTCTGGCAGTAGCTTACCGCGTTGACCTCCAACACCTCACCCAGGTCATCTATGCGCAACGGTCTGATGGTCTTCGCGGGAACCACTGTGACGCGTACATGTCCATGGCCTTGAGGGTAGAAACCACGGTTGACGATCTCCATCTCCGCCTCGATCCCCATCCGGGAAAGCAAGGGGAAAAGCACCTGCGGATAGAAGTCGATGGGCGGTGCCCACTTGACATTGGTACCGCCTCTGATGTCCATCGTGACCTTGGAGTCGTGTGATTGGGCGCACAACAGCATCGCCTGCAGCATGAGACTGATACTGCCGGCACTGCCGACGTCAAGGGCCACGTCGCCGCTCCCAGCCTTACCAGGACGGAACACCATCTCCCGCGAACCGGGGACGTTGCCGACCACCCATGAATCGTTCATATCCGCTACCGCATGGATGGCGGTGCAATGCTGACGGGAAAGGCCCTGAGTGGGTCGGTTCTCGCGGATGTTGCTGAGTCTGACATCCTTGCCGGTAAGGGCTGCCAGGGCGATGGAGGTACGTACGATCTGTCCGCCCCCCTCCCCTCTGGAACCATCAACCTCTATCATAGTCTCACCCAGCGCTTGAACATACGCTATTGCACCATAAAAGGTTAGGGTATGTTAAACCAGGTGACGCATTGAGAACTTCCCATCAATGATACATGGCAGGTCTCATTCCTTCTTGAGATGGACGTCCCTCTGCGGATAGGGTATCTCTATGCCGTTCTCGCGGAATGCCTTGAATATGCCGCCGGTAAGGTCCCACTTGACGCCCCATAGGTCGGCGTTTACCGTCCAAGCACGCAGCTGGAGGTCGACCGAGGAGTCACCGAGGCCTAGAACCACGACCGCGGGGGACGGCTCCTCCAGGACCTTGGGGTGAGACCTCATGAGGTCCATCGCCACCGTGATTGCCTTGTCCAGGTCGGCCTTGTAAGATATGCCGACGTCCACCGATGCCCTGCGAGTGGGCATCCGGCTGTTGTTGACTATGGAGTTGTTCCACACCAGCTTGTTGGGTATGGTTATGAGCTGGTTGTCAATGCTGAGCAGTTCGGTGGCCATTATCCCGACCGCATTCACAGTACCGCTGTAACCGCCCACGGAGACGAACTCACCTTTGTCCAAAGGTCTGAGCGCGGCGATCCAAATCCCGCTGGATAGGTTTGTCAGCGTGTCCTGCATGCCGAATCCCAGGATCAGGCCGATCACCGCTGAGAGTCCGAGGACCACGGAGTCCACCTGGACACCGAGCGATGATATGAACATCAGGAAAACCGCCACGTACAACAGGACGCTGAGGAAACGGCTGAGGAACTCCACCACCAGTTCCGGAAGCTTGCTGCGGGACAGTCCCTTGCGGAAATATCTGACAACGTACTTGGCTACCACTATGCCGATGACAAGCAGCAACAATGAGGACAGAAGGTGCAACCAAGTCATCCCCAGCAACGGTATGTTTGTTTCCAAGACCTCAAGTTGCATCATCAGATCCCCTACGTCCATGGACGTGTCTGTGGTAGCGTCCTCTATGATATTTCATTTTTGAGGGAACCCGCAGTGTTCATTCAGGAGCGTAAGAGAAGAAGATTGGTGCGACTGCCGGGATTTGAACCCGGGTTAGAGGCTTGGGAAGCCCCGGTCCTAACCGCTAGACTACAGTCGCCTGTGACGGTGTAATCAATTCAGGTTTAAAACGCTTGTTCAGACCGTCTGAGGGGAGCTGATGGCAACACCTATAACGTCAATCATTCATTTTTATCCGATGAGCGGACCGTCCTATCTTTCCCTGCATCATAGCGGGGAGCTCTCCGCGAGGGCGGCCAAGGCGGTGTCCCGTCTCGCCGACTGCCGTTGCTGCCCCCGACTGTGCAGCGTCGACCGTATCAACGATATAAGAGGCGCTTGCGGCATCGGCCGCAACGCGACGGTCTGCAGTTACGGCCCCCATCTCGGCGAGGAGGCCCCGTTGGTGGGAAGGCACGGTTCGGGAACGGTCTTCTTCGGCGGCTGCAACATGCACTGTGACTATTGCCAGAACCACGACATCAGTCAAGGCCCGGTAGGTCTGGAGGTCGATGCTCACCGTCTGGCGGGTATGATGATCGACCTCCAGCGCATGGGATGTCACAACATCAACCTGGTCTCACCCTCCCACGTCATACCTCAGATACTGGAGGCTTTGGACCTGGCTGCTGGCAAGGGGTTGAGGCTGCCGTTGGTTTACAACAGCGGCGGATACGACCGTGTGGAGGCCCTTAGACTTCTGGACGGTGTGGTGGACATCTATATGCCCGATGCGAAGTACGACGACCCCGAGGTGGCCTGGAGGCTGTCGCATGTAAAGGACTACCCGGTCGTGATGCGTTCCGCCCTGAAGGAGATGCACCGCCAGGTGGGGGACCTCGTCGTGGAGGACGGTGTCGCCGTCCGCGGCATGATAATCAGGCACCTGGTGCTGCCTGAGAGGCTGGCGGGGAGCGAAGGGGTGATGGCGTTCATAGCCGAGGAACTGTCACGAGGAAGCTATGTGAACATAATGGACCAGTACCGGCCCTGTCACAAGGTGGTCGGTTCCCAGGAACCCGCCCACAGGGCGCTCAAACGGCGCATCCGCCCCGAGGAGTTCCGCGACGCCAAGAGGGCCGCCGCCCACCATGGGCTGAGAAGGGGATGAAAAAGGAAGTGGTTTTTCGGAGACTCATGCCAGATCGGCGGCGCTGAGTCCCAGTCCCTCGGCGACACGGCTGCCGTACTCCTCATCCGCCTTCAGGAATATCTTTACCTGACGTATCTGGATGTCCTTGCGGGCGTTGCCGAGATGGGCGACGATGTTCTTCACCAGATTCGTACGGTCCTGGTCCTTCATCGCCTTGCGGTAAAGGTCACCGGCCTGCACGTAGTCGTCGTTGGGGTGGACGTAGGGCTGTCTGCCCGCCTTGCCGTACACGTTGAACATCGGCTCCCCGCTGCCTGGCACCGGCTCCGGACCGCCGAAGCTGTTGGGCCAGTAGTTGGGGCCGTCACCGAGGTTGCCGTCGAAACGCATCGGACCGTCGCGCTGATAGTTGTCCATCTTCGCGGCCTTGGGGGCGTTCACCGGAAGCTGGGTGTAATTGGCGCCCAAGCGGTAGCGGTGGGCGTCGGGGTAGGCGAAGAGCCTGCCCTGCAGCATCTTGTCCGGTGAGGCGGCGATCCCGGGAACGAAGTTGCTGGGCGAGAATGCCGCCTGCTCCACCTCGGCGAAGTAGTTGCTGGGGTTGCGGTCCAGAACCATCCTGCCGATGTCCATCACCGGATAGTCCCCATGGGGCCATACCTTGGTGACGTCGAAGGGGTCGAAGCGGTACTCCTCCGCCTCCTCCGGGGTCATGATCTGCACCTGCAGCGTCCAGGACGGGGGGTCGCCACGGGCGATCGCATCGTACAGGTCCCGGGTGGCGCTGTCAGGGTCCTTGCCCTTCATGACCTCCGCCTCCTCCATGGTGAAGTTATCAACCCCTTGGTCGGTCTTGAAGTGGTATTTGACGTAGAAATGCTCACCGGCATCGTTGTACCACTTGTAGGTGTGGCTTCCGTAACCGTTCATGTTGCGGTAGGTGCGGGGCGTTCCCCGGTCGGAGAACAGAATGCTGACCTGATGGATGGACTCCGGCGTGAGGGAAAGGAAGTCCCAGAACATGTCGGCGTCCTTCAGGTTGCTGCCCGGCTTCCTCTTCTGGGTGTGTATGAAGTCCGGGAACTTCAACGGGTCACGGATGAAGAAGACCGGGGTGTTGTTGCCAACAAGGTCGTAGTTGCCGTCCTCGGTGTAGAACTTGACGGCGAATCCCCGGGGGTCCCTCTCGGCATCGGCGGAGCCCTTCTCCCCTCCCACGGTCGAGAAACGGACGAAAACCTCCGTCCTCTTCCCCACCTTGGACAGGAACTTGGCCTTGGTCCATTTGGACACGTCCTTGGTGACCTCGAAGTATCCACCGGCGCCCGCCCCCTTGGCGTGCACGACCCTCTCCGGTATCCTTTCGCGGTTGAAGTGGGCGAGCTTCTCTACGAGATGCACGTCCTGTATCAGTACTGGTCCCGGCAGACCGGCGGTGACACTGTTAAGGTCGTTGTCCACCACCGCGCCGTTGTTCGTGGTCATTTTTTTCGTGATTACCCCTCCTTCACAATGGTATATGCTTGATTCTCAGGACATTTAATACTGTCCATCCGACCATTTTTCACATCGGCCAGGCTCATCGTGGGTCAGTGGGCTAACGTTCCCTCTCCACCGTCAGATACGCGGCAACGCAGGCCACCAGCATGCACAGGAATGCGAAGAACCACAGGGTCTTGAACTCCGAGAGCTCGGTACCCGAGGTGACGACGAGACCGGATGCCACCTGGAACAGGGCACCACCGGCGAACGGGAATATGTTCAGGGAGGCTGTCACCGTACCCACGATTGCCAAGGGGAACATCTCCTTGATCTGCGCGAAGGCCACGATGAACCATCCTCCGAAGAATCCGAACGTGAAGTTTATCAGGGCCTGTATGACGATGCTGTCGAACTGTCCCGCGGTCGCCCAAAGGATGAACCATACAGTGGTGTAGAACAGCGTCCCTATGATGAGCACTTTGCGTCTGGACCTCAATATCTTATCGGAAAGGAGGCCCGAAACCGGTGAGCCAGCGATGATACCCACTCCGACCATGGTTATCATGAGGCTGTAGTCCTCCATCCCGTAGATGTTGCGGTAGTAGGGTCCCATCTGCAGACCCTGGTACATCATCACCGTGCCGTAGATGATGAAGAACCAAATGGCCAGGGGCCAGAACCTCCTCCCTCCCAGGAACGCCGTCTTAACGCCTTCCATGACGGTGAACGTCTCCATCACCGGGGCAGGGTCGGTGAGGCCGGTCTCCATCCGTTCGATGGTCTGTATGTCGGGGAGCCCCTTGCGGGAGGGACGGTCGACGACGATCACGTAGCACAGCACCGGGAGGGTGGCGGTGAGCAATGCCAGCATCAGGTAAACGTTCTGCCATCCATATGAAGCGGTCATCACCGCCAGCGGTGTCGCCGCGACAATGGCGCCAGCGTTCCCGACCGCGAGTAGCACCCCGCTCAGAGAGGCGAACTCATCGGATCTGAACCACATGGCCAATATGCGCATCGTGGGTATGTAGACCATAGCCACCCCCACGCTGGTCAGGACCCTCCCCGCCAGGACGGCCTCGAAGGATGGTGCGAGGGCGGTGATCAAGGAACCGATCGTGGCGATCACCAGGAAGAGGGAGACGGTGTTGCGCGGACCCCATCGGTCCGCCAGTATGCCGCTCGGTAGCTGCATCACGGTGTATACGAAGAAATAGGATGAGCCCAGGAGGGCTATCGATGTCGCCCCCACTCCGAAGGTGGCCCCGATATCGGAACCCACGACCGAAGTGGAAGTACGATGGAAATATACCAGGAAATACGCCAAGGCCAGTATGGCGAATATTGCCCAACGGTGGCGCAGAACCCTGTTCACTGCTTCCTTTTGGACATCCATGAAAACAACCCCCTTCGGCCCTGATAATCAAGCGGATGCGCTTGATTCATGATAATCAATTGCGTCAGAAACGGTCCATGATAGAAGAGATGAAAGTAGGTTGATGGTGGGCTCGGCCGGATTTGAACCGGCGACCTCCGCCATGTCAAGGCGACGTCATAACCCCTAGACCACGAGCCCTCGGCAACGTGGATACCCGTTTTTGTTATTATAACTTTGCACAGTCCCTTGTGTGACTGGCATGTCCCAAGGGCATACCCGGACGAATCCCATCGGCCCTAAACATACATCTTTCGGGTAGGCGGGACAATCTATTAATCAGGATATGCAATCTTCAGGAACGTCATGACAGAGATAATCCTTTTCACCAAGCCTGATTGTCAGAAGTGCGACCACGTCAAGGAGCGCATACCCGCCGGCATCGACATGCAGTTCATGGATGCCGAGACCGTCGACGGGATGGCCGAGGCCGCCTACTACGAGATACTGGAGTTGGAATTCCCGGTCCTGGTGGTCGATGATGAGGTCGTAACGGGGGCCATAAAGATAATCGACCGTTTGAAGAAGCTCGCCGGTAACGAATGATGCTGACCCTGGGTATCGAAGGCACAGCCCACACGGTGGGCGTGGGGATAGTGGATGAGGACGCCAACGTCCTGGCTAACGAGTTGGAGATGTACCGCCCCCCCGAGGGAGGCATACATCCCCGCGAGGCCGCCAACCACCATGCGGAAAGGGTAACACCAGTGATCCGCAAGGCACTGGATGCCGCAGGGGTATCGATCCACGACATCGACCTGGTGGCGTTCTCCCGCGGCCCGGGTCTCGGGCCTTGCCTGCGCACGGTGGCCACTGCCGCCCGTTCGTTATCGCTCTCCCTGAACGTTCCTTTGTTGGGTGTTAACCACTGCATAGCCCATCTGGAGATAGGCATAGCCAGCACCGGCTGCGACGACCCCGTTCTTCTCTATGCCTCCGGCGGCAACACCCAGGTCATAGCCTTGGCCGAAGGCCGCTACCGCATCTTCGGTGAGACATTGGACATCGGAATCGGCAACATGTTCGACAAACTCGGCCGTGAACTGGGACTCGGTTATTACGCCGGTCCGGCCATTGAGAAGCTGGCCTTGGAGGCGGACCGTTATCACGAACTGCCCTATTCGGTCAAAGGGATGGACATGTCGTTCTCAGGGATAATGACCGCCGCCGTGGCCCTGCGTCGTAAAGGCGTTTCTTTGCCGGACATATGCCACTCGGTGCAGGAGACCTGTTTCGCCATGCTCACCGAGGTCACGGAGAGGGCGATGGCGCACATCGGGAAGGACCAACTGCTATTGGGCGGAGGAGTCGTCCAGAACAAGAGATTACGGACGATGGCACAAATGATGGCCGAAGAGAGGGGGGCGGAGATGTTCGTTCCCGTACCGAAGCTGTGCATCGACAACGGCGCCATGATAGCATGGACCGGGAAGGTGATGCACGATGCCGGTATACGCTCGGACATCGGAGACAGCCGGATCGACCAACGCTTCCGGACCGATGAGGTGGAGGTCACTTGGCGCCGGAGCGCTGGGCTAGGATGATCCCATTCAGGTTATTCAGGAACTCCTCCTCCCTCTCCAACGGCACCGCCGCCCCGCTGGCGATGCGGTGACCGCCGCCGCTTCCGCCCACTGAAGCGCTGGCATCCCTCAATGCAACGGCGAGGTCTATGCCCTCCGCCAGCTGCTCATTGGTGCCGCGTCCGGATATCCGGACGCTGGTCTCCTTGCGGCTGAGTCCGAAGCAGGGCAGCCTGCTGTCGCCGAGGTACTGCATCGCCACACCGCAGACTATCCCTGTGTATCCTGATGACGGGCTGTGGAAGTATTGGATCCCATCCATCTCCTGCAGCCCTTGGACCTCAAGGTCCTTGACGGACCTCACGACCTCGTCCATGTATTCGATGCGCATGGCATCCGCCTCCTTGCGGGCATCACCATCCCCCAGTGCCACGGCGATGCCCAATCCTTCCTGGTCCTTACGCCCGCAGGCGTTCAGCAGGGAGGCGAGCTCTTCCGCGTCCACGCCCCAGGACGGTAATGAGTAACGGGTACGTGACACCTCACGCAGAGTCGCAAGGCTAACACCCTGGGACATCAGTCGCAAGGCGATCAGGGAGGAGAGTCTCCGCCTCGATTGGGGGTCGAGGTCGCTGTCCTTGGTCCCCGGAGGCACGCCGGCCTGTTTGAGAAGGGCGTCCATGCCTTCAGGGTCGGAGCTGACTCCCACGATGTAAGGGTCGGTGCTGTGGTACAATGCCGACCTCAGCTCACCCGGGGGTATCAACGAACCCTCCTGCAGCCGGAGGTGTGACCGGGCGATACCCTCCTTCAGCAGATGGGCGTTCACACCCGTGACGCCGTTGACATGTTGGCGGTCTCCGGCAATGCCGGCGAAAGCCAGCTGCACCAGGTCCCAATTCTTCTCATCCATCTCCACAGCCAGCATCATCGCCAGCGAGGAGGCGCATGCCGAGGTCATACCGTCGATGCCGTGGTTGTGAGGATTGACGTAGGGGCGGTCCTCATGCAACTCTTCGTTCTGGTGATGGTCCAGGACGATCACGTCGTTCTCAGAGGAGAAGAGGGTGCCCAGGTACGAGGCTCCCATATCGGTGATGATGGTGCAGGCCTCTCCGGATGACGCTATCGCCTCCGCGCCCTTCTGGTTCAGGGCCTTGTGAAGCCTCACATGGACGCTCTTTCCCTGACGCAGCAGGGCGTTGGCGATGATACCGGCGGCGGCTATGCCATCAGCATCGTAGTGGGATATTATCTGGACGTGGCAATGCCTTTTCAGGACATCAGCACAAATAGAGAAACTGGAAAGTAGTTTCGAGGGAAGCTGGACGTCAACGTCCATGGGCCACCTTACTTGAGCATCAGCTCGGCGGTCTTGATGGAGTACTTCCAGTCAGGCGACAGAACGCCGTTCCTCTTGTAGTATTTCTCAAGGCGGCGTATCCTGGACTCAACCAGCTGCAGTCCCCTCTTGTTGCCAACGTCCATGCGGTGGTCCTTGAGGTGTACGCTCAGGTTGACGGCCTTCCTCATGAGGTTGGCCATGTCCTCGGGGATGCCGGTTGTTACACCGTTCTCCGCCATGATCTCGGTAATAGACTTGCCCGTAGCCAACTTCACATCGGGGACGGCGTGCTGGTCCCTAAGGATCAGACCTATCTTCGCGGATGACATTCCGTCCTTGGCCATCTTGGTGACCATGTCGATTATGTCAGCGGCGGCAACAGGTACCCACTCCGGGTTCTCAGTGATGAGGGGTCTGCGTGAGGATGATTTTCCTTTTTTTCTAGCGTGCATTCTTGCCATTTTGATCCTCCAATTGAATCGTCTGGCGGCGAGGCTTTTGCCAATCCAACTCATAGTATATAAGCCCTTCACCCTCCCGAAGGGGGGAGCTCAATACCTCATCTTGTCCGGTATGACGCCTCGGACCCCGCCACGGGGGTCCTCCATGTCGCCATGGAACCTCGGTATCAGATGGATATGCATATGCATTACGGTCTGTCCGCCCGCCTCGCCTATGTTTATGCCGATGTTGTATCCGTCGGGGGCAACCTCGCGATCGAGCAGCTTCCGGGCCTCGTCCACGAGATTCCACAGGGCTATCCTTTCCTGTTCGTTGCAATCGAGATAGCTGGATATGTGCCTGCGAGGTATGACCAGCATGTGACCCTGGCTCACAGGGTAACGGTCATAGCGCACATATGCCGCATCGTTGCTTATGACGACCTCATCCCCGGCGGGGGAGCAGAAGGGACATTCCATTCCTAACGTACCGTCATGCACCAGCACATATGAAATGGATTCGCCCTGGATGTTTCGGTCACCTCCCCGGTCACAGTTAAATAATCAGAATTTCACATCAGGGAACGGCGCTGACAGCGTCATTGGGGAACAGGAGAGAATGACATGCTTGGGATAGAGGACCCGTACATATCGGCCGCTTATCTGCTCTCATTGCTGGTGGCCGCTTTCTGCGTTGTATATGGCATAAAGAATTGGAACGAGGGCCTGGACGACATCTGATTCAGATTATCCCTGCCTTCCTGAGGTCGTCACCGATCATCTCCACCGCCCGCTCGACATCATCGAGGGTCTTGGCCCCGGTGCAGACGAGCTTTCCGGAGCTGAAGACCAGCAGTACGACCTTGGGTGAGGACATGCGGTATACGAGGCCTGGGAACTGCTCCGGTTCGTACTCCACCCTCTCCAGCCCCAGGGTTATGGCCATGGCGTTGAGGTTGATCTCACGCCCGAGATCGGCGGAGGCGACCATATTCTGCACCTCTATCACCGGGTCCTCGAACACTTCGATATCCTTCTCCCGAAGTGTCGCTGAGACCTTGGCTATGGCCTCCTTGACCTGATCAAGGTTCTTGGCGCCCGTGCACACAGCCTTGCCGCTGCGGAACAGCAGTATGGCAGTCTTGGGGTCCTTGATGCGATAGATGAGTCCGGGGAATCTTTCCGGATCGTAATCCGCGTTCTCAAGGGTCAAGGCTATGGATTGGAGGTCCAATTTCTTGGCCAAGGCGGTTGAGGATACCATGTTCTCGACACGTATTGCTGCCATCTCTTTCATTCTCACCGGGTGATTTTTATTGACGCTTATAAAGGTTGTTCGAGACCCATCAGGGAATACGCCCATTCCAGCACCTCGAGGTACTCCTCGCGTGGAAAAGCCAACGGCGAAGGCAATGAGCTGAAGAACCGATATTCCATCTCGCCCTCGGCGATCTCCCTGCCAACATGCCCCAGACAGACGTTGCTGTCGTGAATGGGCCGGCAGGCGACCACATCCAGCTCAAGGCCGCTCTCTTCGCTGAACTCACGGACCGCGGCCTGGCTGATGCTCTCGCCATCCTCTATGCGACCGCCCGGCATCTCCCAGCCGCCGCGACGGGGATTGAATATCATGAGGAACTCCCCATCCTTTATGCCGACACAGTAAACGGTGCTCATCTTTCCACCACTATCATGGCATGGTCCTTCTCGTGCGGGTCGAGGGTTCTGCACTCCACCACCCTCAAACCCCGTGACACCAGGGTCCGATGGGCCTCAACGAAGACATCATGCGGTGAGGCTGTCACATCCTCGGACCTCGCCTTCACGGCCAACATCCCCCGGCCGGCGTTGAAGGCATCCATGTTGTCCGCCAATATGGTCGCCTGCCCCTTCTGGGCCACGTCCTGGTATACGATATCGACATCCCCCACGGCGAAGGCGAAGCTCTCCGGCCGTGTGGCATCCCCCATAAGGGGTATCATGTTCCCCCTCCTGCCACATATCCTCACCAGGTCGCGGAAGGAACGGGCGGAGAACTCCAGACAGTGCACGGTGCCTTGATCGACTATGTCCGAGAAATGGCTCGCAGTGGTACCGCTGGCTGCGCCCAGGTACAAGAGTCGGCTGTCGCGTTTGATCGGGAACGCCGATCCACCGACGGCTAGATAGGCGGCGGGGTTGCTGCGGGTCACCGACCATTCCCTCCATTCCCCGCCTCCCCTCATGATCAGCTTTTCACCGTATACTCTATGGCCGGGGTCCACCGACAAGGTGTAGAGGCGGCCGTTCGCCTCCATGAGCCTGTCGCGGAGCCCCGTCGGTATGCGCATGCTTTATGCATGCCCGAATCCCATATAAGCATATCAGGCCTGACATGGACAAGACAGCAGTACTAGAGGCCCTGAGGGGGCTGGCGGACCCGTCGGCGTTGCAGGGGATGTCCCGTTTCGGGATCGATACCGCAAACGCGATGGGGGTCAGCATGCCCCAGCTGCGGGCATTGGGCCGCAGGATGGGTCAGGATGCCAACCTTGCCACCGAGCTATGGGCAAGCGGATCCAGGGAGGCGAGGATCCTGGCAACCCTGATCGTTCCCAAATCCACAGTCGACGAGGGCCTCGTGATGCGGTGGCTGGAGGATGTGAACGACTGGGAGACCTGCGACCAGTTGTGCATGAATCTCATCCGACATCATCCCAGTTCCTTGGAATGGGCGGCACGTTGGGCCGATGATGAAAGGCTCTTCGTGCGGAGGGCGGCGTTCGCAACCGTCGCGGCGGCAGCGGTGTCGATGAAAGGCGTGGACAGGGACCCCTCGTTCATCTCCCTGCTCGAACTGGTGGAGAGACATGCCGAGGACGGACGTCCCCTGGTGAGGAAGTCCATGGCCTGGGCGATGCGGTCCATAGCCCGTCGCGGCGACGTTTGCCGGACGGCGGTGATGGATGCCTGCCTGAGGATGGAGGGGTCGCCCTCCCGTAAGATATCGGCCCTCGGATACAAGTCACGCAAGGAGCTCGAGGTCAGGTACGGATGAGGTATTCGGCGATGCCGTAGCCCTTGCCGCCCTTCCAATCATATTCCGACAGGGTCTCATAGAGCAGACTGCGCACCCCATCCTTCTCGAACGGCAGCACCGTCTCCCTGACCACGCTACCGCCGATGATGTGGCGCTTACCCTCGGAATCGGTGATGTCCAGGTCGAAGGACTGCGGCCCTCCTTTCGATGAATAGCGGGTCTCCACCCTGGCCCTTACGATGGGATGGCTCTCGCCATCACGATGGACGAACCCCGCCACGACCTCCCCCTGGTCGACGACAAGGCGTGTCAGGTTGAGGGAGGTCCGACGGTCGAGGTGGCAGTTGATCCACATCCACTCAAGGGGGGCGTTCCAGTCGCGGACCCCCCAGCTGTGGTCCCGTTCGCCCAGTCCCCTGAGGCGGAGACGCTTGGTCCCCAGACTCACCGCGCCCACCGCCTCACCGTACTGTTCGCGGTGCTCCGCGGCCACCGCCGCGGCCATCCTCTCCGCCCTCTCATCAACGCAACGGCGGTAGTCGAACTCCTCATTGAGCGGCGTCCAAAGGATGTCCAGCGAGGCCTCGATCGGTATGGGCCCGTCCTCGGTCATGCTTCCCAACTGCCCGTTGTAAGACAGTCTCCAGCCGCCTCCCTCCTTGCGGAAGGAAAGGCCGTTGACGGACATCCCGCTGTCGTCGATGGGGATGGCGGAGCGCATCCCGCAAACCATGTCATCGGTCATGATGAAAAGGAACGCCTCCTTGTGGCCGCGGTTCGGTTTCAGGCCGATGCGCATGAACGCCGTGATGTCGTTCTCACGGTCGTGGAAGTTGAAATAGAGGCTCTCGCTCCAATCCTCCTCCGAGCCTGGTCTCTGGGGTGTGAAATCCTCCATGTCATTCCTCCAATCTGATTACTCCCTCGTTGCCGTCGACGGTAATGGTCTGACCGGTCTTCAGGACCGTTGTGGCACCCTTCACGGCGGTGACGGCGGGGATGCCGTACTCGCGTGACACCACCGCGCCGTGCGACAATATCCCTCCTGTCTCGGTCACCAGTCCTCCCAGGCGATGGAAGACCGCCGTCCATCCCGGGTCGGTGTTGGAGGCCACCAGCACATCCCCATTCTCGACCTGGGAGAGCTCGTGGACCGATGAGACCACCCGCACCCTGCCGCGGAACACGCTCGGGCTGGCGGCGCTTCCCTGTATGACCGTGGAGTCGTCCAGGCGGGTGACGGTGTCATCGAACTCCATCCTCCCCCTGAGGAATTTCGGTGGGAGGATGTCACGATGGCGCATGAAGTCGCGACGGCGCTGGGCGATCAGCCTCCGCGGGTCCTCGCCGGGAAGGGCGAATACCTCTCCCAGCTCCAGGAAGAACACGTCGTCGCGGTCGTCGATCACACCGTCGCTCTGCAGCCTTTCGCCATACTCCCTGAGTATCAGTCGTTGGCGGAAGAGTATGTGGTCCAGGAAGAACCTCTGGTTCTCACGGAACAGGAGGTACGTCTGGGCCAGGCGGAGGACCTTCTCGAAGATGACGGCCCTGACCCTGCCCGCCTTCATACCTCTCAACGCCGCGAACACCCTCCTCTCCGCCTCCAGCCTCTCCTTCTCCCTGGCATCCTCCACCTTGGAGAGGTCGGTGGGCGACTCGAGAAGCACACGGATGACATCGAGCACCATCCCCGGATCCTCCGACCAGCGGGGATAGACGATCTCCCTGGTATGTGAACGGTGGCCGTATTCGTAGAGGAACTCGTCCAGACGCTCGTGGAAGTTGTCGAGCATCGGGTCGTCTTTCAAGGCCTTCATGAATTCCCCGTTGTCCATCGACCTCAGGGCGGCGGCGACGTGACGGTCCTTGGAGGCACGCAAGGCCAGCTTGGACAACGCCACGTTGGTCTCCAATGTCTTGTTGCCACGGAGGCCGGAGATCAGTTTGGAATAGAGTTCGCCGCTCTCGTCGTTGAGCCACGACCGCAGCCATTGTTTGATGATCATGTTGGATGCTATGGAATGGGAGACCATGCCGTAACGGATCAGACGGTAATGACCGATCGCCGCCTCCTCGATCTCCCCGTAAACGCGCTTCAGCTGACCGTAGTCCATCGCAGACAGGTCGAGACGGTCGAAACGAAGGCACTGCTTCATGAAGCGGGAGGCCCACTCCTTGTACGCCTTGTCGGTCCTGTTGAGCATCCCATCAGGGTCGCGAACCGCCACCCTAAGCTGCGACATCAGCGCCATCCCGGTGCGTGACGGCGAACCGGCGATCCTCTCCCTCTCGCTGGCGGGATAGTAGTTGAGCAGTTCCTTGGAGCGGGCGTAGCGCGGGTAGTAGCTGAATGCCTGCTCCAGGACCCAGGTGTTGAAGTAAATGTGCGATTTGTGCAGGCGGAGAAGGGGGCTGTCCTGTATGGCCTTGTATCCCATTATGCGGGCCCCCTCGTGGTTCACGTAGTCGGTCAGCATCGGGCCCATGACGGAGAAGAACAATGGAGTGGTGGCATCGGCCCAGTACTCATCACCGTAGGCCCGGGTCCATAGAATGCCATCGTCCTCGGCGACGGTGGTGACCGGTCGGGACTGCAACAGTTTCACACCCTCGGCGTCCAAGGCCCACTCCACGTCCTGGGGTGAACCGAAGAGACGCTCCAGGTCGGCGCCTATCGTGGAGAGCATCGCCGCCTCGCCGTCGCTAATGGAAAGGCCGAGGCCGTCAGCATCATCGGCCACCACCACGGTGCCGTCACGGGAGACCACGAACCTGTCCGGTGCCGCTTCGCCGCTCGCCAAGCGGTCACCGAGGCCACGGACCGATTCGATGACGGTGCGGTCCTCTCCCGTCACCGGGTCCACCGTGAACATTATGCCTGAAGCGCGGGAGTCCACCATCCTCTGCACCAGGACGGCCATCCCTCCTTCCATATGCGGCACCCGGGCATCATGACGATAGGTCATCGCCCTCTCGTTCCAATAGGAGGCCCAGCAACGCTGGACATTCATGTGGACATCAGCGGCCGCCACGTTGAGGAAGGAGTCCTGCTGCCCGGCGAAACTGGCATCCGGCATGTCCTCCGCCACTGCTGACGACCTGACCGCTAGGAGCCCCCCGAGCATGAAGGCCCGCTCATCGATGTCCTCCTTCAACGCCACGGGCGTGACCTGGGAGGATATCATTGTCTGGATACGCTCAGCGGCGGCGGCCACCTCCTCACGGTCGGTGAAATCCAGCTTTTCGACAAGGAAGGAAATCTTGGATCCCAGGCCCGTCTCCTCCAGGAAACGGTGGTAGGCCGATGTGCATATCACGAAGGCCTCCGGGACCGGCAGACCCCCACGGGCCATGATGGCAAGGTTGCATGCCTTTCCGCCCACCTTCTCCAGGGAGTCCGCCCCCAGGTCCGCCAGTCCGATGACGTGTTTCATTTTAACCGAGGCAAATCAACATCGTTACATAATATCGTTTCTGAGCACAGCTGGAACAAAACCCAATTATAGGCACCACCACCATGAGCTGACGATGATGGAGCTCTTGGAAAGACTGTCCCTTCTGATACGGGACACCGCCCGCGAAATGCCCGACTCCTGCGACCGCGGGATAGAGGTCTGCCAAGGGGCGGACGGGACGCCCACCACTCAGATAGACAAGTGTGCTGAGAACGTCGTCCTTTCGTATCTGGAGGAGCACGGGATATCACTCAATGTGCTCAGCGAGGAGATTGGGTTCGTGGATCGGGGCGGCGACATGACCCTGGTCCTGGACCCCATCGACGGCACTTACAACTCCATCATGGGGGTGCCTCTTTACACCGCATCCCTGGCGGTAGGCAGCAACTCCCTCCGCGATGTGGAGTACGCTTACATACGCAACCTGGTCACCGATGACGTCTATCATGCCGTGAAGGGTCAGGGGGCGTTCTTCAACGGATGCCGCATCCAGGCCCGCAAGGGGTCGCAAAGGGAAGCCTTGACCATGATGCTATATCTGGGTAGCGGCGCCCATCCCGACACGTTCCGCATACTGAAGGAATGCCGGCGTACGAGGGCCTACGGATGCGCATCCATAGAGATGTGCCTGGTGGCCACCGGAGCGGCCGACGGGTTCATGATGAACTCCGAGGACCGTGGCAAGTGCATAAGGGTCATCGACATCGCCGCCAGCCACCTGATACTGAGGGAGGCCGGAGGGGAGATATTCAATCTCGACGGTACATTGATGGACATGCCGTTCGACCTCGAGACCAGGAGCAACTTCCTGGCCGTGGGGGACAGGCGACTCAAGGAGTGGTTACTGTGAATTACGGTGTATACACCAATCTCAGCATCGAGGGCGCGGTAGATGTCAGTCAAGAGGTCATCCGACTATTGGACGGCGAGGACGTGGTCCTGGAGGCCAAGCTCGCCCGGGCCTTGGGCCGGGAAGGGGTGCCCCTCGAGGATATGAAGGTCGACATACTGGTCACCGTGGGCGGTGACGGTACCATACTCCGTGCCATGCAGAAGAACGACGCCATAATCCTCGGCGTCAACGCAGGTTCGGTCGGTTTCCTCACCGAGGTCGGTCCTGAGGAGATGGAGGAGAGCTTCGCCAAGGTAAGAAAGGGCGAGTACTTCATCGAGAGGCGCTTCAAACTGCGCACCGAGTACGGCGGGGAGCGGTTGGCCGACGCCATGAACGAGGCCGTCATCCACACGGACGCGGTGGCCAAGATCAGGCATTTCCGCATAATGGTGGATGACCAGGTGGCGACCGAGCTGCGTGCCGACGGTGTGATCGTCGCCACCCCGACCGGTTCCACGTGCTATGCGATGAGTGTGGGAGCGCCGATCATCGATCCCCACGTCAACGCCTTCGTCTTCGTACCCATGGCCCCTTACAAGTTCGCCGCCCGGCCCATGGTGGTGCCCACCAGCGCCCGCATAAAGGTCGAGCTCCTGATGGACAGGGGATGCCTCCTGGTCATAGACGGTCAGAAGGAGTACAGCATAGCCGGTCATACGACCGTGGAGTTCTCGTTATCCAAGGACTACGGTCGTTTCCTGCGCTTCGAGGACAACTTCTACGCCCGCATGCAGGAGAAGCTGGTAGGGTCGCTATGAAGCGCTGGGCCATCGAGAGGGAGGTCATAGAGGCCATAAACGAGTCCGCCCGCTACAGCCTCCCCAACGAGTTCCTCTGCCTCCTGCGGGCGGAGAAAGGGGTGGTGACCGAGCTGATCCTGCTTCCAGGGACGATCAGCGGCGAGAGCCATGGAATCCTGGACGTGAACATGGCACCCATATCGTTCGGAGTGGTCGGTTCCGCCCATTCCCATCCTGGGACCTGCAACCGACCATCCGATGCCGATATGGGCTTCTTCAACAGCATGGGCGGTATACACATCATAACCTGTGAGCCCTTCAACTCAAAAAGTTGGAAGGCCTACAACAGTTCCGGCGAGCCTATCGATGTGGACCTGGTCTAGAGGATCTGCGCCTCTTTGCCTATGAGCCCGTAAGCGGTGGAGCCGGCGCCGATTATGGCCTTCTCGTAAATGACCGTCCCCGGCAGTATCATCGAATTGATGCCGGTCTCGACGTCATCGCCCATGATCACTCCCATCTTGCGCCGGCCGCTGTCCATCTGTCCGTCCTTGCACATGACCTTGATGTTGCGGTGGTCGAAGCGCAGGTTGGCGACCTTGGTCCCTGAACCGAAGTTGCATCTCTCCCCGACGATGCTGTCGCCGATGTAGTTGTGGTGGGGCACCTTGGTGTCCGCCATTATGATGCTGTTCTTCACCTCGCTTGCGTTCCCGACCCGACAGCGGGGTCCGAGGCAGGTGTATGCGCGGATATGGCAGTTGGGGCCGATGTCACATCCGGTCGAGATGTAGACCGGACCCTCGATGTAGCTTCCCGAGCGTATCCTGGCACCCTCCTCGACGACCACCTCGCCTATGATGTGCGCCCCGTCCTCAACGGTTCCCTTGATACTGCGTTTCATGGTGGACATCAGTTTCTCATTGGCCTTCAGGAGGTCCCAGGGCTGACCGACGTCTATCCACTCCCCCTGCATGGGATGAACGAGCACCTCTCCATCCGTGGCCAGCATGGATATGGAATCAGTGATCTCGTATTCATTGCGGTCCGACAGCCCCGTCTCGGTTATCTTCCGGAACACATCGGGGTTGAACAGGTAAACCGAGGAGTTGATGAGGTTGCTCTTCGGGTCCTGTGGTTTCTCCACGATGCCCACCATCATGCCGTCCTTGACCTCGATGACCCCGAAACGGGACGGGTCGTCGACCTCGATGGCACCGAGTACGGTCGAACCTCCCCTCTCATGGAGGGACCTCATCGTCTTGAGGTCCTCAGCGTTGACGAGCACATCACCGGCCAGGCAGAAGAAGGGACTGTCGATATGCGTCTCCGCCATTCCTATGGCGTGGGCGGTGCCCTTGCGCTCCTTCTGTTCCAGGTAGCTTATCTTGATCCCCAGTGTCTCACCGTTACGGTAATGGGACCGTATGCGGTCGCCCCGGAATCCAGTGAGTATGATGACCTCGTCCACACCCGCCTCCTTCAAAGCCTCGATGGTGTGGGTCATGAAGGGTTTACCGGCGACTGTCAACAAGGGCTTGGGTACATTGCTGGTCAAGGGTCTAAGGCGGGTACCTTCACCCGCTGCCAATATCAAAGCTTTCATCACAGGCACCTCCTAACGAGATTCTCCGCTGAATCAACGACCTCTTTCAACCGGGCCTCGTCACGGGCTTCGGCGGTGAGACGTATTATGGGCTCAGTTCCTGAGAACCGTATCAGGAACCAAGCGTCCCCGAGGCCGACACGGAAACCGTCCAAGGTGACTATCTCCTCACATTCCAGGCAGGAGACCGCGTCCTCCATGCGTTGCAGTATGGCGCCCTTGGCGCTGCTGTACTGATACTTCCTCTTGACCATCGGGTAACTGGGCAGCTCATCCACGCGATCGGCCAGCCGGCCTTCGGAGGCCATGCTGGCCAGTAATGCGGCGGCGTAGACGCCGTCGGGACAGTAGCCCTGCTCGGCGAATACGAACGTACCGGAAGGCTCACCGCCGAATGAGATGCCCTCCTTCTTCATGGCATCTGATATGTATACGTCACCGACCTTGGTCCTGACCACTTCCTTGACCATATCATCTATGGCCAACGACGCGTCGATGGGCACTGCGACCTTGGAAGGCCTCATATGGTCCACGAACAGGGACAGCAGCACATCGCCGCCCAGGTATCTTCCGGTTTCATCGACCGCCACCGCGCGGTCGCCATCTCCATCATGTGCCAGGCCGATGCCGCCATGCGCTTTCACCATGCATATGAGGTCGGTGAGATTCTCTTCAGTGGGTTCGGGCATCCTGCCGGGGAATCTACCGTCTACCTGGCTGTTCAGACTTACCACCTTGCCGCCCATGTCGGAGAGGAGGCCCGGGGTGATGAGTGACGTCGGACCTGACGCACAGTCTATAACAACGTCACAATCGCATTGGAGGATCTTCGCGATGGCTTCGCGATGGTCTTCCAACGCACCGTGGTGAACATGCATCATGCCCAGTTCATCATAGCGTTTGAGCGGGAATGATCCCCTCATTATCAGATTCTCTATGTCCATGGTCTGTTCAGGATCGAAAGCCGAACCATCCGGGTTCCAGAGCTTAACGCCGTTGTATTCAGCGGGATTGTGGGATGCTGTGACCATAACACCGGCATCGAAACATACCGCAGCCCTCGCAAGTGTCGGTGTCGGAAGTATACCCGCACAGTGGGCCTCCGAACCGACGGAGCAGATGCCAGCGACCAGGGCGCCGACCATCATGTCCCCTGAGGTGCGCGTGTCCTTGGCGATGATCACCGCATCATTGCATGTGCCCACCGCTGCGCCTATTGAGAGTACGAGTTCAGGGGTTATCCTCTCCCCCACCTTGCCTCTGATGCCTGATGAACCGAAAAGGGACATATTATCGCTCAGGGATGGACTATCCGAGTTATCTTTCTTTCTGATTTCTCAACACAATCGATCATTTATCGTCAAGGAAAACACTGGCTAAAAATTGCCTTGAATAGTTAGTTTTATATATGAAAAACCATCTGGATACCTGTTTTTTTTGCAAAGATATATATATCCCTCAAAGAAATAGCACAAACACCATACTGGATAGGTGTGGTCAAGCAGGAGGGATAGGCAATGGTTATGGAGAAAATAAACATAGTGAAGGCAAGGCAGATCGCCGAGAACAAGGGTCTAAAGCCGGGACGTGTAAAGGGAACCGATGGTGTTCAGTTCACCAAGGTCAGCAACGACAGGCTGGAGATCATAAGCTGGGAGGATTTCCAGGGAGCCCTCATGAGAAGGGGCCTGGCAATCTACGAGAGCGGCGGCTGGATGAAGATAATGAAGGGCTGAAGCCCGATAATTCTATCGCGTAAAAACTGGGGGTCCAGCCCCCGGAAACCCTTTCCTTATTGCTAAGCTTTTTGTACGATGATGCGATTGAGCGTCCTAAAGCAGGGGTTACCGAGCCTGGCCAAAGGTGCTAGATTCAGGGTCTAGTCGTGCAGACGTTCGAGGGTTCGAATCCCTTCCCCTGCACCATTCTTTTCAAAACCTTCACGGAAGGAACCGTTTATAAGTGGAGTCTTAATACCACTCTGATGAGCACGATCCTCATACGCTACGCGGAACTGGGTCTCAAGAGCCGTATGGTGCGCAGGCGTTTCGAGAACCTATTGAGGGACAACATCCTCTCCGCATTGGCAAAGGGCAGGGTAGAGGCTCTGCTCCATTCTGACGAGGGCCGTTTCTACGTTGAGGCTGACGATGTGGATTCCGCCGTGACCTGCCTGCGTAGAGTGTTCGGCGTGGCATCAGTTAGTGTGGCCGAGACCTGCGGCAGCTCCATGGAGGATATCTGTGAGCACGCCGCCGCCTATTCAATGAGCAGGCTGCAACCGGGCCAGTCCTTCGCCGTTAGGCCGAGGAGGGAGGGGACGCATCCCTACACCTCAGTTGACATCGGCCGCAATGCCGGTTCGGCGATATACCGGGCCAATGAGAATCTGGGCATCAAGGTCGACCTCGGCTCACCGGACGTGGAGATATTCATAGAGGTCCGCGGCCCCAAGGCCTTCATTTTCGACACCTACCAGGACGGTCCCGGCGGGCTTCCCATGGGAACTCAGGGCAAGGTGATCGCATTCGTCAAGGACGACCGTGACGCACTTGCCGCCTGGATGTTGATGAAGAGGGGATGCCGCATCCTCGTCTCCGGTCTCGCACATCCTTTGTTGCAGGCTTACGATCCCGATCTCAAGATGCTCAAGGACGATGCAGGACTCTTCATCGGGGACGACGTCCTGGGGGTCGTCACCGGCTTGGGGATGGATGACTTCGATGCTCTCAAGGACATCCGCTTCGAAGTTCCAGTGTACGCACCCCTGGTCGGAATGGATGATGAAGAAATAGAAAGAAGATTGAAGGAAATGGTTTGATCTCGTTTTCGGGACTAAGCCTTACTTCCCGAGACTCTTGTTGGCCCGGATGGAGGGGCGGATCTTCTCCGTTCCCTTACCCTTCTTGTGCAGACCGCGACCACGCTTACCAGCAGAGGTCTTACCGCGGTAGACACGGCCCTTGTGGGATCCCCCGGAGATCCAGTTGATCTTGGGGTCTGCCTTTATGACCGGGTGGTGAGGGTCGACCAGTATGACCTCGTACCACTCGTGGTGACCGTCCTGTCCGACCCAGTAGGAGTTCAGGACCTCAAGGTTGGGGTACCTCTTCTGCGTCCTCTCCTCACAGATGCGCTGCAGGCTCTTGCCACCGGTGATCTTGGTGACTCCCTTGCGCTTTGCACGGCGACCGCCTTTTATGGTCCTCTTGTGCAGAGAACCCTTGCGGACACGACCGCGGACGACGACGTATCCCTGCTTGGCCTTGTACCCGAGCTTGCGGGCACGGTCCAGACGGGTGGGCCTCTCAACACGGGAGAAGTTCTCCTCGCGGCGCCACTTGATCCTTCTCTGCAGGGACAATTCTTTCATATAGCCCTCGCCTGGTTTCTTCCAGGCATCGGCTATGTATTGGTACATGCTCTTCCCCTTCACTGTCGGGGCGGCATCCTCATCAAACTGCTTCGCCATTTGTATCACCTGCCGTTTCCGGCGTTTATGGATTCACCCTTTAGGGGCACATCTCCAACGGGACTAGTCCCGTCACTACCTTTGACGGATTATTGCAGACTATTTAAAACTTCTCCGGTTGCAAATCACTTGTGGCCGGCAAAGGGGTTTTATCATCGGGATGTGGATTGGAACACATGAACATTCCCTCGGCGGGGGCGGACAACTCATTCGGGTCCAGGGGGTTGAAGGACATCCTCAAGGAGAGGATACGGGAAGGTTTCATACACGCATTGTTCTCAGCGGTCGTCCCTGGTATGGGTCAGATATCCAAAGGGGAGTCCTGGAGGGGGATGGTGCTCGTGGTCCTTTCCGCCGCGATGATGGCGTTCTCAATATCATCCTATGATGCCATCAAAGCCTCCGCAGCGAACGCCCACATCGGCGACGGAGCGGCATTGGTCTTCGTGGCCTTCCTGCCATATATCGCGATATGGTCATATGCGGTGATCGATGCCCTTCTCTCGAAAAGAGTGTCCTGAAAAATAGTTTTAGAGTATGGCACACAGATAATAACATCATCCATCAACGTGATCAGTTTCAAGGTTGGAGAAAAATGTCAACAGGTTCCAAATCCCACATGATCGTCTCATCCGATTCATTTTAAAGCGGCATACCACAAACCGTTGGCGATCATTTGTTCAAGTGAACGTTGACAAGGATTATAATAAAAAAGCACACATTCAACCATCATGGGGAAGAAGAGCGGTTTCGAATCATCATGCGTGAACTGCGGTTCAACTTTGGACCTCGGTTCGACGTACTGTCCGAGATGCGGGTATCATCAGAGACCTGAACTCGGGTCAGAATCAGGAGGTCTGGCACCTCCGAAGTCCCGTCCGCAGCGCAGCCCAGCCATCGCGGTGGCCCTGGCATTTCTTATACCAGGGGTGGGTCATATGTACGCTGGAGAGTGGGGTACCGGGATAGTGTTCCTACTGGCTGCCATACTTGCCGCGGCATCCATGGTCATATTTGTGGGCTTCATACTCTATCCTATAGTGTGGATAATGGGCATGATCGGCGGTGCTAGGGCGGTGGAGAGGTTCAATTTCCCGGATCGATTCTAAGGCGATTCGTTAATGGTTCGGGGTAACGTCCGAATACAACATAGGGAACCCTCGCACGGTGCGATGTTTTCCGATCTCACTCATCGCCGGTGAGATAGGATTTGAACCGTCTGTGGAATTCAACTGTGGGAACCTCAAGAAGCAGTCCGTCGATGGGGTCGATGACCAAAGCGAATTCCTCGGAGATGGTGATGTTGAGTGATCCTGCCGTCAACCCATCGTCAGGCATGCGAAGCATGAGGTCCGTCATGCGGCCGACCTCGGAATTCAGCATATCGCCCAAATCCCGCTTCATAATGATTCCCGGTATTGAAATCCGCATAGGACCATCAGGATAGGTGCCGGGATCCCTGAGCAGACAATGACGGGCGGTGGCCTCTAATTCACGGTTCCGTTCCTCGTCGAAGATGTACAGAGGGTCCTCCCAGTCTATCTCCCCCTCCGATTCCTTAGGGTACAGAAGGTCGACAACCTCAACCTGTGAACGGAATCTCTCCACAACATCACGTCCAATGTCGGGAAGGCATGGGAACTGGGCCAGGGCCCCGATTATGTTTCCGTTGTCGTCCACTCCGTTCTCTGCCAACTTCAGAAGCGCATCGCCCGGGTAGTGACCATCCTCCCTGCCACATACCAATAAGAATCTCAGGCGGGGATTGGACAACATATTGACTATGATCTTCTCCACTCCGATGTTCGCAGATCGGAGGGTCCCCATGATATGGTAGCAATCGGATGGCACGTCTGCCAAGGCCCTTCCTATTATCGCTATGGCGACTGGGGATCGCCCATCACCTGTCTGATAATCCCCCGGTACCTCGGGCCAACGGTCGGGCATGGTTAGAACATGGATGTTCGGGGTAAAAGGCGTTTACGCCCGTTTCAGAAATCAAAGAGTGAAGGGCCCTTGCCTTTCGGCTTCGGGGCCTCCTTCTTCGCGGGCGCGGTCCTCTGCGCACCTCCCCCGCTGAAGGATGAATCGAAGAGGGTGGACTGCTGGCTTCCCAGCATCAGGTCGTTCTCCTTCCATCCGAAAACCTCGGTGACACGGGCGGTGACATGGGCGAGCCTCTCGGCGTAATATCGAAGATCGGGGACTATCTCTGCCTCACGGCCGGGTATGAACGGCTCGACCTCCTGCGGGACCTTGTTGGCGTTGGTGACTATCCAGGAGACCTTCATACCCGGTATGAATTCATAACCGAGTTCGATGATCTTCCTCGCCGCCTGGACGTTCGCCATTCGATCGGGCTCCTTGTAGGTGTGGAAGGCCTGGCATGTCCGGGAGATGACCAGTTTCTCATAGGGGACCTTGCCCTCCAATGTCTCCTGGACCATCTTACGGGCCAGGGCCACAGCGCCGTCCTGGTCCTCATCCAATATCCTCTCGAAAACGCCGGTGAGGAGTTCGCTGAGCAGGTCGAAGGTATCGGTGCGCCTGATCTCATAACCGCGCACCAGCATGTCCTCCCTCTCCGGCCAGACCACACGACCGACGTACCTCTTCTTCTTGCCGTGGGAGAAGAGAGGCTCCATTATCTTCTCGAACTCCAGCTGCCCCCCGGCACGGGTGTAGCGTTTGGCGACACCCTCCCCGAACTCCTTGGTGCTCTCGAGGTCGGAATAAGGGGACTGGATGAAGACCGAGTCGGTATCGGAGTATATGACCGTGACACCCTCCTTGTCGAGTTCGGTGATTATGTTCTTGACCGTCTCGCGGGCGAATGCGGTGATGCTGCTGCCGATGCTCTTGTCAGTGAAGCGGTAGAAGGATGAGGCGAAAACCCCGTAGACGGAGTTCATCAGCACCTTGACCGCCTCCTGCAGACCACCGTAATAGCGTCTCTCGTCCTCTGTGGAGGACTTCTTGGCCAAAGACTTGGTCTCGTCCCTCTTCTGCATGAGCTCACGCAGGATGGCGGGGAGGAGGCCCTCACGTCTTTCCGGGGACAGGAACCTCGCGCCGCTGGGACTGACGATGTCGCCGTCGCGGCTCAGGGTGGTGAAACAAATGTTGTTGGATATGATCAGCGAGGGGTACATCGACTTGAAGTCCAGCACGCAGACCCAATGATAAAGTCCGGGTTCGATGGTGTGCACATAGCCGCCTTCGATCTGGTCGTTCCGCTGGAACCCCCCGGTCAACGGGACCGCCACCCCCTCACGGTCGGCGCGCCTGATGAGGATGGAGTCGATCAACTGCGACGATCCGGAGGAGAGCACATCCTCAACGGGGAGCATGGAGACCGCGGCCAGGTCCATCCCCTTCCGCAACGAGCCCACGGCGCTGAGTATCCTGCCGGAAAGCTCCGCATCCTTGGCGCAGTAGCAGACGACCTTGTCGGGGTCGGACCTCCATTCCTCGTCTATCTTCTTGGGGTCCACGTCCATCTTCTGCTCGCCGAGGACGAGCATCGAGACCGCGTTCAGAGTCTCCTGTTTGGGATGAAGCTCACGTTTAGCGGCCCACCAAGCGTCGACGATGAGTCTGCCCTTGACCTTCCAGAACCGCTTTCCCGCTTGGCGGGGTTCGGAACCCTCCCGCCCCCAGGGAAGGGACTCGACCTTGTTGACCTTGGCCCTCTCCATTATCTTGGGGATGTCGTAGTTGTCGATGTTGTACCCGCTGATGACGTCGGGATCCTCGTCCTGTATGGCCTTTGTGAATCCGGTGATTATCTCACGCTCGGTGCCGCGCAGGGCCGGCCTCTCCTCCATGCCGTCACCGTTGTCCACCACGTAGCAGATTGTATAGATGGTGTCGTCGCGAATGGAGTTCTCGATGTCGAAGCTCAGGATTTTGAGGCGGGGGTTGAAAGGTTCGATGTTCTCGAAGGATGACATCTGCACCACCAGCTCGGTGGTGTAGTCGCCGGGCGTCTCCTCACCGCTGACGCGTATGCACGATGCCATGTCCCGGTCGTAGATGAAACGGTGATGGAATGGGATGTCCGCAGCCAGTATCTCGAATCTGGCCTTGAGCTTGTTGCGGTATTCCGGCACTTTGTAAGGGTAGAGTATGGTGACCTTCGTCACATCCCTATCCCGTCCTCTGTGGAGGAGTTTCAGGTCCTCGACCCCCCTGACCTCCGGGTCCTTGCGCAGACCTTGTTTCACATCCTCGCTGGCATCGACGATGAAGAAATAAGGGCGGAAACCGCTGCGGTCGATGACGGTCATGGAGCGTCCGTCCCGGGTCTTGCCGAACAGCTCCAGGATCATATCCTCTCCCTCCTGCCTGTAGGAGGCGCTCAGCAGTCTCACATCCCATTGTCGCATGGTATCACTTCCGGGAGATTATCTTGATGATGTCCCCTTCCTGGAGTTCATAATCATGCCCTACCACCCGTTTGGTCCGGGCGTTGACACCGCGTATGAACCCCTCGCCGAGATCCGTATGGACCTTGAACGCCAGATCCTTGGCGGTGGCCCCACGCCTCATGAGGAATGCATCGGGGAGGACACGGCCGTCATGGTCGGTGAGTTTGCCCTCATCCTCCACCGGATAGCAGACGATCAGGTCGAGCATACCGTAGGCCGCCTTCTCCAGGCAGGTCTGGACTCCTGTACCGCCGAATCGTTTCATGTTCTGGGCGATGTAATCCAAGGCCTTCTTCTGTCCTTCGTTCAGGTTGATTTCCGGTTTCACAGTGAAAGAATCGTCACCGGGTATGTACGTGAGCACACCAGCCTTCTCGGCGCGGCGTAACGCCAACTCCGCCTCGGCCATGGTGGGCACGTAGTCCCCATCACCTTGCTGCAGGCGATCCAGGTTGTCCTCGGATGCGACATCGGCCTTGTTCATGGCCACTATCATCGGCTTACCCTTCCTTCTGATGGAGGAGGCGATCGCCAATATCACGTCATCATCCCAATCCTGGGGGTTGGCCGGCGGCTTCACATCGCGCAGGGCCTGGATGATGGCCAGCTCACTGACCGCCAGGCCGGTGAGTCTCTCGTGGAGGGCCGCCTCTATCTTGGTGCCCTGCAGATGAGCCTGCCGGGCGATACGGTCGAAACCCTTGCCGATGATCCCCGCTATCCAGCGGTCGACCTCGTTCTCCAGGAACTTCACGTCCTCCACGGGGTCGTTGCTGCCGATGTCCACGGGATTCCCCTCGATGTCCGTGGAACCCGAGGCGTCCACGAGGTTTATCAGGGCATCCGCCTGGCGGAGGTCGTCGAGGAACTGATTGCCCAGACCCTTCCCCTGCCAGGCATCGGGGACCAGCCCGGCCACGTCCAGCAATTCCACGGGTATCATACGGACACCATCGACACAGGCCGAGTTGCGGGGTTGACACTGGATGTTCAGTTCCTTGCAGGGACAGGGGGCGCGCAGATAGGCGACCCCTTTGTTGGCCTCAATGGTGGTGAAAGGGTAGTTGGCTATCTCCACGCTGGCCATGGTGGCGGCGCAGAAGAAGGTGGACTTTCCCACATTGGGTTTTCCGACGATGCCGATCTGCATACTATCAATCAGTCATACGTCGGTCCCATTTAATCTTTTAACGCCTCGAACAGGGCATCGGCGAGCTCGCCTATCTCCTCGGGGCGGAGGGCCTCCACCCTCTCGTCGAGATAGGGGATGTCGGCCTCATCCTCAGGAAGGAGTTCATGGGTCCTCAGCGCGGAGCGTATGGTCTTGCGCCGGTGCTGGAACGTGCGGTTCACCACGTCCTGGAAAAGGGCCAGGTCCTTGACCGGGAATGGCGGCGGCCTCGGGGTTAGGACCACGATGGCCGAGTCCACCTTGGGACGGGGACGGAACCGTGATGGCGGCACGGTCTCGACGATCTCCGCGTAGCAGCGGTAGTACACGCCGACAGAGAGGCGGGAGTAGTCCAGCGTTCCGTGCTCAGCGACCATGCGGTCGGCGAACTCCTTCTGCACCATCACCACCGCGCGGCGGAAGTCATGGTCCAGGATACGGAATATCATCGGAGTGGATATGCTGTAAGGAAGGTTACTCACGAACACGTCGAAGCGAGGCCACTCGATCTTCAGCGCATCGCCCTCGATAAGATTCAAACGTCCCGCGAAGCGTTGGCGGTTGTGCTCGGCCAGTTCCGGCTCCAACTCGATGGCGTGCAGTGCGGACGCCTTCTCGACAAGTCTCTCAGTGAGCACACCGTAGCCGGGCCCCACCTCCAGTACGACGTCGTCCGCGCCGATGTCCGCGTAAGCCACCTGACGGTCGGCGACCCTCCCGTCGATCAGAAAGTTCTGGCCCCGGCTCTTGCGGGGTTTGAAGATGGGCTCGGCCTGGCGTCTGCTTTCCCTGGTCATCGCGCCACGAAGAGACGGTACTTCTGCCCGGGGTCGGAGAGCTCGATCTCTATACGCTTGGATACGAGCTTCTCAGGGTGTTTCACCGAGGGTACCCTCTTCACGAGGTCCTCGAAGTTTGTGAATGCTCCCTTCTTCCTCTCCTCCACGATGGCCCACATCGTCTTCTTGCCCAGCCCGGGGAGTTCCTCGAGCATGTGCTTCTTGGTGCTGATGCTCTCCGCCTTGTTCAAGAAGGTGACGAACCTCCCTTCATTGGCCTTGACGATGTCGAGCACGACGAACTCCATCTCCGCCTGTGCGGCGTGGGTGAGTTCGTTGTATCCCACCCTTCTCTTGACGTGGCTTATCTTGTCGCGTGTGGCGGAATCCTTGCCGATATAGACGCGCTCACCGATGTTGATGATCGCCTTCTCTATGGGCACAAGTTCGAACAGTTTGAACTCCGACTCCCCCAAGGCATAACACAACGGCTCACGTTTGTTGAAGGTGTTGGTAGGCAGACCCTGGGCTAAATAATCTAGAATGTAAGCATAGTCTTCCAAAGAATCAACCCCGTACCAGGTCTAGAGGTACTTGACGACTATATCAATTATCTGGTCTATGTGGGTTTTCTCAAGGACCATCCTCTCCTTGGCGAAGAGGGCACGGACGTCCTCGGGGTGCTGGGGCATGATGTCGGCGACCTTGATGGCCACCATCTCGCTGGCGAAACCAAGGGCCAGAACGTCCGCGACGACCCTCTTGGAGTCGTCCTCGGAGAGTTTGGCGATCTTGCCAGCGTGCTCCTGGGCCGCCCGCTGGTCGGGGGTGAGGTCGCGGAGCTCGCTCTCCTTGTCCAGCATCTGCTTCGCCTCCGCGAGGCTTACATAACGGCCTTTGTTCATTTTAAGCACCTCAGTTGACCTTGGTAAGGTGTTCAGGCCTTGCCACGACGGTCTTCATCTTGTTGCCGGATTTGACGTGGACTACCACAGCCGCTCCCTGACGACAGTCTACGGTGCCGGTAAGTCCCTGGAAGCGGGAGAAAGGCATACCCTTGTGGACACTGGGGTCGATGACGATGTTGACCTTCTCACCCTTCTCGAAGCTCTGGAACTCCCTAGTAACGGGGGAGTGCCCGCGATCGCGGGGGCTCTTCCTCATCATGCTGCGGGTCCTTTTCCTAGTCCCTCTGGATGCCTGAACCATTTCAATTCCTCGAATATCAGTCGTTTATTGCAATCACGTCCAAGGTCTCCACCCTGCAAGGTATGCCCAACTCCCCGGCGAAACTGGGCACGGTCCTGCCCTCGTCACCGGAGACGAACTCCTTCACATAGGTGCCAGATTCCGTCTCGAGGAGGATCGTGAAACCCTCTTCAGTGACGTCCTCCACTTCCACGGACACTATCTCCCTCTTGCGCACCAGGTCGGCACGGCGGTGGGAGACACGGGATGGAGTTCTCTGGTCGATATGGAGTTTGGTCAATGATTTTGCTACCTCATTAACTCTTTCTTTATTAACTTTACCTTCCGTGGTGACGATGGCACGGTAGGTCTTGCTCGGCGTGGCCTCCTTTATTGCGCTGACCTCCGAGCGCTGTGCCAGGCGTAAGTCTTGGACTTGAACCAACTCCGAGCAGTTCACTCTGCGGTCGAGTTCGTCGAGGTCTATCTCCCGCAGACGAGGCTCACGCAGTTCGATTATGAAAGGTCGGCCCGTCCCGAGCATGAGGGCGTCGACGTCCTCCCTCCCCATACCGTGGAAGAGGTGCTCCTTGGCATCGAGCATGTCCAGGGCGGGGTTCCCGATCTCCTCCTGTACCGAATGCGAATACATCTTGCCGGTGTTGTTGCAGCGGGGGCAGCCCTTACCGCGGCAGCCTCTGCATGGCCAGACCGTCTGCGGTATCTCCCGGGACAGCTTGAGATAGCGTCCGCGGATGAATACCGGTGCGATATCCAACTCGACACTGGCGAACCGGGTGTCCAGAACGGCCACGACCTGGGGGCTCTTGAACTCCACCGCCCTGTCTATCAGGGGCAGCGCCGCCTTGCCTATCTCACGGTTCAATTCTGATTTTATAGGTTCGGCAAGCTCTCCGCCGACCTCTTCCCACATTGCCTTCTCACGGTCGCTGATGTCCGGGTCCACCCGGCACCCGACCAGGAAATTGTCACTCTCGACCATGAGTATGGCATCGGCGACCGCGGTCGCGAAGCGGGGGACATGACGGAACACATCGTTGCACAGCCCGCAGGGCGATGCCAGGTCCATGCCCAACATATCCGCCAGTTCCAACCCACGCTCCTCGTTGGTCATGCCGCTGCCGGCCTTGGCCACAGTGCGGCCGAGGCAATGGGCGCAGAGCGACCTGTCCCTGGCCTTCTCCGCGATCTCGCGGACGGAATCATCGATCCATCTGTACATGGCGACCATCTCAGATGTCGAAGCCCATCTCCGCGATGCGCAGGCGGGGGCGTTGCTTCTCCAGATAGCGGTAGACGGTGGAATGCTCACTGCCACGCAGCAGCATCTCGACCGCATGTTTGGCCACCGGCAGGGTCACCGAGTCGCCGATCAGGCTGACGCTGTTACCGTAAATGGACATGTAAGCGCCGGTGAGGTCCTCGATCAGCGCCCGGGTCTTGCCCTCGCTGCCGATCAAACGGGACCTCACGCGGGCCAATTGGTTGCCCTTGCGTCCGGCGAACTCCTTGAGGTCCACCATCTCCAGGTACTCATCGTCCTGGAACAGGCGCATGGCGCGGTCCGGCGCGAACCCTCGGCCTATGGCGCGAATCACGTCGACGATCTTTAAAGCCATCAGCGGGTCGGAGTCCTCGGTGTCATACACGGTGACCTCGCCCTCACTGTCGATGTTGATATGTATCCCTGATATGGACTGCAGCTCACGGCGGGTGTTGCCCTCGCTGCCTATTATGACCCCCACTCTCTCGCGGGGGATCCTTATGATCTTCATTGCTCTTTCTCCATTATGCTGTCGAGCAGCTCCTTGTCATCCTCGACCTTCGCACCGCGAAGGCGGAAGAAGCGGTTACAGTTCACTATGTCGCGCTCCAATATCTCTTTGGCGTTGTAATGGTCGGATGTCATGGCCTGCCCGCAATCGATCATGATCGCGGTGCCCTCATGGTACAGGATGTTGTACTCCGAGAGGTCGCCATGGACCAGATGCGCCTCCTGGTATCCTTCGACGAGGAAGCTGAGAACCTCGTCATAGGTCTCCTGGATGTCGTCGATCTGAGCATCCTTGAGTTTCGGGGAGGAAACTCCGCCCTCACCGATGAACTCCATCAGGAGGCAGTTCTTGTCATGGGCTATCGGCTCGGGGACGTTGACGCCCGCGTCCTGATAGCGTTGTAGGTTGCGGTACTCCTTGCCCGTCCAGGCGTATATTACCTTGCGGCGGTTGCCGCTCAGTCCCCGGAATCGGGGGTCTCCCTCGATGTATTTGGCTATGCGCTTGAATGTGGAGTTGGTGGTACGGAATATCTTCAACGCCAACTCGTCGCCCTCCGGTGAGTAGGCGAGGAAGACGTTGCCCTCTTTGCCCGTGGATATGGGGTACTCAACGGTATCGATGAGGTCGGAGGTCATCATCCCGTATATCGTGAGGAGGGTCTGGCGGTCGAAGACCTCGTCGATGACCTTGCGCTCCTCCCCGGTCTTGGAACTGCCTCGGAGGGCATCGACCTTTCGTTCCAACAGGGAGTAAACGTCCTTCTGGGCCATCACGAGCTCCGATCAGAAGACGTCCAGGTTCTTGGGGATCTTGTTCCTTCTGCTGAGGTTGCTCGCCTGGGTCTTGGTGTAGCGGAATCTGATGTCGCACTTGTCAGGCTGGAAGTCCCAAACGCTGACTATGAGGAGGTCACCCTCTCTGATCCACATACGTTTCCGTATCTTGCCCGGTATCCTGCCCATGCGGGACACGCCGTCCTCACACATTACCTTGATGCGAGAGGCTCCCAAGAGCTGGTCGGCCACGCCGAACATCTCCGCGTCCTTGATGTTGGGCAGACGGACGCGTGAGGAATCCTCCTCTGTGTTTTGCTGGTATGCACTCAATTAAGTCCTCCGATGTTTGTTTGGATACATTGACCATATATTAAAGGATTGGGTGGCGGCCATTCAAGCGGTCAGACACAGCCATGCACGAATGCTCAATTTATCCAATG
>PWNH01000001.1 GCA_003557905.1 Methanomassiliicoccaceae archaeon | reverse complement strand
TGTTGATTTTATGTACGTCCAAACCTATGTACTTCATGCGGTTTCCGCCTCCTTTTGTTATTCACTTATGGTAGCGGAAATCGCGCTTTTATCTCAGTTGGTTATTTAGGTTGGCAACGGCGGCGGTCATACTCATCGTCCTGTCTGCTGCTCTGTTGATGAGACGTTGGCCCTGAACGTGTAGTACGCAGTAGGAAAACGCTCAGCCCGCCGCGGGATGCGCCAGGGATGATAACATATTTCACGTACCAAGACCAAACGATACACGATGCAGGACGTCTCAATAGTGATGTGCGGTGCCGCCGGTCAGGGCATACAGACCGTCGAGCAGCTGCTGGTGGGCATATTCAAGAACGCCGGATACAACGTCTACGCCACCAAGGAGTACGAGTCCCGCGTCCGTGGCGGCTCCAACTCCACCGAGTTGCGCGTTTCCGACTCCCGCGTTTCTGCCATGGTGGACCGCATAGACATCCTGATCCCGTTCGACAAGGCGGCTGTAGAGCATCTGCGATCGCGTATCGTCAGCGAGACGCTGATCATCGCCGATCAGGACTCCTTCGGCACGGTGTCGAATCTTCCTCAGGAGCCTGTACTCCTGCCCTTCAAGGCCAAGGCGGTGGAGATCGGCAGTCGCCTGTACACCAACGTGGTGGCGGTCGGCGCCATCACCGGCCTGTTCGGCTTGGACCTCTCCGTCGGAGAGGATATCCTGCAGCAGAAGTTCGCTCCCAAGGGCTCGGAACTGGTGGATGAGAACATCAAGGCCCTCCATGCCGGCAACGCTCTAGGGATACGGTTGAGGGAGGAGAGGGATATGAGTTTCCTGATGCCCCGCTCCGCCGACGTTGCCGACGAGATACTGTTGAACGGCAATCAGGCGGTAGCTCTAGGCGCCATCGCCGGAGGCTGCAACTTCATCTCCGCCTATCCCATGTCCCCTTCCACCGGGGTGCTGGAGATGTTGTCGGGACTCTCCCACGAGTTCGGCATCCTCGTCGACCAGGCGGAGGATGAGATCGCCGCCATGAACAAGGCGGTGGCAGCATGGTTCGCCGGTGCCAGGGCGATCGTCTCCACCTCCGGCGGGGGCTTTGACCTCATGACCGAAGGCCTATCCATGGCCGGGATCATGGAGTCCCCTCTGGTCGTGCACCTGGCACAACGCTCCGGGCCTGCGACCGGACTGCCGACCCGCACCGCCCAGGAGGACCTGAACCTGGCGGTTTACGGCGGCCACGGTGAGTTCTGCCGTTTGGTCTATGCGCCCGGGACCATCGCTCAAGCCTTCCGGATCACGCAGCAGGCGTTCAACATCGCCGACCGTTACCAGATCCCGGTGTTCATACTCACCGACCAGGACTTCGTGGACAGCTACTACAACACTCCGACCCTAGAGCTCTCGGAGCTCAGGAACGAGCACCGGTTCGTGGAGACCGACGATGATTACGTGCGTTACCGTCTGACGGAGGACGGCATATCCCCCCGGGGCGTCCCCGGATTCGGGAACGGTCTGGTGCGTGCGGACTCCGATGAACACGATGAGCGCGGCCATATCACCGAGGACCTCGAACACGTGCGACCGGCGATGGTGGAGAAGCGGTTACACAAACGCCGCCATTTGTTGGAGGGCGTCCTTGAAGAGCCGGAGCAGTACCCGGAGGGGAAGGCCGACTCGTACGTGATATGCTGGGGTTCCAACCGCAATGTGGTCAAGGAGGCTTTGGAACTCCTCCCCAGCCCGGGGTTGGCGATGTTGCATTTCCATCAGGTGTTCCCGTTGCACCCCTCCGCGGCGGAGAGATTGGCCACGGCCAAGAAGACGATCATACTGGAGAACAACGCCACCGGGCAGTTCGCCAACCTCCTGAAGATACATGCCGACCACGACATACCCGCCCAAGGACGGTATCTGCGCTACTCGGGCAAGCCGTGGTCGGTCGAAGAGGTCGTCGACATATTACATAAGGAGGGATTCTGAATGGAGTTCGACCAGAAATCATACGACATGCCGCAGGAGAAGGCCTGGTGCCCTGGCTGCGGGAATTACGGTCTCCACCGCAATCTCAAGGAGGTGTTGGCGGAACTCGAGATCGAACCGCAGGAGCTGGTAATGGTGTCCGGTATCGGTCAGGCGGCCAAGCTGCCGCAGTACACCAAGGCACACATGTTCAACGGCCTGCACGGGCGCTCCCTGCCGGCGGCGATGGCCATCAAGAGCGCCAACCCGCAGATGACCGTGATAGTGACGTCCGGCGACGGCTGCACCTACGGCGAAGGGGGCAACCACTTCCTGGCGCAGATACAGAGGAATGAGGACATCGTCAACATCGTGCACAACAACATGGTCTACGGACTCACCAAGGGGCAGGCCTCACCGACCAGCCTCAAGGGCATGAAGACCAAGGTCCAGAACGACGGTGTGCTCAATGAGCCCTTCAACCCCTTGGCGGTGGCCATAGCCATGGGGGCCACGTTCGTAGCCCGTGTGTACCAAGGGAACAAGGAGCAGACCCGCAGGGTCTTCAAGGAGGCGATCGAGCATCGCGGCTATGCCTTGGTGGACTGCTTCGTGGAATGTGTCGCCATGAACAAGATCAACACCTCGCAGTGGTACAAGGACCACACCTACGAGTTGGAGGACAGTCACGACCCCACGGACAAGGTGCAGGCCTTCGCTCGTGCTTTGGAGGACGGAGACTATCCCACCGGCGTGTTCTACAAGCAGGAAGGGAAGCCGGTGTTCTGGGAGCAGTCCGCCGCTTACCGTGACGATCAACGCCCCCTATATCAGAGGACGGTGGATATGGAGAGGCTCAAGAAGGTTATAGAGTCCAAAAGGTCGGTCTGAGCCTCAGCACATCAAGTGTGAGACGCCGTCAGCGATGAGCATCCATGCATGCTTTGACACAAAGCCCGCACCTCAGGCCGCCGAGGGTGTTGAACATGTAGTCCCTGCATCTCTCCCGCTCAATGGAGCCGTCCTCGTGCAAGGCATCCGCGGGACAGGCCTCGACGCATCTCAGACAATCCGTGCAATCGGCCTTGAGATTCGCGGACGGACTGCCGCTGGTCAACGGGGCGTCGGTGACCACCGCGGTCATCCTCACCCTGGGACCGATGCCTGGTATGAGGAGAAGGTTGCTGACTCCGTAGCGGCCCAGGCCGGCGAGGTAGGCGGCGTATTTGATGGACACATCGGCCTTCAGGGTCTCCCGGTCAACATACCAGTATCCGAACTCACTCCCCTCGATGGGAACGATACTTGCTTTATGCCCCTCCCTTTCTAGCGTCTGGGCGACACGAAAGGCGGCCGCTCTTAACGTAACCGTACCTGCCAGCAGGGTGTTGGTGTACTCCGCCCTACCGTTGGGAAGGGGTTCGATGCAACCACGCGGTACGGCCACGCCGATGACGATCACCGAGCGCACATCCGGCATTATCGTCTGCGGTCGGTTCCCCTGGTAAGCGGGATTGTCGAAACCGGAGGCCGCAGCGATGCCGAACACCTCCACGCCCATGTCTCCGGCTATCGTTCTCAGAGTCTCATCCAGACCGTCCATGCGATGACAATGGTCGCCGCCTTAGAAATCGCTTTCCATGCGTCAGCCGCCGATGCCCTCAGGCAACGCCAACCGTGGCGGTCTCACGCCCATCCGGCGCAATTCGTTCCAGGCCCTGACGGTGATGTCCGTCTCGTAGACGAACTCGTCCGCCATCTCCCATACGTAGGAACGGACGCGGAAACGGACGTAGTAGGGAAAGTCCTTCACCAGGGTGATGACCGGATAGCCGTTGCCTATGGTCGAGAAACGGGAGGTCACAACCGCTTCGTGCAGAACGCCCAATACCGCCTGGCGGTCGCAGTCGAAATCGGTGTAGATGTCGATGGTCACCATCATGTGAGGGCTGCCGTAGTTGGTGCTGGCCACCGGAGTGTTGAACATCAGGAGGTTCGGCACCGACACCAGATCATCGTCCGGCGTGAGTATGCGGGTGGCACGGAAGCCCATGTCCTTCACCTCTCCGTAATGGCCCTCCACCCGCACCCGGTCGCCGATGTGGTAGGGTTTCTCGAACACGATTATGATGCCGGTGACCATGTCTGCGAACACATCCTTGAGCCCCAGGCCCACCGCCGCCCCGAACAATCCGCTGAACACCAGTATCTCCGCCGAACCGAGATCGAACACGGAGGTCAGGATCAGGAAGATCACTCCTGCATAGACCAGGAGTTTGAACATCGGTATTAGCATCCTGAGCTTATTGCCTTGGCTCTTGAACCTGGCCGCCAGGATGTTCATGGTCAGGGCCACCACCCTCACCGCCACCACCGCCACCAGTATGACAGTGAACAAATAGATCAAGGTGGGGATGTCGAGACTGAATGTGGCCAGGAAATCCAGGATCGCATCCTCCATGGTCACACCATCCCGTGCTTCGCCAGGGAGTCAAGGGTGAAACCGAGGTTCTCGGCCTTTATGCTCAGATTCCCATCCCCTCCTTTGACGATCCCCTTCTGCTTCAGCGTAGCCACCGTGGCGTCCAATGCGACCTGGTCGCCGAGGTCCTCGCGCAGCTCGTCCATCGGCACCTTGCCCTTGCGCAGTATGTTGGCGGCCACGAAGGCCTCCTCGTTGTCCATCATGAACTTCTTACAGGCGTTGAGGACGTAAGTCGGTCTGATCACCGGGTACTGCAGACTTCGTATCCAAATCTCCTTGGCGGCGCCGAGATTGCCGCGGGAGAGGTATTGGATTTGGGTGAAGACCTTGTCCTCGGCGCTGAGGTAGACCTTCCTCCGTAGTATCGCCCTCCTCAAGGCAGAGGACTCTATGCGCGGTAGTCTGATCTCCATATCCTTGGAGAACACCCTCGCCCGCGTGGGCATCCACTCGATGACACGCTCCCGGGGCTGGAACTCATCGTACTCGAACTGGATCTCGTCTTCATCGTAACTAGCCATGATGGCCTCGCGTATGTCGCCCAGGGTGAGTTCTGGTATGCGCACCTGCAGAGGGAAGGCCTTTCCTATGCCCAGTGCATAATCGAGATAGCGGAATGCGTTGGCGTTCCATACCGTTATGAAGAGTCGCTTATCATCGTCGTTGATGTCCCTGATGAACTTCTTGAGGACGGCGAAACCGCCTATCCTCATGCGGTACAGGTGCTGGCACCCCTCGATGATGTTGATAGTCCCCGTAGCCTCATCCAACGGTTCACCTTCCGGGAATGAGGAGATGCTGTGCCTTTTGATGCTCAATCCCTTGGAACTGTGGAGGTCACGGGACATGATGGAGAAATTGGAGAAGGGAGGCGTGAGGATGGCGACGTTCAGTCTCTGCCCGGTCTCGAAGCTCTCCACCGCGTCCTGCACGCTATCGATGATGGCCTGACGTTTGACATCCCCCTCATTCTCCTTCTGCTCCATGGTTATGATTCCACCTATGAGGATAAAAAACCTGACGGTAGGGCAGACACGTTCAAGCCTCGGAGATGATCCTCTTGATGATCAACGGCGCCAGTAGTACGCTTATGGGTATCAGTGCCCAGACCCTGCCATTGAGGATGTTGTAGCTCCCCCACAGCTCATCCCAACTGCTGCCGAACACGTAATGTCCCGCCAGGAACTCGAAGGCCACGGTCATGATGAACCATATCCCTCCCATCGTAACCGCCTGCCTCTCGGTGATGTCGTAACCGCTGAAACGCAGTAGCACGTAGGTGTAGAGAACGATCATCACCATGAGGGTGAAGGTACTCATCTGATGGGCCTGCAGTTCGTTGAGGAAGTTGACGTAGAAACCCTCCCGTATGCCGGCGTTGACGATAGCGAACACCATCAAAATGAACCATGAGACCAATGCGAATGCCAGGAACCTCTTATCAGACATCGCCTTGTAATCAAAAGCGGGATTAATAAAACCCACATACCATATCGCGGGAAAGGCCGAGTTAAACCTCTGACATAAGTTTAACGTCAAATCCGAAGGAATAGATTCTCTTTCAACCCTCTGAAAAGAACAAGCCGTCGATATTTTCTGCATAAGATCGGCGTCGATGAAACAATTCATAAAGCAAAGGGCCGTTTTCCTTTAGCGATGAGCTCCAAGGTCCGGGTCAAGAATAACGTCTGCAACAAGACGTCCATCATCGAGGTCTCCATGAATGAGAACTGCGGTTTCGATGTCAGCATCGACTCGGACTGCCAGAACGTGCAGCGTTTTGCTGATTTCCTACCGTCATTGACCATGGAGGACCTGAGCGACAAGAAGAACAGCGCCGTCATCCGGACCTATCAGGAGCAGGAGATGAGCGCCAACTGCCTGGTACCCGCCGGGATACTCACCGCGGCATGGATGGAGGCTGGCATGGTCTCAAAGAATCGTTTCAAGGCGGTGGAGAGGAACTGCGTCGAATATATGGAATGATTGTCCGAATCGACGGGAGACGTTCCCTCACGCATTGTGGGTATAATCAACGAACAATAAATCGACAATAATCGTATCACCGTACGCCATAACGGCAGGAAACGTCATTTTTACGAGCGTCCGCGGAAAACAACCCTTTTTTTTATAATAATCATTATATATGTAATAAAGCCAAAAACCGACCAGGTGATAACAAGTGTCGGAGACAGCTAACGCGTCATCAACCTCAGAGGACAAATTCCTGAACCTGAGGAAATGGAACATAGCCCTGGGAGCCCTGCATTTCCTGCAGGGTCTGGCGATGCTCCTGTTGAGCAACAACTTCAAGATAGGTATAACGACCAACTTCCTAGGCCCTCTGGCAGGCGGGGGTTTCGGCACCAATACCGAGGTGATCTTCGAACTACCCATAGGTGCAGCGATATCGGCCTTCCTGTTCATGTCGGCGATCGCCCACTTCACGATGGCGGGGCCGCTGTACGGCTTCTACGTGGCGAAGTTGAAGGAGAAGATCAACTACATCCGTTGGATCGAGTACTCGTTCTCATCCTCATGGATGCTGGTGATCATCGCCCTTCTCTGCGGAATATTCGATATCGGTACGCTGATCCTCATATTCGGCGCCTGCGCGGTCATGAACCTGTGCGGAATGCTGATGGAGATGAGGAACCAGAACCGTGAGAAAGTGGATTGGATGCCATTCTGGGTCGGCTGCATAGCCGGCATACTGCCCTGGATGGTCCTGTTCATCTACTTCTTCGGTGCCATACTGAGCGCCACGGACACCATACCGACCTTCGTGTACTTCATCATCATATCACTATTCGTGGTGTTCAACATATTCCCGTTGAACATGGTGCTGCAGTACAAGAGGTACGGGAAGTGGGATGATTATCTCTACGGTGAGAGGGGCTACATGATAATGAGCCTGGTCGCCAAGTCTCTCCTCGCCTGGCAGGTTTTCTCCGGGACTCTGGGCGGTCCGGGCAGCTGATGTTGCTACCAAACCTTTTATCTTCTTTTTTATACGTCAGAGGAGCTGCTTGAACCACTCCACCGAGCGTTCCACTCCCTCTTCGATACCCACCGCGGCGGTCCATCCCAGCATCCTCTCCGCCTTGGAGGCGTCGGCGAGCGTATGGGCGGCATCGCCCTTCTCCTTGCCCACATGCTCCACTTCCGCCGGCCGTCCGGCCTTCTCCGCTATGAGGGCGATGAGGTCGTTGACGCTGATCCTCTTCCCGCCGGCGATGTTGAACGCCTCCCCGGAAACGCCGCTCTGCGCGGCCAGTATGTTGGCCCGGACCACGTCGTCCACGTAGGTGAAGTCGCGTGTCTGCTCACCGTCCCCGTAGATGGTGATGGGGTCGCCCTTCAGTATGGCGTTGGCGAAACGGTTGATGCCCATGTCCGGGCGTTGACGGGGACCGTAGACCGTGAAGTATCTGAGAGCCACCGTCGGCAGCCCGTAGTTCTTCCAATACAGGTAGCAGAGGTTCTCCGCCGCCAGCTTCGACACCCCGTAGGGTGAGATGGGACGCAGCATGCGGTCCTCGCGGAAGGGCAGCTCGGAATCGCCGTACACCGACGATGTGGATGAGTACACGAACTTCTTGAGCTTACGGTCCTTGTAGAACTCCAGGAGACGCTGCGTGGCTTGGATGTTGTCGCGAGTATAGACGTCAAAGCTCTTGCCCCACGAGGCCCTGACCCCGGCTTGCGCCGAGAGGTGGAAGACCACATCCACATCGGGGAACTCCTCCATCTCGGCGATGTCCGCCTCCACCAGGGTGAAGGAGGGACTCTGGCGGGCGGATGCGATGTTCCTCTCTTTCAGTTCGCGTGAGTAATAGTTGGAGAACCGCTCCATGCCGATCACTTCGTGCCCCTCGGCAAGAAGGCGGTCGGTTAGGTTGCTGCCGATGAATCCGGCACAGCCGGTGACCAACGCCCTCATCGGCTCACCACCTTCTTCAGGTAGTCCATCAGGCCATCATGGAGGTCGTCCTTCTCCAGGCCGAAGTCGATGATAGCCTCCAGGTATCCGAGGGCGCTTCCAGTATCGTAACGACGGCCCCTGAACGAGTACGCATACACGTCCTGACTGTTTTTGAGGTCGCGTATGGCATCAGTCAATTGAAGCTCTCCGCCCACGCCTTTCGGTATCTGCTTGAGGCAGTCGAATATCTCCGGGTTGAACACATAACGTCCTATGGCTCCCATGGTGGAGGGGGCGTCCTCGATAGACGGTTTCTCCACGATGTCGGCCAGGCGGCAGAGGGACGGCTCCACCGGGAGGCCGTCGATTATGCCGTAATTGCTGACCATGTCCGGGGGTACATCCTCCACCGCAATGACCGAACAACCGGTGCGGGCGTGGATATCGATCAGTTGCCTGGTGCAGGGAGTATCGTTCTTGATGATGTCGTCACCGAGCAGCACCGCGAAAGGTTCACCGGAAATATGTTTCTCCGCCTGCAGCACCGCATGGCCTAGGCCAAGGGGCTCCTTCTGACGGATGTAATGGAGGTCGGCCATGGCGGAGATCTCCTGCACCATGCGCAGGTACTCATCCTTCCCTGTACGGCCGAGATGCATCTCCAGCTCCGGGGCGTCGTCGAAGTAGTCCTCGATCGCCCTCTTACCACGACCGGTTATGATTATGATGTCCTCGATCCCGGATGCCAGGGCTTCGCTCACCACATAGTGTATCACTGGAACGTCAATGATGGGAAGCATCTCCTTGGGCATGGATTTGGTGACCGGCAGGAAACGTGTCCCCAGGCCGGCGGCGGGAATAACTGCTTTCTTTATCGTCATCACCAGCACACTCCTTCGTAGATACGTGCGGTCGCAGCGGCCTTGATCCGGCGGCCGTCTATCACTACCAAACCGGAGAAGTCGAGGTCTTCGAACTCCCTCCACTCGGTGGCGATTATCACGGCATCGGCCTCAAGAACCTCAGCGGCATTGTCCGCGTACCCGATCGAAGGCAGCACCTTGCGGAAGTTATCTGCTGCCAAAGGGTCGTAGGCCATCA
>PWNH01000129.1 GCA_003557905.1 Methanomassiliicoccaceae archaeon | reverse complement strand
TTGACGACCTCCGCTAGAACGTCTATCGTCTGACGTACTATACCGTGCTCATACTGAAGAAGCGTGACGGATATCCTCATGATGGTAATCTAGGATTTCCGTGTATTTTTGCTTATTGCAACGAAACATCAGATATACCGAAGAACATATAGGGGAAACATGGAGGACATCCTCTACGCCGTCATGGACCACGCTCTGTCGCAGGGGGCCGAATATGCCGAGGTCCGCCATCAGTCAGACCGTTATGACAGATCATTGGTGAAGAACGGTGTTGCCGAGGTGAGCAGCACCGAGTACAACTCCGGGCACTCCGTGAGGGTGCTGGTCGATGGATGCATGGCCTTCGGTGCCGGCAACGGCCTCGATGAAGCCGACCTAAAGGTCCTGGCAGAGAGGACGGTCAGGGCGGCCAAGGCCTCCGCACGTCTGTCCGGGGGGATAAGCATGGATGGGTCAGAGGTCTGCACCGCCAAGGACGTGATGAGTCCCAAGGTCCGATTCGCTGATATAGGTCAGGAGGAGAGGGACTCAGTGCTGATGGCAGCCTACGACGCGGCTTCCGCTTCGCTCGACGGCTTCGATTCAAGGCTGGCGGGTTGCTACCTTTCCCTATCCCTGTTGGAGACTGAGAAGACCATAGTCAACAGTACCGGTGGGAGCCTGTACAGTTTCACTCCACGGGCATCTATGAACGCCTTCATCACCGTTCTCGACCCTGGAAAGGGTGCGGTGCAGAGGCATGTCTCCAAAGGCTGTTCATCGGGTTGGGAGGGTGTTGAGGAATGGGACATGGCGGCGAGGATGGCGGAGGAGACCTCCGTACTGGGCAGGGTGCTCCGTGACGCGTCATCATTCAAATCCGGTAAGAAGGACCTGATACTGGGGCCGGAGATAATCGGGCTCGTCGCTCATGAGAGCGCGGGACACCCGAGCGAGGCCGACCGCCTCCAGGGACGCGAGGCCGCCCAGGCCGGTGAGACATTCCTCAAAGACGGAGACCATCCCCGGAGGGTGGGAGGGGATCATTTGAACGTGGTGGACGACCCCACCATACCAGGTTCCTTCGGACATTATCTGCATGACGACGAGTGCGTCCGTGCCCGCCGCCGATACCTGATCCGGGAAGGCTCCTTCGATGAACTGCTGCACAACCGCAGCAGCGCCGCGGCCAGTGGGACGGTGAGCAACGGGTCCTCACGCTCATTGACTTTCGGGATGGAGCCCATAGTGAGGATGGCCAACACCTTCGTTGAACCCGGGGACTGGTCCCTCGAGGAGATGCTGGAGGATGTGAAGGACGGCATCTACATGAAGACCTTCATGGAATGGAACATCGATGACCGACGCTACAACCAACGCTACGTCGGTCTGGAGTCATACGCGGTGGTGGACGGAGAGATCGAGGGCATGGCCCGCTCGCCCGCCCTGGAGATAAGCACACCAGGCCTGTGGTCGTCGATCGACGCTCTGGGCAAGGAGATGGAGTTCAGCTCCGCCCTGTGCGGGAAGGGGGAGCCGATGCAAGGGATACCGGTTTGGACAGGCGGCCCTCACGCGAGGCTGCGCGCGGTTCCCATGGAGGGCGTCCAATGAGCATTAACAACATGGTCATGAGCTGCTTCCGGCGCTTGGGCGTGGAGAACGGCGTAGTCACAACATCCCGTAACGAAGAGGCCCTCCTCCGTTTCTCCAACGACCGTATGACCGTGGCCGACCTGGTGGAGATGACGACCGTGTCGATATTCATACGGGAGAACGGCCGCAAGGCCGCCACCACCATAGCCGCCGGCGACCCCGACAAGGCCGTGGAGGCGACGGAGACGTTGGTGAGCGGTCTGAGACGTCACGCCGGGGGGGAGGACACGCCTCTGCCGCAGGGACCTTTCAGATACCGGGATTCGAAGGCCGTCCCCGCGCCCATGGACTTCGATTCCATGGCGGAGATTGTCGCCCAGGCCGTCGATTCGGCCCGTGAGAGCGGCGCCTCCCGGTCAGCGGGCTCGATGAGGGTGGCGAACGACCACGTGTCCCTGTCCACCACAGCCGGCGCTGAGGCTGAGACCGTCCTACCGCAGGTGGAGCTGTCCATGCGCTCCTTCAGTGATGAGGGTTCTTCTGGTCATGGGCTCTCGGTCGGTGCCGCGATGGAGGACATCGACCCCGCAGCGGTGGGGCGGGAGGCCGGAGGATACGCTTATCGCAGCAGAAGCACCGTCCCCATCGAACCAGGTATATACGATGCGGTGTTGGCGCCGATGGTTCTTGCCGATATCGTCTCCCAGGTCGGCTCCATGGCCTCCGCCTTCTACGTCGACATGGGGATGTCCTTCCTCCAAGGGAGGGTGGGTGAGCAGGTCGCCGCCCCCCTATTGAGCTTGACGGACGATCCCACCAAGGACGGCACCATAGGTCAGCGCTTATTCGATGATGAGGGAGTACCAGTCCGATCCAACCATATACTGAAGGACGGTGTCCTCGATGGTTACCTGCACAACTCGACGACGGCCCTCGCCCACGGTGTCTCCACAACCGCCAATGCCGGCCTGATATCTCCGCATCCGTTCAATCTTATCATAGGCAAGGGAAAAGGTGACATGGAGGCCCTGGCGACGGAGATGGGAGACGGCCTGGTGGTTACGAACGTCTGGTACCTCCGTTATCAGAACCATGCTACCGGTGAGTTCTCCGTGATACCCCGTGATGCGGTATTCAAGGTCGAGGACGGCTCCGTCCAGGGTGCGGTGGGAGGGCTGCGCATAAGTGACAGCATCCCTTCCCTGCTGAGGAACATAGAGTCATTGGGTGATGATCGGAGATGGGTGCGATGGTGGGAGGTCGACACCCCGACCCTTTCACCCTCAGCGTTGGTCCGTGGGGTCAGGTTCACCCGTTCGACGCTCTGAGACGAGGGTCGATGCACGAAGACATCGTTGGAGGGAATCGGGCGATGTGTCGGCTTAGTTTCAGAAGAGGCAAGAACACATATATATCAATTAAATTCAAACATTTTCCATGCATCATATCAGGCTCGGAGTGACACCGTTACCCAGATGCTATCTGGATTCTTCTGGTCCGATCACTGTGCAGAGGGGGATTGATGAACTCTGACCGGATATCCAAGGTATTCTCTGCCCCCATCGCCCTGTTATTGCTCGTAGCCTTCACGCTTAGCGCCACCCTGCTACTGCCATCCATACAAGCCGATCCCGGGGACATCATCATCGTCGATCTGAACGGTAATGGTGACCACACCACCGTCCAGGCCGCCATCGACGCCGCATCGGACGGGGACACGGTCCTTGTATGGGACGGCCTGTATGAGGAGGATGTTGTTATCGACAAGAAGCTCACCATCGTGGGCAACGGTACAGAAATCACGATATTGAGCGGCACCGGGTCAGGCGACGCGGTCACCGTTACATCCGATTGGGTGAACATAAGTCATTTGGCGGTGACAGGAAGCAAAGTGGTCCATGATGAGCCACCGCCATTCTACAGCGGGATACTACTCGAGGGTGTTGAGAACTGCAGCATCGATTCGGTGAGGGTCTTCGATAACTACGCCGGCGTTCTTATCAACAACAGCGTCAACAACACGGTCACCAACGTATCCGCAACCGGCAACATGGGCGGCATAGGCCTGAATTCATCACAGGGTAACAACATCACCAACAACACGATCACCGACAGCATCGCGGTGGGGATGATGATAATCGAATCCCATGCCAACCAGATCAAGGGGAACGTCCTTCAGGACAACGGGTTTGCCGGCATATGGATGAACACATCTTCCCAGAACCTGATAGCATGGAACGATGTGTCCCGCAGTGAAGAGCATGGCATGATCCTGGAGGAAAGTGACGGGAACACGATACTCAACAACACCGTGCTTGACTCCGGTGTTGCTGGGATATTGATGTTCGGATCATCAAACAACGATGTCCAGCACAACGATGTGCATTCATACGTCCTGGGCATCGCGTCAATATACGGCACCGCTAACATATTGGGCAACAACAAGGTGTCGAATGAATCCGACACCGGATCCTTAGGCATATTGGTGGAGGGTTCGGATCAGACACAGATTTTCAACAACACATTGTTCGATAACCGTCATGGCATATCCATAGAGGATGCTCAAAACATCTTGGTTGAGAACAACACCGTTTATGACAATGAGAGAGGGACATATGTTGAGAACGGTGAAAACATCAAAGTGTCCAACAACACATTCCACGGCAACGAGATAGGGATAAATGTCGAGGACACAGCCAACAGTGTCTTCTCCGGAAACATCATCACAGAGTGCGTTTTCGCATTTGCGATGAGGACCTCTTCAACATCGGTGGTCCACTCCAACATAATCCATGACAATATGGCCGGTCTCTTTTCAATCTCCTTAGATGATGTTCTTGTGGCGAACAACCATCTCGACAATGAAATGGCCGACCTTGTATTGTTCTCTTCTTTGAATATCGTGATCGATAACAACACAATGGTCCGCGGCCTTTATGTCGAAGGTGAACTACTGGAGCAATGGGACAGCCATACCGTACTGCAAAACAACACCGTCGGTGGGAAGCCCCTACTGTACATAATCGATCAGACAGGAGGGGTTGTGACCGGCCCCGCTGGTCAGGTGTTCCTGGTCAATAGTAGCGAGGTGACCGTGTCCGGCCTCAGCATCCAGGGCGCCTTCTCCGCTCTGACCTTGGCGTTCTCTCACAACAATTCCATAGAATCGAACGAGTTCCAAGAAATCGCCGAAGCATTGGCCTTGAAGTATTCCGATGACAACAACATCACCGACAACAACATCAGCTCCAGTCTTTTCAACTCCATAAACCTGAATGAATCAGACCGCAACAATCTCCTCAGGAACAACCTCTATGGTGGTGATCAGGATGGTATCCTCATCGACGACTCACATGGTAACAACATCACTGATTCTTCAATAGCAGGGTTCGATGGACGCGGGATCCACCTAGATGAGTCCGATGGCAACAACATCAGCAGGAACATCCTGGAAGACAATGAAATCGCCCTCCACATTGAAGAATCCAGTGACAACATCGTGTTTTTCAACCTGTTCCTGGAGAACAGTCACGGCGTATATGCTGAGGTATCGACGGACAATGTGATCGTCGGCAATGATTTCGTCGATAACGACGAGCAGGCGAGGGACAACGGCGTCAACATATGGAATCTGAGTGCCGAGGAGGGTGGCGGGAACTATTGGAACGACCATCTGCTCGTGGATCTGGATGAGGATGGTTACGCCGATGATGAATATCCTATAGGCGGGGGAGCGAACATCGATCAGCTCCCGCTAATGCGTTCCTTGGACGATGTTCCGCCCAACGCGGATGCGGGCGGTGACATGAACGCCTACATCGGCATACCGACGCTTCTCGACGGCACGGGATCATCGGATGACCGTGCGATAAAGAACTATTCCTGGTCGATCGACGACGACGTGACCTTGTACGGCAGACAGCCCAGCTACGTATTCACATCCCTGGGGGATCACACTGTGGTTCTCAATGTGACCGATTACGGTGGCAATTTCGATATCGATGAGGTCACCGTCACCGTGAGCGAGCGCGACCCGGTATACATCCACGACGTCGATGAGCTCCAGGCCATGAACGATGACCTCTATGGTCATTACATCCTCGCCAACGACATCGATGCCAGTCCAACGTTGGGATGGGACTCCGGTAAGGGCTTCATGCCTGTTGGCACCATTGATTTCGATGACCTTGATGACATGGGCCAGGCGTTCCATGGAATCCTTGACGGTAACGGTCACACCATAACCGGTCTCCATATCAACCGTTCGGACCAGTTCGCGGTAGGTCTGTTCGGTGTGATATCGGAACAGGGCTCGGTTAAGGATCTCACCATATCGGGGGTGAACATCACCGGAGAAATGGGCGTCGGCGGTCTGGCGGGAGCGAGTTTCGGTGAGGTGGAGTCCTGCACAGTGAGCGGCCATGTCACCGGAGAGTCCATGGTGGGCGGACTGCTAGCCATGAACGGCGGTACAGTGAACCATTCATTCACGACGGTAGTGGTGTCGGCGACAGGGGAGTTCGATTTCGGTATGGAGGCCGAGTTATCCCTCGCAGGCGGGCTTGTTGCAATGAACGAGGGATCAATCAACGACAGCCATGCCACAGGCCCGGTCGCCGGTGGATCGGCGGTCGGTGCCCTGGCGGGAATGAACATGGGTTGGATAGCCAACAGCACAGCATCCGGTGATGTGACCGCTGAGGCGTTGGTCGGCGGATTGGTCGCAGCCAATATCGAAGGTACCCTTTACCGCTGCCTAGCCAGCGGGAATGTCACAGCCAACGGTGTCTTTGAATTCGATGAGGGCATGGAGGTATCCGCCGTCGGGGGCCTCGTCGGTTTCAATGACGGCGATGTGACCGATTGCCATGCCAGCGGTGACGTCAACGGTGTAGCGGTGGTCGGCGGCCTGGCCGGAATGAACACGGGTTCGATAAGCGACTCCTCTGCGATCGGGGACGTGCTCGCCACCGGATCAATGTCGATGGGTCCTATGGAGGTCTCGATGGCCGGTGGCCTCATCGGTTTGAGCATGGGGGATGTTACCGGGAGCCATGCCGGTGGTGATGTCAATGGGGGCTCCGCTCTCGGCGGCCTCATAGGATTCAACGACGGCGTCGTCCATGCGTCCCATTCCACCGGCGATGTGACCGGAACGGATTTCATCGGAGGGTTGGTGGCTTTGAATGATGGCACGATATCCTCCTCGAACGCCAGTGGCGATGTCGTGGGATCCAATCAGACCGGCGGACTCGTGGGTATAGCTCTGAACGGTTTGATTGACGGCTGCAACGCCACCGGAACAGTGGCCGGGATGAACCAGGTCGGAGGTCTGGTGGGTAACAGCAATGCTACGGTACAAAGCTCGTTCTACAGCGGTGTTGTCACCGGAGCCGATACCGTCGCAGGTCTGGTGGGTTACAGTACGGGGGATATCATCGATTCCTATGCGTTGGTCACAGTGACCGGCAGCGGAAGCAAGGTGGCCGGCCTGGTGGGTGAGAGCAGAGCCCTCATCTCCGGATGCCATGCCTACGGTGATGTGGAAGGTGGCGACAACACCGCCGGACTCGTGGCCTTCAACCGTGATGACATCGAAGGGTCCCATTTCATCGGGAACGTCGAGGGCCTGGAAGGCTCTGGCGGCCTCGTATCCACGAATTGGGGTTCTGTGGATGACAGCAACAGCTCCGGAACGGTGCACGGTTTGTCTATCGTCGGAGGTCTGGTAGCATACAACGGCGATTCCACTAGCATTACCGGAAGCAGCTCATCCTCCACCGTCCAAGGCGATGAAAGGGTAGGCGGTCTCATTGGGTACAACAAAGGCCTCGTCACTGGATGTTTCAATGATGGCGCGGTGAACGGCAGCCAATTCGTCGGCGGTCTCGTGGGTTACAATCTCTTAGGTTCTGAGATCAAGGCAAGCAGCTCTACCGCAACTGTCACCGGCGGGACACACGTGGGCGGACTGGTGGGTCTGAATCAGGGGTTGGTCGATGAATCCCACTCCTCTGGCGATGTCAACGCCACGTCAAACAACTGCGGTGGCCTGGTGGGTTCCAACCACGGGGATGTGAACTCATCGTATTCGGTCTCAGATGTTAATGGAACCACGTATGTCGGCGGCCTCGTCGGATCGAACAACGACAACGGAGTCATCAACGACTCCTATGCTCAGGGCGACATCATCGGCAACACCGCCGTCGGCGGTCTGGTAGGGTATAACAAAGGCCTTCTGAACCGCACTTACTCCACAGGTACAGTCACAGGTGACACCGCCTTCGGCGGTCTGGTCGGGCACGAGGATGGAGGTTCCACAACAGCATCCTTCTGGGACACGGAATCATCCGGCATCGCCACCAGCGCATCAGGGGATGGAAAGACCACCGAACAGATGATGGATGATGGGACCTTCACCTCAGCGGGATGGGACATGGTCTCCACATGGTTCATCGTCGACGGCATCAGCTATCCGTTGCTCCATTATCAGCCGATCCCTCTGATAGCCTATGCCGGAGAGGACATGACCATAGACGAGGGCGAGACAGCTGGATTCGATGGATCCGGGAGCAGTGGTGCCACCAATTGGACCTGGACATTCACCGATACCGTCCCTGTCACCCTGTACGGCGAACACGCGCAACACGTCTTCTACGATGTTGGCACGTACACCGTCACCCTCACGGTACGCGATGCGGATGGTAATGAGGACAGCGATTCCTTGGTGGTGACCGTCATCGAGACCGATGACCTGGTCCTAAGGATAACCGATCCCGCGGACAACAGTTACCACAACACCTCCCAGATATTGATGGAATGGTCGGTCAAGTACGACCATGATTATCACATCAATGTGAGCTCAGACGGCATCAATTGGATACATCTCGGTGATGACGATAACCATACCTTCGACCTCTCCGAAGGGGAGCACACCCTGTATGTGAACGCCACAGACAAGGACGGGGTCGACCGTCTCAGGAACATAACCGTGGTCGTGGATCTCACCCCACCCTCCTTGACCATCGATGAGCCGGAGCAGGGGAGCTACTTCGACAGCTACGAGGTCACCGTCAACTGGACGGTGGTGGAAGAGAACCCCTGGACCGCAGAGGTGTCCGTGGACGGTGGGGCATGGGTGGACATAGGGACCGTTGATGGACATGAGTTCACTGGCCTAGCCGAAGGGGATCGCAACCTCTCGGTCCGTGTGATTGATGCTGCTGGGAACGTCAACCAATCCTATGTGAACGTCAACATCGACACCACCGAGCCGTCACTGGAGATAAGCTCCCCGACCGATGGACACGTCACGAACGCCTCGACCATCCTGGTGGAATGGACGGTGACTGATGATTCACCAGTAACCATGAGCATATCCTATGACGGCAGCACTTGGTGGGCGGCAGATACCGCAGATGATCACACCTTCGACCTTGACGATGGTGACAATGTGCTATGGGTGCGTGCTGTCGATGAACTAGGTCATGAGAATGTCACCACCCTCACAGTGACCATGGACACCGTGGCGCCGCAGGTCAGCATAACCTCGCCGACCGATGACAGCATCCATTCCACCGGGACAGTGGAGATGACATGGACGGTGGTGGAAGAACATGAATGGTCCGCAGAGGTGTCCGTGGACGGTGGTGCATGGATTGATGTCGGTAAGGTGAACAGCCATGAATTCACATTACTGGACGATGGATCCCGTACACTACAACTACGGGTTACAGACGCCGCCGGCAACGTGGAAACATCCTCGGTCACCATCAACGTGGACAAGACGTCCCCGGTGGCGAACGCCGGTGACGATCGCGAGGTCGAGGAGGGGACCTCCGTCGTATTCGATGGATCCGCGTCCAGTGATAACGTGGCAGTCACCAATTACACCTGGACCCTCACCTACGGCGGTGAGACGGTGACGCTTTACGGCGTGTCCCCGTCCCATACCTTCGGAGCGGAAGGAACTTACACGGTCACCCTGACCGTGAAGGACGCCGCCGGCAACGAGGCCGTGGACACCATGACCGTGACGGTCACTGCTGAAGAGGAGGATGAAGAGGAGGAGTCGGTGTGCCTCGGCGTTCTGGTTTTCGCCATCACTGCCATGCTGGTGCTGCCGGTGTTCATGGTGAGGCGGCAACAGTTGCTGTGACGCTGTCACT
>PWNH01000045.1 GCA_003557905.1 Methanomassiliicoccaceae archaeon | reverse complement strand
GCTTGGCACGACCTTCCTCGGCGCTCGAGCCGAACCATCCCCCATACGGCGTAGCATCGCCGCTGGCGTATGATCTAGCACACGTCCAGGTTGCGTATGAACGGTAATCATCGGAACACCCGACCTCTTCCTTGAATCGGGGTCCTATACCTCTTCCCCGGGAAACATAATGCTTCGCGGGTGCACGGTCTGTTAAGCGTTAGCCAGTATTGTCGGCCCATCTTACTGGGCCACCGGCGAATCTCCCGATTATCGAGGGGGTATATAACCCTTTGCTCGACCCGGATTCATCGCCCGTCATACCGGACAGCGCAATCATACAATCGCGCATTTCCCGTTACACGGCAATTGGTATATAAAGTTTACCAGACCAAACCATCGCTGTTCTGGCCTATGTCTCGGGATTACTCAGGGAGTATATAAAATATTGAAGCAGGATGGGAATTTCCGCCTCAATTCACGGAGATGGGGATGATAGAACAGCAACAGATCGTCCCGCGAGCGCTCTTTTCCCAGTATCCGGGATGTGACTGCAGCCTCCAGAAGACCATCCACCTTCCACACCGGACCGCTGGATGTGGAATCTGTGCTCACGTATATCGGCAACCTCAACCTGATTCTCTCGATATCGTCACAGTATTCCAGCAATGCTTCGAGTTCAGAACGCGGGATGGCCACGTCCCTACCGTCCTTGGCTATGTAATGCGGCCTCTCCGAATCGATCAAATCAGTCAATAGGACCCTCTTACGGGGCATGTGTTGATTGAGCGAACGCAGAATGCTCTCGGGGTCGAATCCCTCATTCACGACTGGAGGAACAACGATTTACATAATAACCTTGTTGAATCCTGCATAATAATATCATAATACCCTATTAGAGCGAAATCGGCCTTGATTATCAACATGATAGGTATGATGTCGACTTGAAGGATTTACATAAGGGTACATCGATATCACCTCGCTGATGACCCAAAACGTACCCCCCGGCCTGAAGAAGGCCCTGGATTCTCACCCCTGTTACAATGAGAAAGCGCACACAAAATTCGCCCGCATGCATCTTCCCGTGGCACCACGATGCAACATCCAATGCAATTACTGCAATCGGAAATACGACTGCAGCAACGAATCTCGTCCCGGGGTCACAAGTGAGGTGCTCACACCCTCGGAGGCCCTGGACAAAGTAAGGATGGTCAAGGAGAACATCCCTGAACTCAGCGTGGTGGCCATAGCCGGCCCCGGGGACCCTTTGGCCAATGAGGAGTCTTTTGAAACCATGTCAATGGTGAAGAAGGAGTTCCCCGAACTGACTCTATGCCTCTCCACAAACGGCCTGATGTTGCCTCAGAACCTGGACAGGATAAAGGAATTGGGGATAGGATTCGTCACTGTCACCATTAATGCCGTCGATACCGACGTGGGTAAGAACATCTACGAGTTCGTCAGATTCGAAGGGAAGCGTTATGAGGGTAAGGAGGCCGCCGAAGTCCTTCTCCGTCAACAACTGGCAGGAATAAAGGGCGCCATAGAGAGGGACATCCTGGTCAAGGCCAACATGGTGCTGATACCGGACATAAACGGGGACCACATCCCTGAAGCTGTGGAAGTTCTGAAGGGGCTTGGTGTCTACATCATCAACATTCTGCCTTTGATACCTGTGGAGGGCACCGCATTCGCCGACCAGCGGGCACCGACCGCCAAAGAACGCAAGGATCTGCAGGACAGATGCTCTGGAGGCGTCAAGATGATGAGGCATTGCAAACAATGCCGCGCCGATGCCATCGGGCTATTGGGGAAAGACAGGTCCCAGGAATTCACCAAAGCCGCCTGTGGATCATCCTGCGGGCCGGGAGAGGCCATGCAGATAAGCGGACCAAAACGCAGCGAAACGGTCGCCGTTTCCAGCAGTGACGGTCTGAACGTGGACGGCGGACTGGGGAACACATCGACATTCATCATCTATGAGATACGCGATGGTGACTTCAAAGAGGTCGGAAGGACGGAGATCAATCAGGAAATGGACACCCCGTTGGTCGGTGAGGGTCACCGCCGACGTTTGAACATGGTTGCTGACCAGCTCTCCGAGCACAAGGCGGTCCTCGTCACCGGTGCCGGGGATTTGGCCCGGGAATTCATGGACAACAAAGGCGTTGTTACCGTCATCCACCGCGGCACGATCGCGGAAGGGATGGCAAAAGCACTGGAACTGTTGGGTTAGTATGAGTGATCGAAGTTCTGACCGCATAGCAAACGCACTAGTCGACCGAGGCGTGAAGAGAGTGTACGGCATCCCTGGAGGGGAGACAGTGCACATGGTGGACTCACTGGAATCCCATGGTGTGGAGTTCATAATAACCAGACACGAGAACTCCGCCGCGTTCATGGGTATCGGCGGGGCAAGGTACGATGGTAATCTCGGTGTCTGCCTGACAACCATAGGTCCCGGGGCCTCCAATGTGGTCATGGGAGCGGGTACGGCGACCCTTGATTTCGCTCCCCTCCTAGTTATGACGGGGGAACTGCCTGCTAAGGAGAGGGGATACCCACGTAAACAGCATATCGACCAGACACGTCTGTTCAGCGCTGTGTGCAAAGGCAGTTTCGAGGCGTCAGCGGATGACGCCCGCACCACATGCCAAAGGGCCATGGAACTGGCGCTTGCGGAGAGGCCGGGAGCTGTTCATCTCTCACTTCCCGCGGACATTATGGCCGCCAGGGCGGGGATGGAACCGCCTGCCATCGAAAGGTCGCCGAGAGAGATGTCGCCGGACCTCACCTCCTTGCAGGAGGCGATACGCAAGTCGGAACGGCCTGTGGCCATAATAGGTGCCGGAGTGGGAAGGGCCAAGGCGGTTGATTCAGTACAAAGATTCCTCCATGGCAACGGTATTCCCGCATTGCATACCTGGCAGGGAGCGGGGGTGATGCCTTTCGACGACCCCTTGAGCATGCATTCCGTAGGGCTTCCCTGCAACAGGATACCGTTGAGATGCATAGAGGAGGCGGACCTGGTCATCACCATCGGTTATGATGAGCAGGAGTTCCAACCAGAGATATGGAATTCAAGACAGGGGAAGGAGATATTGCACATCAGTGCCAATGAGCCGCAGAACGTTCCCTGTTATTCTCCAGCGGCCGCGATCGGCGACCTCAATACGATATTGCCCATGATAGGGGAGGCGCGTGATTATTCGCAAAACTGGGCCTCCTCCATCCGGGAGGAGTATCATGCCCACATAACAGCCGAGCACCCCGAGGGGGATGGCATAACCCCCGTGGCCGCGATAAAGGCCCTGCTCCCACATATGGAGAACTCCGTTCTGGTCTCCGATGTCGGTGCGCACATGCTGTGGTTGGCGGAGTACATGCCTTGCCAGCGTGCAGGGAGTGTCCAGATAAGCAACGGGATGATCCCCATGGGGATAGGGTTGCCTGCCGCAATGGGCGTCAAGTTCGCTGACCCGTCACGGCATTGCATCACGGTCACCGGGGATGCTGGCCTCATGATGTGCATCGGAGAGCTCCAGACCGCAATAGAGCATGACATCCAGGTAACGGTCATGGTGTGGAACGACGCTGCACTCGGTCTGATAGACACAAGGCATGAGATAGCTTTGGACAAAGGCCCGGGCTACAGTCTGCAGAGGACGGACATCGCTGCTGTGGCGCGTTCCATGGGTGCAGAGGGCATAATCATCGAGAGGGCATCGGAGATCGATGACGCTCTAAGGGATGCGCGTAACAACGATGTCCCCACGGTCCTGGACATGCGTATTGACTACTCCCGGAACAGGTGTCTTCTGGAGTGAGTCCAGACCATAGAAAGATTAAATACGGACCTCCCAATACTCTCGAGGATGAGTCAATCGGACTTCGACCTCGAGTTTTTCAACGACAATGGTTTCAAAAGGTCGGTGTGCCCCAAATGTGAGCGCGCTTTCTGGTCCTTGGGAGAATGGGAGAGCTGCGGGGAGCCCCCCTGTGACGAGTATTCGTTCATCGATGACTCGCCGATGAACACGCCGATGGATCTGCATCAGACGCGTGAGGCCTACCTCAGTTTCTTCGAGGAGAACGGCCATGGTCGCGTGTCCCGCTACCCCATAGTCGCCCGGTGGAGGAATGACGTTTTCTTCACCCAGGCATCGATATACGATTTCCAACCGTACGTGATAGATGGTACGATAGAGCCGCCGGCCAACCCGTTGACCATCTCTCAGACCTGTGTACGTTTCAACGACATCGACAATGTCGGCAAGACCGGCAGGCACTTCACATTCTTCGAGATGCTCGCGCACCATGTGTTCAACCGCAAGGACCGCGAGGAGATCTACTTCAAATCCAAAACGGCGGAGCTCTGCCACCGCTTCTTCACCGAGAGGCTGGGGACGGACCCCCGCAAACTGCGTTACATCGAGGAATGGTGGGAGGGCGGAGGCAACTCCGGACCATGTCTCGAGGTCATCCTCGATGGCGTGGAGGTCGCAACCTTAGTGTTCATGATGTACCGTGAGACGTCCAAGGGCCGCGAGCTCATGGACACCCAGGTGGTGGACACCGGTTACGGACTGGAGAGGATCTGCTGGGTCTCCCAGGGGACCTCCTCGGCCTACGAGGCGGTGTTCGGCTCCGTGGTCGAAGACCTGAAGGACCTGGCGGGCATAAGTTATGACCCAAGGGTGATGAAGGAGTATGCCAAGGTCGCCGGGATGACCAACGCCAAGACGGCGGCGGATATACGTGAGATACGCGAGAAGACCGCTGCGCGGCTGGGCATGTCCTACGATGAGCTTATGGCCACCGTCGGACCTCTGGAGGATGTCTATGTGATATGCGACCACTCCCGCGCTCTGGCGATCATGCTGAATGACGCTGTCGTCCCATCCAATGTTCAGGAGGGTTACTTCGCCCGGCTCCTGGTCAGGCGTGCTCTGCGTTCCATTAGGAACCTGGGCCTCAAGATTAGATTGTCAGAGGTTGTTGCCAAACAGGTTGATGAGTTCTCATCAGTGATACCGGAGTTGGCTTCGAACCGCTCCGACATCCTGAATCTGGTTGAGGTCGAGGAGGACCGATACCATGAGACGCTTTCCCGCGGTAGACAGTTGGTCTCCAAACTCACCAAGGGCCTCGCCCCGGGAGAAGGTATTGGAGCGGACAAGCTTATCGAACTCTACGACTCCCACGGGCTGAACCCGGAGATAGTCGCCGAGTTCACTGACGTACCGGTGGACATACCGGACGACTTCTACATCCAAGTAACGACAAGGCACGAAGCTGCCGAGCAGAGGGAGGAGACGGAATCCGAACTCCCTCGTGACCTTCCCGAAACATATCCGCTATACTATGACGATGTGAAGGAGCCGGAGTTCGATGCCGAGGTGATTGCGGTCTTAGGGGATGACATCGTCCTCGACCGTACCGCCTTCTACCCCGAGGGCGGCGGACAGGAATGGGATCTGGGAACACTCTCCGGCAAGGAGGTCCGCCAGGTAGTCAAGGCGGGAAGGACCGTGTTCCACAACGTCCCAGGACATTCATTCAAAATCGGTGACGTTGTCAGAGGCAGGATCGACCTGGAGAGAAGACGGCAGTTGATGAGCCATCACACCGCCGCTCATGTGATAAACGGCGTATGCCAGAAGATGTTCGGAAACCACATATGGCAGGCGGGAGCCAACAAAGGCATAGACTCCGCCCGTCTGGACATCACTCACTATGAGAACTTCAGTCCGGAGGATATTACGATCATAGAGAGGGAGTCCAACCGCCTGGTGATGTTGGACATCCCGACCACCATAGAGATAGTGCCCCGTGACGAGGCGGAGTCCAAGTACGGTTTCCGCCTGTACCAAGGAGGAACTGTGCCGGGGAAGATGATTCGCGTCGTGAGCATCCCTGACGTTGATTCCGAGGCCTGCGGAGGGTTGCATGTAGACCGTACCGGCAAGATCGGCCCGATACGGATCGTCCGCTCCAAGCGGATACAGGACGGAGTCGTGCGTATCGAGTACGTTTCGGGAATGGCCGCGGTAAAAGCGATGCAGGACGACCGCGACACCGTTGCGGCGGTCAGCGAGGAGTTGAACGTCCCGCGCAACCAGGTCAGGGATGCTGTGGCTCGCACACGCACCGAACTGCGCAGCGCGCAGAAGGCATTGGACAGCCTCAAGTGTGAGCTGAGCCAGAACGCCAGCGGCGACCTGCTCTCGAAAGCCGTTGATGTGGATGGCGTCAGAGTCATATGCCACATGGCGGCCGAAGGGGAGGATGTGGACCAGATATCCAAGACACTGTCCGAGAACCCTGATGTGCTGGCCGTAGTGGCTGCCCCCGGGCCCAAGGTGAGGATCCTGGTGTCACGAGGGAAGAATGTTGATGTGGATTGCCGTGACGTTCTCAAGGAGATCATGAAGACCGTAGGCGGCGGAGGTGGCGGCAAACCTGATTTCGCTCAAGGTGGGGGCGGTGAATTGCACAAGGTTCCAGCCGCATTAGAAACCTTCATCGATAAATCAAAGAATATCTGTTGAATAGTTATATAAAAAAATCATTGAAGGGAGTTTTTTAAAGAGTTTATGGAAACTGTCCGATTGTGGAATTACTTTCCTAGCCAACCGTCAACCTTATCCCGGTTCTCGTTTATCCACATCTGGGCCCCAGTGACCTCACCGTGCTCCTGCTGAAGATCCATCACCTGGTTCATGTCAGCGACAGTCCAGTTGAAGTTGGTCAAGATAGCAGCCAGCTCAGGGTTGTTGGTTGCGAAGTCTTTGTGGGCCAGAGTCACGATGTCCTCGGCCTGTCCATACTGCTCAGTGGGGTCCTCTAGATACACTAGATGATAATCATCAGTGTTGTAGGCTGCAAAAGCCCAGTGAGGGTCCCATAGGGTGACAGCTATGTGTTCACCAGCATCGAGGGCAGCATCCAGGGCAGAAAGCATTCCAGCAGTGGAGCGCTCGACAAGAGTCATCGCCAGAGAATAGTTGTCAATAGCGTTCTCGGTTGCCGTCATTATTCCAGCTCCAGCATCGATTCCGATGATTTCACCACCGAATTCGCCTTCCTGGCCCTGCAGGTCACCTATGGTTTTGAGTCCTAGGGCTTCGGCTGTGTAGTTGGGCACAACAAGACCAATCTTGGCCTCACCCTCTATGTGCCTTCCAAGCTCCTCCAGATCATCACCATATGTTGTCCAATAGGTGGCATGAGTGAAGGGTAGCCAGGCGGTCAGCGTCACATCGGTATTACCTTGGGATAATCCAGTGTACATTGGACCAGCCTCAGTCTCAACCAGTTCGACGCTGTAACCTTCTTCCTCTAAAACTAGTTTCATGACGTTCGAAGACGCTATGGCACAGTCCCAAGCTACTAGGCCGATTTTGACATCTGCCTCTACCTCATCCGAAGTAGTGACGAATATCACTGCCCCAACGAGGACTAGTGCCACTGCAACTACGGCCGCAGTTTTGTATTGGCTTTTCATTTTTGTTTCCTCCTTTACTGAGCGTCACGCGCTCAGTTTTCTCTCCGGACAGACTGTGTGAGTCTATCTAGGATCATGGCGATTATTACAACAGCCAAACCGGCTTCGAAGCCCATCCCGACATCAATTCGGGAAAGGGACCTTATAATGTCCCCGCCGAGGCCTCCGCCTCCGATCATGGCTGCGATAACCACCATTGAGAGTGATAGCATAATGGTTTGATTCACTCCGGCCATTATCGAGGGCATGGCAATGGGCATCTGAACTTTAGTCAGCTTCTGCCATCCGCTCGAACCGAATGAATCAGCAACCTCATTCATTTCCACAGGCACCTGCCTTATACCGAGATTGGTCAATCTGACCGTAGGCGGTAATGCAAAGATAACCGTCGCGATAACTCCTGGAACAACCCCCAATCCAAAGAATATCACTGCAGGAATCAGATAGACGAAAGCAGGCATGGTCTGCATGAAATCCATCAGCATCTTTACAATGGGATTGACTCGTTCACTCTTAGCGGCCCAAATGCCAAGAGGTATGGCGATGAGGATTGCTGCGAATGTCGCTATTAGTGTCATATTCAGAGTCGTCATCGCACTTATCCAATAGCCCATCCAATAGATGACGTAAAAGCCTGCGACAATCAACAAAGAAAGAATAAATCTCTTAGTTATCAATATTGAAATGAAGAATGCAATTATCATAAACAACATTGGATCCAAGGCTCTCAAGAAACTGCCCAATTCGAAGGTGGCCCAACGTAATATATCGTTGATACCTAGGAGCAGCCATCCGAAATAGATCTCAATTAGATCTACACCTCTTTCAGCATAATCCCCAACCTTAAAGGTCACACACATCACCTCCGACGTTTAGTGCCTCAACCGCGGCTGCAGGTCTGACAACTCCTAACAGGATGTTGTCATCATCAACGACCGGTATGGGGAAGTTGTTTGTTACAAGCAACTGAATCACATCACACATCGGCGTATCGGTACTCACGGATGGTATGTCTGTAATCAAAACACTCTGGAGTGTATCTTTTGCTCTGACAGCCCTTAAGGCATCATCTGATTCAATCAATCCCTGAAGACGGCGTTTCTTATCAACAGCAAAAATCGTAGTGCTATCATTATCCTCCATGAGTTTCAAGGCCGTTCTTGGACCTTGGGTCATAAAAACCACATCCAAAGGTTTTCTCATGAAGACACCCGCAGTCAGAATTCTCGTCCTATCTACGTCCTCAACAAAACGGGACACGTATTCATCAGCAGGCCTCTGCAGAATGTCTTCTGCAGTGCCTATCTGGACTATACGACCGTCCTTCATTAGTGCAATCCTGTCACCCAGTTTCAAAGCTTCATCAAGATCATGGGTAACGAAGACAATCGTTTTTCCAAGTTCGCCCTGAATTTTGAGGAGCTCGTCCTGCATATCCCTTCTGATAAGCGGATCCAGAGCGCTGAATGCCTCATCCATGAAAAGAATATCTGGGCCGGTGGCAAGAGCTCTAGCCAGGCCAACCCGTTGCTTCATTCCTCCGCTGAGGTTCTTGGGCAGCGAATTCTCATAACCTGACAAACCCACCATTTCAATAGTCTCTTGGGCAATTTTTAGACGTTCCGTCTCAGATACGCCTTGCATCTCAAGACCGTAAGCTACATTGTTCTTGACATCCCGATGGGGCATAAGGCCGAAATTCTGGAAGACCATCGACATCTTCTTCCTTCGGACTGCCCTTAGCGCATCTGTTTTTAGGGCTGTGAAGTCGAGACCTTCCACCATCACCTTGCCTATAGTTGGTTCGATCAGGCGGTTCAGGCATCTCTCCAGAGTAGACTTGCCTGAACCCGACAGTCCCATTAGAACGAAAATCTCTCCCTCTTTGACATCGAATGTAACATCAAAGAGTCCGACCGTGTTCCCGGTCGCACGCAATATCTCATCCTTGCTCTTTCCCTTTTCCAACAATGGTAAAGCGTTCTCCGGGGACTTGCCAAAAATCTTTGAGAGGTCTGAGACACTTATCACAATGCGCCTACCTTCCTCATCTAGAGGGCACTCCACATTTGCAAATATCTTTTCAACAGATGGGCTCCTGTCGGTCTTGACCCTGATCCATTCCGTTGCATATCTAAACGGTCTCTTTATATCGGAGACGATCGGAGCCATCTGAGCGGACAACCAGTCATGGAATTTGTCATCCGCTGTTTTGATGGGTCGTTTGTTCAATAACTCTGAAAGCATGACCATCACTTTATTTCTCGGTGAATTC
>PWNH01000053.1 GCA_003557905.1 Methanomassiliicoccaceae archaeon | reverse complement strand
GTTCATACTTGAAAGTTAAAGATCTAAAACGGGCTATGGTGTGAATGACTTTATACCTGACATAGATAGGACTCGGGAATCGGAGCCCGGCAGGTCCACCAATAACTAATACTTCTCCACCAATGGATTCTTTAAATAGCTCAGGAATGACTGCTTACAGAATTCCAAGTTCCACACAGGGGCGTATGGCACATTTATCGTATAAACCTATTATGATAAACTCTATTTAGAATCTTGGTTAATGAGATAATGGATTAATCCTACATTACCTCGGAAGTATTGTCGACCACTGTGCTTTATGGGCTGGGGTTGCAGTCTAACCCCGAATTTATATAAAAAGCAACAGCGGAAACGCGCAAGTTAGAGTTAAATCAGGTATGCTTCCCTGATGGCCTAGCAGGACAGGAATTCGTTGCCTACAGACAGATGAGGTGACTGCTTATTCCCACAGTGGTCGAATTTTTTATTTCTAAATTATGATAAAGTCCAAGAAATGTAAAGGTTATTTTTGTCCTAAGTGTAATAGAATTATACCTTTGGACATAACAGGCTGTCCCACATGTGGTATAAGAATATACGGAGGGTCTATGACCGTTGTTATTTCGTACGAAAGCGGCGTTAAAACATACGCCAGCGTTAAAAACATATTTATTGGATCCAGCATTATTTTAACCTTAAATAATGGGGAGATGGTACCCATATCCCTACCATTCAAAACATTTAAGTTAATTGAAGACAATGAAGATGCTACCAAGCGGGATAATCCTGAATGAAGTATTCTATTACATACCGGAACTTATTTTAACAAAAGACTTTGACCAAAAGAATCCACATCACCCAGAAAAATATTTATTTATTCATCTGGAAAATGTGGCTAATCAATTAATACCGGATGTCGATTTATTCGTGGCTGCCGTATTTCACGATTTGGGAAAACTCTATACCGCCAAACCGCATAAACGAAATCCAGACCATATGACTTATCATGCACACGAGCATGTAAGCGCCAGGATATTCAAGGCATACCACAAAAAATATTTATTTCCAGTGGATGAAGAAAAGGTCCATTGGATAATTAAACAACACATGAGAATCAACCGCATGAATGAAATGCGGACTGAAAAACAAAATTATTTAAAACAACATGTGCATTATAATAGTCTCTATAAATTTAACCAGGCAGACAGGAACAGATGAGAGGAATGAGAGATTCGCATCAAATTACAATTGAGAATTTGTTAACATATGCGAAAATTTATAACTTTGACATTAATGCCAAAGATGTAGAAAAAATTAACAAGATTGTAGAGGATACCAAAGACAATAATCTAGATACGTTTACACACAACTACTTTATTAAAAAGGTATCAGATAACTTTATACTAGGGGTCAATCCCTGGAAATATAACATAAAAGCAGAGCTTTATCCAGTTGACAATACGGCAACGGTGCTAAGCCTGCTAGATTCTGGCGCAGATAAAATAATATCTATGAACGCTGTAAACATATTGCTAGCTTACGATGTACCATTTAGTACACTGAAGCACTTAAAATCTCTAGCTGAAATTTTAGAAACAACTTACACACTCTACAATAATAAAATTACTAATCTATATGTAGAGGACCATAGAGATTTAGAGGAAGAGGGAGCTGATTATTGGGGAAATGATCCGGAGAAAGCTCCACATAAAGAAATGATTCTGAATTCAGAGAATGAACTAAAAGAATTTATACGAAAAGGTCTCTTTGCTTTAAAATCAGATAAACTAGGTACATTAGAAGATGCAACCTTCGATGCACTGACTTGGGTGTTAGACGCACCAAAGATTAAAAATCGTAAAATAAAATATGAGGAGTTCGAATCAGTACCCGACTATGTTTCATATATAATGGACGTTATAACACTTTCTGATAATGCTAGAATTGCGGTGGGTACATCGAACTTTAGTCGGTATTATAGCAAATTTCTATCCTATTATGTAGTGTATCCTGAAGACAGGCAATACAACTACACTGATCCAGGTAGATTCTTTATACCAGAGCAAGTATATTCCAGATACCGCGGTAGTGACGATTTTGTTCCAGGAAACATTTATTTCACCGATGATGCTCCAGTTTTTCCGGAAAATAAGTATATATTTGATACTGAACTACGAAGAAGAAAGTTCTTAACCGTAGACAATAGAACTATAGATAAATTAATAGTTCAAAATAATCGTTTAGAAGCAAGCAGACAAGCTGAAGCAAACGCTTCTCGACAAATAAAGGAAAGACTACGGGGATTGATAGATGGTTTAGAAGATAACAAACCATTTTCATTTAACGATATGGACTTCACTAACAAGACAGTAACTTATGAAGGTCAAGTTATATCTAACAGTGGTGTAGACGTATCCGAAGTCTTGCATCGTCTTTCGTACTCATACAGAGACGATCATTTAAACTTTGATCGTGTATTCGAGACATTATTAGCAAAAGCCTATCTTACCACGAACAAAGTCGGCGTGACAACTGGAACAATCGGAAATATTAACTATACACTCAAAAAAGAAAATCGTATTACGCCTAAGTCCAAGTCTTCAGTTTGGAAAATAAATGATATTAGGATTAATGCACAAGAAGTAATAGATTCACTTAGTCGCGCGTTATGTTACGATAAAGTTGAAGACTATAATTTATTTTTGAAAAAAGTATCTAAATGTTCAATACGTATACACAAATACTTAGCATCGGGCATATCTTTAAACGTTAGAGATAACATTCTAAACGAGCAGTTAAAATTCAAAATCATATTAAAACGTGTTAAAAATAGAAATTATATTCAGTTGGGTAAGGACCTAATACCTATAAAGAATATCGGTAGGCTACTAGCTATGGTTGAAAGACACTTTGTGGATCTACCAAAAATTATTGACACACTCTTAAATGATAAAATCGTTGGATTAACTGCAGAACAAATTGGACAGATTATTAGAGATGGCCGAAAACTCTGGGAAGAAGAAGCCAAGAAAGACAAGGAAACTTTGGAAGAAACTCTAAAGTTATTTGATGTCCAAGAGTTAAGTGCCCAACTAAAGACCAACAAGACCGTTAATGGATACCTGGTAAATGGTCAAAAACGTCAATACGTAATTGACAAAGAAGACCTAAAGGTTTACGAATACCCTACTGGTCGATATCTGTGTATGGTCGATAAAGGCCAAAATGAATATGCTAACAACGCACGATTAATCAACAGAATTTACGCGTTAGCAAATGATTCTAGACTAGCTAAAATGATAAATACATTACAATAATGAGCAGCAAATTAAGAATTAAAATCTACAATCCTACAGGTACCGATATTATCCCTCTGGAGCACAAGGATGCTCTAGATTTAATAAAGGATAAGGTTAATGAGGGATACCTCCTATACCTCGGTACTAATCACATTGCGAACGTAGACGACTTGACAGAAGAAGATCTGGAAAGTGCTGATAATATCAGCTTAGGATTCGCAATTATGGGTGGATAAATGTTATATATAGGTAAAGACACCTTAAACTTCATAAAAGACATTTCTACAGCGAATAGCCCGCACGAAATATGCGGGCTATTAACTGGACGCAGAGTGGAGAATGATTTTTATATCGACAGATTTCATTTGATTGATAATGTATAAACTAATGATCCTAAGTGGGACTTTGTTATGGACCCCTTGCAGTTAATGCAAACTTTAGACATAACTAACTATTCGGATAAACAATCAGACATTTATTTGTGTGGAATTGTTCATTCACATCCATTAGGAAAGGCTATCCCATCTCGGTACGATATAAACGACGCAAAGAACCAAAAATTAAAAACTAGTTACTTAATATATAGTGTACCCGACAACGAACTCAAGGGGTACATATGGATTGGGAATCATTTTGAGGAGATAGATATAAGTATAGTATGAGTAAACAAGTGATGTTGGCTGGAGCAGGAGGAATTAACTCGTGGTTGGTAAGAGATCTGTATGACTTAGTACAGACCAGCCAATTACCAGCAGATGTTGAATTCACCATCTATGATGGCGATCTAGTAGAGGAGAAAAATCTATTATATCAAAACTTTACAATAAGTGATGTGTTGAAGAACAAAGCAGATTCTTTGTCAGAGCGTTACTTATTCTTTTCTGAACCTAAATACATAGAAGATCCCAAAGATTTTAAGGGATATGATATCATCATATGCGGTGTAGATAACGCCGTCTTCCGTAAAATGTTGTTTCAATACGTGATGAAAAATGATATCGATTTTTGGATGGATTTAAGAGCCGAAGGTACAAGGGTAGCAGCGTACTGCAAGCACAAAAACCAGACATTAAAAGGTCTTGTCGATACACTGCCCAAGGATGCGGGAAATGACACGACTAGCTGTCAATTGGCTTATGAATTAGAAGCGGGTATAGTTCAGTTGGGTAATAGAATTATTGCAACCATTGGCGCGCAATTTCTGTTAAACCATTTTAGAAACGAGCCCGTACCATCTAAATATGTACAAGTATTTTCATAAACACGGGCCTCATTTATGGGGCCCTTTTAAAGGAGTATTAGATGGGAGATATTTTAGTATTTATTATAATTTTTGGAATATTGGGCCTTTTAGTTTATCTAGTAATTTCCGGGGCCAATAGTAGCAAGAAATTATACGATAAGATAGATGACTATGAAGCCAGGGCATTGGAGACTTATGACTACGAAGGCCTGAAAAACTCTTAGATGAATATGATGAGCTAAAAAAATATACTGATAGACATTCTCATCCATATCTATTAAGAGCGACATCAAATGTTCTAGGCAGATTAGAAATGATAATCCACTATGAGCGGAAGAAAAAATGATAGAGTTAATATTATATTTTTTAGCAGGGCTAGCAACTGACCTAGTAGTAACAGTGTGGTATATAGCTATCTACGAAAAGAAACCTATGTTGGCTGCAGTATTTTCATTTATACTCACAATGCTTACATACGGTGTGTTCTATACAATGATAGTTGGGCCGGATTTTCTTTTAAATTTAATCTTTTACGGATTAGGAGGCAGCGTTGGCACTGCAGTTACGATTCTTTACAAAAAACGAGGTAAGCCTTTCAAAATTTTCTGGTTTGGAAGACAAAAGTCGGAAACAGATAAAAGAGCTGAAACCGATCTATGATAATCAATATATTTATATGAAAAGTTTACAAACTTATTTAAAAGAGCTTGAGGCATGCAAAGTATTATCACCGTACGAACAAACTCAATTGGCCATTCGAGCCAAAGGTGGTTGCAAGATATCTCAAGACTTATTAGTAAAAAGTAATTTACGATTTGTGCTATCAATAGCTAAGCAATACCAAGGTCAAGGTGTTCCATTTGAAGACATCGTTGCAGAAGGTAATATTGGTATTTTAAAAGCCATAGCCAAATTCGATGAAACAAAAAACACTAGATTCATTACATACGCGGGGTGGTGGATACGTCAATCCATTCTAGCGATGTTGCATGACTACAAAAGACACGTAAGATTGCCCGCAAATCGGATACACATACTCGGCAAGCTACGTAAAAACGAAAGAAACTTGCAGCAAAAACTTCAGCGAGATCCTACATTACAGGAATTGTTGGACTCCGCCGATTATGAGTTGTCTGATGTAGTGGATCAGTCGAGCTTTAGTTATCACGATAAAGTGCATGATTCGGATGATCTAGAAGTATTAGATTCTATCGAAAATTCGGATGTAGCCTCACCAGATGAAGCTATGATTGTCGAGGGGGTTCAAAGAGAAATACGAAACGTAGTTAATAAACTCGAGGATCGAGAACGTATTATTATCAAAATGTATTTTGGAATAGAGCATGAACGTCCGTATACTCTGGAAGAAATAGGGGACGCACTTGATTTAACACGAGAACGAATTCGACAAATAAAAACTAAGGCTTTAAAGGAGTTACGAAGATTTAACAGGCGCGGTAAATTCGAGCCAATAAAAGATTAACCAAAAACAATAATGAATCATATAACTTATGTGGATGGATCCAGAAGTTTAATTCTGGATAGAGCCATAAACTTTCTAAAAGAAACCAGCATTATAAGCTTAGATACAGAAACTACTGGATTTGACCCATACCTAAATCACTTATTACTGATTAGTATGGGTAATAGGAGAAATAGTTTCGTATTTGATGTTGCTCGAATGGGAAACAAAATAAACAGATTGTTAGAAATTCTGAGACGAGAAGACAAGCTGTTCATTATACAAAATGCCAAGTTCGATTATAAATTTATTAAAAAGGTATACGATGTATCGATACCGAAAATTTATGATACTATGCTAGCTGAAATGCTAATAATGAATGGTCGACGAAAATCAGGATTTAGTCTTGAAGATCTTGTACGAAAATACACCGATGCAAAAGTTAATAAAGATGTTAGAGCAACCTTCGGAAAAATGTCGTACGGAGATGAGTTTACGTTATCTCAAATACAATATTCTGGAGAAGATGTATTACATCTTGAAACAATATTCTTTAAACAATCTGAGGTTTTAAAACGTGACGGTTTAACAGAAGCCGCTAAGGTTGAAAATTACGCCATAGCGCCAACGGCCGAAATGGAATTAAATGGTATATACATTAATCAACAGGCGTGGATGTCGTTGGAAGGTTATGCCAGAGATCAATTAGAAATAGCTGTTAAAAAGCTAGATGAGCATTTTAATGAAGTTATTTCTGATACCAACCTTTTTGATAATCTAAACATAAACTATAATAGCCCCGTGCAGTTAAAGAAAGCCTTATCGAAGCTTTTGGGCAGAGAAATAGAATCTACTGCTGAAGCCGAGCTAAAGAAAATCGACCATCCTGTAATTGATGCAATATTGGAATACCGAGAACATGCCAAACGTATAAGTACGTATGGATTGAAGTTCTTGCAGGATCATGTGCATCCTATCACAGATAGGATCCATCCTACATTCAATCAATTGGGTGCAGAGACAGGTCGATACTCTTCAAGCGATCCAAGCGCGCAAAACATACCAAGGGATAATCGATACAGGCATTGCTTTCAAGCACAGCATCCGGATTATCGCATACTAACTGCGGACTATGGTCAATTTGAATTAGGCATACTCGCAGAGCTATCTGGGGAACCGGAATACGTAAGAATATTTGAACAAGGTCTGGATGCACACGCACACGTAGCGTCAATACTGTTCGGAAAAACCATACGAAAAGCTGGAACTTTAGGCCCTGATGATCCGGGGGAAAATGCAGAATTACGCGACTATGCAAAGACTGTAAACTTTCTAGTTAACTATGGTGGTGGGCCCACTAAATTAGCTGCTAAAACAGGATTATCTTTCAATTCAGCAAAGGAAATTCTAAAACGTTATTGGGAAACTTTTCCTCTAAATAGAAAATTCTTTGACGAGCGATTTGAACAAGCCAAAAAAGAACAATGCTTGATAAATCCATTTGATGGTAGACGCAGATGGGCGTTACATGTAGATATGGATGCTCCAAACGAGCTTTGGGGTCTCAGAAATGAATCGTTCAACTTTCCGATGCAAAGTGGAAATGCTACGATGATGAAAACGGCGCTATCTAACTGTTTACGTGCATTAAGATCTTATGACGCAAAACTATTAATTACCGTACACGACGAAATTGTCGTTGAAATGCACAAAGACATTGCAGAAGAAGTTAGAGATAAAACAATAGAGGCAATGAATAGCGCTACTCAAAAATATATGAGCAGAGTTCCGATATCGGTAGATGCACACATAGACAAATATTGGACAAAATAACCAAATAATTAATTGATGTTAAAAGTTGGATTAGTGGGAAAGGCTGGAGCAGGTAAAACTACTCTAGCCAATTACCTAAAAGACTCTTATGGATTTGAAGTTCTTAGCTTGGCTTCTCCTATAAAAGAGATGGAAAAGGACATTGAAAATAATGTACCTTTTATAGATATTTATGATAAGCATATCCATCCATATTATCCGCTAGATAGAATGCAGATAGCTATGGTAATACAAATTTTTAATAGAGCTAAAAGCATTCCTAGAGAACATCCAAAACCGAGGAAACGATTACAATATTTGGGAACTGATGGGTTTCGTAATAATATTGATTCCTCTTTTTGGATTAAGCTGGCAGAGGCGCGAGCCAATAATTTATCAGATGTTCCTGGAGCGGTTATCGAGGATATACGCTTTGTTAATGAATACACAAACTTTTCCGCAAACGGATGGCGTCTAATAAAAATAAAAATTTCTCCTGCAGAACAGCGTAGAAGATTGGAGTCCTTATATGGCGAATTAGATGAATCTATCCTGGAACACCCCAGCGAAAAAGAGGTTGATCTGATCTTCCAGTTATTGGAAAAACATCCTTTCATAGATAATAATCAAGAATTAGATATAGTCACAAAGGAATTATGCAAACTATTGCGCTTGACTTAGATGAAGTTGTGTTTAATTTCATTGATCCATTTTTGGCTTATGTAAATGAGCACGAAGGGACAAATCATAAAAGAGAGGATTTAAAAGTACATAGCTTTGCTAAGTCTAATATGTTTAGCGAAGAGAAGAAAGAGTACTATCTAAATAAATTTACTGAAGAGGGCAGGTTCTTTAACTTACCTCTTATAGATTCAGCAAACTCTTACATACATATACTAAAACAACATGCGAATATTTGCTGTATTACTAGTAGACCTAAAGAAGCTGAAGGGGACACTAAGGATCGTTTGCGCTTAATGAGGCACGAAGATATACCTGTTATATTTTCTACCAACGGTAACAAAAAGTATAAAATATTACACGAAATTAATGCAAACTTTTTTGTGGATGATCATCCTCTGTATATCCAAGAGGCGTTTGAGTTGGGACCAAAGAGATGCTTAACAATTCTCTTTAATCCAATCGATTTGACAGGCGCGCTGTATCACTTTTCAGTGAATGATTGGAAGTCTTTATACACAATAATATCAAAGGGGCTTAGCAGTTAAGCCCCCTTGATTTTTTTTAGCCTACCAAAATTAGCTAATTAGTCCTTCTATAGACAGGGGCCAGATATTTGATATCCGAATTGTAACGTTTTCCATTACCACTGTTTGCTGCGCACTTAGTGACATAGCATGGTTTTGGATAAAACAGTTTTCCAGATAAAATCCAGCTACCCAATCGCCTTCTGAATCTCTAAAGAATGCTGCTAATCCAAAAGAGTGATTGAAATAATCTGAAGCTAAGTTTAGATAAAAGTTGCCTTCTTGATGAGTAGGATCAACTAATGGTCCTCCAGGAGGATTGTCTTCAAATTGTGGATCGTTTCCGTCCACAGCATTACGACGTGTTAAAGCCGCAAGTAAGCTATCTCCATTGAAAACTACACGTCCCATAGAACCTTGTATAAAGTTACGTCCGGGCATAAAGTATGGAAATCTGGAACCAACTTCCCACAGCTGCAACATATTCTTATTCTGCGCAATTTGAATACCATCGGTTACCCCAATAGGTATTAACTCTGTAGGATCGAAAGTTGGACCTCCAACCGATGCGGGTCCAGCTGCCAACACAATAGATTCAGACGATATAAAATTACCTGATGTTATCCCATCATCTAGCTTCATATTAGCGGGCTGTACGTGTTGCTTATTAAATTCCCACTCATCTATACTTAAATATTTATTTGCCATTTATAATTTCTCCTTTAAAATATAAGATCTACTTTAATATAATTTACAGGATATCTAGGTAATATTCTGAACGAAACCAGCACTGTATCCGGCTGCTCTGCATCCTGTACCAACGACTCCAATACGAAATCGTTTATTCTTCCAGTTCTTTTTAGGTTTGCTCCTAACGCATTAAGAGTAAACGCTAACAACTCCAT
>PWNH01000125.1 GCA_003557905.1 Methanomassiliicoccaceae archaeon | reverse complement strand
TGCCGAGGTCCGACCCCGGAGTGGAGTGCTGGCCGGAGTGCCATGGTGTCCGCCCGCGGACTTTAATTCCGCCTGCGCACCTGGTAGGAGGATCTATACTTCCTCGTAAGTTACCGGCGCAGGATTGGCGTCCCCACCACTGCGCGGTACCTGTGCCGCATTCTATACAGGCTTCGTTGCAGGGCTGTATAGCAATGAAAACAAAGTTCAAGGCATGGCTGGCGGACTGCGTCTGGCCACTGTGTCTGTTCTCCTTGCTACTTCTCGCACTGGTGGGCTGCGACAGTGGGGGTGGCGGTAGTAGCGGTCGGGCGGCAACACCGGCCGAGCCTTCGCTCAGCCTCGAAGCCGACAGCATCAAGACCTTCCGGTTCACCTGGACAGGCGTCAGCGACACGACTGAATACCGGCTGCTGGAGAACCCCGACGGGTTCTCCGGTTACACGCAGGTCGCCACAATCGCCGCCGATGCCGTAAGCCATGATCTGGTGGTGTTCCTGCCGGCACGCGTGAACGCCAGCTACATACTCCAGGCCTGCAACAATGCAGGCTGCGCCGATTCCATACCCGTGTTTGTCAGCGGCACGCTCGACCAGGCGATCGGCTACTTCAAGGCCTCCAACACCGATGCCGGCGATCAGTTCGGCCGGTCCGTCGCCCTCTCCGCCGACGGCAGCACCCTCGCCGTCGGCGCGCCCTTTGAGGCCAGCGCCGCCACCGGCATCGACGGCAACCAGAACGACAACTCCGCCGCCGATGCCGGCGCCGTCTATGTCTTTACCCGCACCACCGCTGGATTCTGGTCACAGCAGGCCTACGTGAAGGCCTCCAACACCGATGCCGGCGACCAGTTCGGCTGGTCCGTTGCCCTTTCCGGCGACGGCACCACCCTCGCCGTCGGCGCGATCGGCGAGGCCAGCGCCGCCATCGGCATAAACGGAGACCAGAACGACAACTCCGCCGCCCGCGCCGGCGCTGTCTACGTCTTCGCACGCACCACCCGCGCCGCCGGGTGGTCGCAGCAGGCCTACGTCAAAGCCTCCAACACCGACGTCGACGATCAGTTCGGCCGGTCCGTCGCTCTCTCCGGCGACGGCAGCACCCTCGCCGTCGGCGCGTGGTTCGAGGATAGCGCCGCGACCGGTATAAACGGAGACCAGAACGACAACTCCGCCGCCCGCGCCGGCGCCGTCTACGTCTTCACCCGCACCGCCGCTGGATTCTGGTCACAGCAGGCCTACGTGAAGGCCTCCAACACCGATGCCGGCGATCTCTTCGGCGGCTCCGTCGCTCTCTCCAGCGACGGCAGCACCCTCGTGGTCGGCGCATCAGGCGAAGACAGCGCCGCCACCGGCATCGGCGGCAACCAGAACGACAACTCCGCCGCCAACGCCGGCGCCGTCTATCTATTTACCCGCACCACCGCCGGCGCCTGGAGCCAGCAAGCCTACGTCAAGGCCTCCAACACCGACGCCAACGATCAGTTCGGCTTCTCGGTCGCCCTCTCCGCTGACGGCACCACCCTCGCCGTCGGCGCGCCCTTGGAGGCCAGCGCCGCCATCGGCATAAACGGAGACCAGAGCGACAACTCCGCCTTCGCCGCCGGCGCCGTCTATGTTTTCAACCGCACCGCCGCTGGAGTTTGGTCGCAGCAGGCCTACGTCAAGGCCTCCAACACCGACGCCGTCGACATTTTCGGCTTTCCCGTCGCCCTCTCCGGCGACGGCAGCACGCTAGCCGTCGGCGCGATCGGCGAGGCCAGCGCCGCCACCGGTATAAACGGAGACCAGAACGACAACTCTGCCTTCGACGCCGGCGCCGCATACGTCTTCACCCGCACTGCTACTGACGTCTGGTCACACCAGGCCTACGTCAAAGCCTCCAACACCGATTCCGGCGATGAATTCGGCCGGTCCGTCGACCTCTCCGCTGACGGCAGCACCCTCGCCGTCGGCGCGCCCTTGGAGGCCAGCGCCGCCATCGGCATAAACGGAGACCAGAGCGACAACTCCGCCGCCCGCGCCGGCGCGGTGTACTTATACTGACCTGACCCGCGGGTGGGTTGAAGTCGGACCTCCGTAACTGTCTGTCGTTCACGCAGGTTGTGTGGGTTGGGGTCGGACCTCGGCAACAGCCTGTCATTCATACGTTCTTATCGAGAAAGGGCATGGTTATTCGTTCTTGGACCGCGCATTCCGGCCCCGAAACCACCCCTTTAACAAGCCGGCGGAAGGCCCTCGCCTTGACCGCTCGATGCCCGGTCACGCTTCCCTGACCGGAGTTCGACCTAGCCCGCATTTCTCACCGCCATTCGTCGCGAGGGCGTCGAGGTGCCGCTGTGACGGGGGGCACGGACCGGAAGCCGGCGAAGGCGTAGCTGACACTACGTCGAGCCGGCTGCAGGGAGTACGCCCCGTCACGGCGAGCAGATCGGCGCGCGTAGTAGAAGGGCGGTGAGATATGGAGGGTTAGGGGAGAGCCTGCCCCTGTAGGAGCCGAGC